>JAPYTP010000067.1 GCA_029941885.1 Myxococcota bacterium
TCGAGATCGCCCTTCGAGGCAGCGAAGAGGGCATCGCTCGTCGCCGTCCAGGCGTCCGCGGCCCGCCACGCGAGCGCCGGTGCGGCCGCCGGTACGAGGGACTCGTCGAGTTCGCGTGCCCAACCGAGAAAACTCGAGTAGAGCCTTCGGAAATTTCCGCCTCCGTTGCCGAATTTCTCGATGCAGCTCGCGTTGAAGCTGGAGAGCCAGGCCGCATCGCTGCGATCGCGCCAGCGGGGGAGGTCCGCCGCGAAGGCTCGGATCGCGGTGATCCCCTGGACCGATCGAATTCCGGTCGCGGGGGCGGGGGTCTCGAGCCGGGGGCCGGCGTCGGGCTCTCGGGCCGAGTCGGTCCCGAGCATGGACGAGGCGCACTGGGCGATGGCATCCCGGGCAGCACCGACCAGCTCGCGACCGATCTCGTGGCCGTGAAAGCGGCCCCAGAGATTCATCGTCGAGAGGCCCTCGGGTGGGTTCCGCGAGAGCTTGAGGGCGCGCAGCGAACAGGTTTCGGGTTCCGGTCGGATGCGATCGGCAATGAAGACCTGCTCCGCCACGTCATCGAAGCCGAGCAGGACAAATCGGTGGGACGGAAAGTGCACCTTGAACTCGCGATAGTCGAGATAGAGGATGTCACCCGAGAGCATCGTCGGTCGTCCCGCGAGGACCTCCGCGCGGGCAACCCGCCAGGCCTCCTCGTCGTCGGGCTCCGTCTGTTCGCGGTAATCGATCTGGAGGTTTCGGGCGAGGTCCTGTTCCATCGAACTCGTGCGTCCGAAGAGGATCGCGGCAGGATCGAGACCCGGTCCGGACAAGAAGGTTGCGGCCGCGCCCGCACCGAGCCCGAAGATCGCCGCTTCCGGCAGTGCGAGGCCGCAGTAGTGCTGCAGGAGGCCACGCATCGCGACGCTCCCGCAATGATCGCCCGGAAAGTTTTCGTAGGCGTCGATCAGGGATTTCAAAGCGGGTTCTCCAAGGTTCTGCCAGCCGGGTGTGTTCGACCGCCGCTCCTGAATATAGTGCGTCTTGCGCTGCGGCCGGTCGAGCCGTCCACGAGAGGCGTGGGTCTGGTGATCGGAGATCTCGTTTTGACGGCAGCAGCCGGGCCGCGGCCCGATCCCCGTGGCCTTGCGCAAACAAAGGGGGCCCCCACAATGGGGGGACTCCCGAATCAGCAGGAGACGAGAATGCGGCAGGGCTCCGAGCTCGAGAAGGTCTGGCAGAAAGTGCTGGCGGCATCGATCGTGCCCCTCGCGGTGCTAGGCGGCCTCGTCGCCACGCTGTCGATGATTCGGGCGGGGATGCAGCCCGCGCAGGCGGTGCTGCCCGTGAGCCTGGCAGCGTTCCTGCTCGTCGCCGTGATGGAACGGATCCTGCCTTGGCATAGAGACTGGAATCGCTCGGACGGCGAACTGCGAACGGACGTGCTGTATATGCCGACGCATCTCGGGGTGAGCGCTCTGCTCGCGCCGTTGGTCGCGAGTGTCGCTGTCGCGCTCGGGGGCTGGCTGTCCGTGCAGACGCGGGGTGGGATCTGGCCGGCGAGCTGGCCCATCGCCGCGCAGGTCCTGCTGGCTACGGTCGTGCGTGAGTTCTTCGACTACTGGGGCCATCGAGTGATGCATCGCTTCGACTGGCTCTGGCGCCTGCATGCGACCCATCACAGCGCCACGCGTCTCTACTGGCTGAACGGAGCGCGGGCGCATCCGGGCGAGATCGCCTTCCGATTCGGGTTGCTCGGCGTGCTCCCGCTCGCGGTGCTCGGGGTTGGCGAGGAGGTGCTCGCGCTGACGACGGTGGCGGCATTATCCGCAGACGCCTTCCAGCACGCCAATATCAACCTGCGGCTCGGACCACTCTCCTGGATCTATAGCATCGGTGATGTCCACCGCTGGCATCACTCCCGCGAGCGAGCCGAGGCCGACCGCAACTACGGCAACGTCTACATCTTCTGGGACGCAATCTTCGGGACGCGCTATCTGCCGGCAGATCGCGATCCGCCGACCGAAGTCGGACTGGATGGCTTCGACGCTTTCCCGTCCGGCTTCTTCGCACAGTGGCTCTCCCCGTTCCGTTGGGCGCGCATCGAGAGTGAGAGCGCGCCGCGGGTCGGGCGGAATACCCGCCCTGGCCCTGGTGGACCCGACTAGCGGCTCCTGCGTCCTGCCGGGGTTCGCAGTGGACGCTGCGGCCCGACACCCGGCGCCCGTGCGAAAGAGGGTCAGTCGAGACCCGGCTCGCTGGGTCCGTCCTGGCCGTGGAAGGCCTCGTGCGCGTAGCGGGTGTCCAGGTACTCCCGTACACGTTGGATCCGACCGTCTTCGATCTCGAAAGCGAAGTGGTAGAAATTCCTGTAGGCCTTGCCGGAAGCGGTCGTCGCCTCGAGGATGAATTCGCAAGCGACCTTCGCTTCCTCCGCGATGATCGATTGGATCTCTACCGTCATCGGATCATCGTCGGAGTAATAACCGACACCACTTCCCAGAAAAGCCAACACCGCTGCCTTCCCCGCGTGGGTCCCGGCGAAATCAGAACCCTCCGGGACCCACCAACTCACGTCCTCGGTGAACAGGTCCGCCAGTCCGGGATCTCCCGTCCGGAGCGCTTCGAAATACGCTCGAACGATCTGCTTGCTCTCTTCAGTGCCCATCTCGACATTCCCCGTCTTCGCGATGACGACCACTTTCGTTCCGATCTCGCGCGGACTCGAAGCTGCCACAAGAGAGCCCAGAGTTCACCAGTCGTTCGTCGGGCGGGGTCATGGACTCGTCGCGTCACTCGAGGTGTGCCCGAACACAAGATCGAACTTGGAGCTTGGATCGTGATCCTGGTCACAGCGGGTGGTGTGATATGATCGATAATGATAGGGGGGTACGCAGTGGGTGATGTCTCTCTGGACAGGTCCCGATTAGCAGAGCAGTGCCCGGGTCCGACCACGAGCGTGAAGTGCGGCGGTTTGCTGGCCGATCTCGCTCGTCGAGTGGCGGCCCTGGAAGCGGAGTACGAGGCGAAGAACCTGACTCGATCGACTCTTGCGATTTCGCTGATGGCCGCGATCGTTTTCGCTCCGATACTGGGATGCGTCAACATCGTCGATGGAAGCGGGCAGACGCGCATTCGGAACGGCTTTCCGGAGCGGATCACGAGCCCGCCCGGCTACCACCTCGACATGACAGACGACGAGCGGTTCGACACAGAGAATCGGGATTCGATACTCGTTCGATCATCCGTGCTGCTGCGGGCAACGAAAGTCGAGAGCACGACGACTCGCACTCCGAGAACCGAGGAGACGGTTCAGCGGGTCCTCCCCTACAGCCCGGGGAGGGAAGCACTCGAGTTCGTGTCTTCGCCCTTCGCTCTCCTGTGGGCGATCGCCGGCTCCAATTGGGGGCATTGGTTCGCGATGCTCAATCCGGCACTCAATTCCGAAGCGATGTGGAAGGGGAGTCACGTCGAACGGATCACGGAATCGTCCCCGGTTGAGCCTTTGGTCGATCTCGAAAGTCAGACCCACCGAATCGGGATTCCCATCGAGATCCAATTCGACGACCTTCCACCTCACCGCGTCGTGGTCAGCGCGCAAGGAGCCGACACCCGCGTCGAAGTGCTCGATCTGGTGACGGCGCCGCTCCTGAGAGCGCCGACCTCGCTGCACGCGATCATGCGGATCGAGGGACGGGGAGAACCTTCGATCTCCACCCTCCCCATCCAGGACGCGCTGGGGGATAAAATCCATCGCGCGCAGCGTTTCCTGCACGACCCTTCTTCGGGTCGTCACACTCCGACCGAACTCGCGGCCGCCGTCCTGCGGCTCTCCGAATTGGGATTTGCGGAGCGAGCATCGAGTCTGCGAAGAAAGTCGGCCCTGATCTTCGGGACGGAGATGATGGCCCAGGAAATCGCAGCGGAGCATATCCTCATCGCACGGAACCAGAGGAACGCGGGAAGCTTCACGGTCGCTCTCGAAAACATCGGCGCCGCGCGTGCCCTGGACGAGAGAGTCCGGCCGGATTGGGATCTGCTGGAGGCAGACGTCCTCGAGAAACGAGCGCTCGAAGCGCTAGGCGCCGGCGAATACGACCAGGCGAGGACCGGCCTGCTGAGAGCCACGACCGTCGACCCGGGGCGCCAGCTGAGACTGGCACCCTTCGTCGCGATCTCGATCGAGGCGAGTGACCGCGCGAAGGAGCGACTGGACGCCCGGCAGTCGCGAGAAGCCTTCCTCGCGATCGAGCGAGAAAGGGCGGATGCGGAGGCTGCGCTCGCCCGATCCGATGCAGCCCGTCGGGTTCGACCGACGGCGGCCGCCGTGGCCTCCGGAGCGTCCGTGGCTGATTGAGCGTGTCTCGGTTTCCAAATTCCCCGCGATGAGCGACTTCACCGTTCGCCACTCCACCTCGGAATTACCCCTGAGACAGGCTGGTCGAATCGCCCAACGGCGAAACTGACTAGATCGTTATTCTCGATGTGAGTGGCTCGGACCTGGACGATTCGTTTAGCCGTTAAGTTTCCGATAGTAAATGTATCGGTCCACGTACTTCAGCTACCAGTTTGGATATTATATCGCAACTCCGATCAATAGAGACGGGGTCGCCGAGTAAAATGGGCGCGCTTCGAATCACACCGGGATATCGATGTCGCCGCGCTATCGACGAGTTGCTGATCTTTTCGAACTCACGGCCATGCTTCTGGCGACGTCGACAGGCGTCTCACTCGACGAGATCGCCGTTCGGTTCGAGGTGAGTCGCCGAACCGCCGAACGGATGCTGAGTTCGTTGAGAGAGATTTTCCCCGAAACCGAAGGCGCGAAGCGGGACGGCAGAGTCAGCGATTGGTGCTTGCCGCCCTCGAGCTACGGCGCCCTCGCGGTTCTGTCGGAGGTCAGCGAACTCAGCCAACGCGTCGAAGAAATGGCCTCCGTCCTCGAGGACGAAGGAGCCGCCACCGCAAGGCATGTCTCGCTCATCAAAGACGTTCTCGATGCAACCTCCGTTGGAGTCTTCATTCTCGATCCCGATTTCAAGGTCGTCCGGACCAATGAGGCTCTTAGAATCTATTTCGGGTTGGACGGGGATGAGGCACACGGTCAGGACAAGCGCGAGCTGCTTCGCAATCGAATTCGCCACATCATGAAAGACGGTGATGAGTTCGAGAGACGAATTCTCTCGAGCTACGAAGTCAACACGCATATCGAGCGATTCGACTGCATCGTCGCTCCGGGTCCGGGCCGAGCCGGGGGAGACTTCAATACTGGAGTCAACCGATTCGCTCAGGGGCCTACAAAGGCGGGCGGATCGAGCATTACATCGACCTCGGAATGACCGAAATGCCCCGTGCTCGGCTCCTGGGAAGCCAACCGGAAGTGAATCGATCGAGGGCTTCGCGGCGAGTTCACCCTTGCCCGATTTCGCGGGAGAAGTGGTTCATTCAGTTCACAATCTCCTCGCCAGCCTCATGGCCGCGTCCGAACTCCGATTCCTCCAGTGTGGGTCTCGGGTTTGCGATCGTCAGGCGGATCGTCGATGCCCGTGCCGGAACGTTGACGATCGAACGTGGAAGTAGCGGAGGCACGATGGTGACGATCGAATTGCCGGAACCGCATCAGAGCGAGTAGACGCCCCACCGGTTCGATAGCGGATTTCATCGGGCCGTATCTCCGCGACGACTCCGCCGTCCCACGAATCGAGAATCGCGAGCTCGCTGGTGAGTCGCATTCGCTTCTGCTCGGGCTCTCGCAGCACGTGATGAGTCTGTCGAGCGTGGCTCTCAGCTCCTCTGGGAAGTAGGGGTGAGGAGTGCCTCTCGCCGACGCAATCGCTGCACGGCTGACTCCCGTGGATGCGTGAGACATGGACGGCCGAATAGGCTTCAGCTCGATTGCTTAGGAGCCGATTAATTGGGTGGGTCCATGTCTCCCCCCAGGCTCTTTGTGGAGAGCCATGTCCGGAGACGACCTTCGAGGAGGAGAGCGATGAGCGCCCGACTGGATGCTGGCCGATTGCGTCGAAGATATTTCCCCGACAGGGTTCGTGAACTGTCGATGCTCGCGGCCGCCTGCCTGTTCGTCCTGCCGCATGTCGCAGTGGCGGAGGAAACGCCGGATGCCGATTCCTTCAGCCGACCCGGGTTCTACCTGGGCGGTGGCGGATCCTATCAGTACAACGTGTTCGATAGTCGGATCGAAGACGTGATTCAGGATACCGTGGACGACGCACTTTCGGGGGCAAACGCCCGCTTCGATCTCGGGGATTCGGCCGGACTCAATGTGCTTCTGGGATATCGCATCTGCTCGTGGCTCGCGCTCGAGCTCCAGTACGAGTGGATCGGCGAGTACGAGATCAAGGGGTCGACCGACACTCCGGTTCCCGCCACCGGAAAGCTCTATAGCATCGAGGGCCACACGCTGACGGCCAACACGAAGTGGATCATTCCCTTCTGGCGCGTCCAGCCCTATTTCTTGCTCGGTGGTGGCGTGGCGGTTTCGGAAGTCGACAGTGGGGAGCTGGTCGCTGCCCTGAACGCATTGGGCGGTGACGTCGATGACGGCATGAGTGCCAAGCCGGCCGCTCGCGCGGGCCTTGGACTCGATCTCTACATCACCCGCCACCTCGTCTTGAACGCACAGGCATCGGCGGTTCTCACCACACTCAAGAATCCCGACATCGGAGATGTCGACGACCTCAATTACATGACGTTTGCCGCGGGTCTTCAGTACCGGTATTAGGTGGATCGCTTCCCCTGATTCGCGACGTCGAATCGCACGCGGAAGATGTAGTAACTTGGCTCGAGGCCGAGATCGCTTCGAGCGATACGATTTCGCACCGGGAAATCTTTCGCTGCAGAGCTCGGACTTCGCCGCCCGAGCGAGACGGGTCAACGCCGCAGAGCCGCTTGAAACGACTATCCGCTCCGCTACGGTTCGCTCGACAGAGGGATCGATCACCTCGAAGGCCGAGGGAGTCGAACGGCTGCATCGGATTCGGGGGGGGCGATGCAGGATCGGCTGCAGACGGCTCGCAGGGAGCCCTTGCTCCTGGTGTGCGTAGGCGTCCTGCTCTTCCAATATGCGATGGTCGGCCTCACAACCGACTTTGCCGAGACCGGTTCTTCGACGTTTGGGGATATCGCGCGGAACCTCTCCGAGAGTGCCTTCTATTCGGTCGACGGCGCGACCTGGAGCTATTGGCGACCCCCCCTCTATCCGATTCTGCTCTCGGGCGTGATCACCATCGGCTCTGAATATTGGGAAGCCCTTGCGCGCATCGTACAGGCCGTATTCGGGCTCGGCTCGCTGTTTCTCGTTCATCGGCTTTCGCTGGCAGTCTTTCGCGAACGCCGCGTTGCGTCGATCGCAGTCTGTCTATATGCGGCGAACTTCGCCTTGCACAAGGAGCAGCTCGCGCAACGCGATACCGTGGTGATCGAATTCTTGACACTGCTGTTTGCGATGATGACACTGCGATGCGCCGATTCGCGACGCCATGCGTTGATTGCAGCCCTGGCTGCAGGGCTGGCGTTCTTGAGCCGCCCAACCGGTCTCTTTCTGCTCCCGGCACTGGTCCTGGTGCTGGCTCTTTCCGAGCTCTCCGCCAAACGACGCATCCTTCGAATCGCGATCTGCGTGGCGGTCTTCGAACTGGTGCTCCTTCCTTGGCAGGTCTATCACGTCGCGGCCTTTGGCTCGTTTTCGCCGGGCACGCCGACCAATGGAGGTGTGAACCTCTTCAAGGGAAACTCGGAGCTCGTCGCGTCGATCTACCCCGCCCTCGATCCGGACGATGCGGACGCGTTCATCGTCCCGCTGACGGCGGGCCTCGACGAACATTCAGGCGACGCATTTCTTCGTGCACGGGCGCTCGAGGCCATCGAGGTACGACCTGGCGCTTTCCTCAGGCGGGTCCTCGAGAAGACCTTCTATTTCTTCACGCCGCTCGAGGTGCCCTTTGGCAAGGGCGCCGTCGTGCCAGATGGCGAGGGAGGGCTGGCGGTCAACGACTTCCGGGTGGATCAGGGGCTGAAGGCGCTTCTTCTTTTTCCTCTCGCATTCGTCGTGTTGCCACTCGGCTGTCTCGGTTTCATCGAGTCGATCCGGCGTCGCGGTAATCCACGCCGCTTCGGTTTGTTGACCATAGCCATCGTCGCAGGCTACGTGCTGATCTATGCACTGACCTTCGCGCAGCTGCGATTTCGCATGCCGCTGGCTGGACTCTTCTGCATTTCGGCGGGCTTCGTACTGGCGCGAATCTTCGCGCCCCGGGACGCCGCCGCTGGCAGCGTTGAGTAGACGGAACGGGGGGACTTCAGTCTCGAAACTCGTCGCTCGTTAAGGGCATCGCCAGCTCGCTCTTCGAAGTCAGCTGGCCGACGCGGGATTCGACACGTCAGCTACAGCGCTCGTTGCCCGCGCGCAGCCATTTGCTGCCATCCAGATAGAGATCTCCCTCTCGGAGGGAGAGGCCGTAGAGGAAGTGGCCCGGGGCACCTTCGATGTCGACCGAGAAGAACGCAGCGCTGACTCCGTGGGGACCGATGCGGGTCCAGATCGTTCCGCGAGCCGGTCTCTCGGTGCCCACCACACGGTATTCCGCCCGCAGTAGATCCTCAGAGACGCTTTGGGGCGCATCCTTTGGATGCAATACCACTCCGTCACCGAGGGGGATGGTCTGACTCATCTCGACAACGGCCTCGGCCTTGCTGAGTTCGTCGGCCGCCACGAACAGATACGCCTGCTCGTCGTCGCGGGCCATCACCAGCATCTCGGAGCCCTCGGGCCATGCGGCTGTCCAGCCCTGTGGCACCGTGGTCGTGATACCGGATTCGCGCGAGCTGAGTGATGTTCCGCTTGCGTAGGTCTGTCCGGGTTGGATCTCGACTGCCGCCGAAGCTCCGGCGAAGAGCAGAATGACGGAGCTTGTGATGACGACGAGAGGGAGTGGCCACCCTTGCCCGAAGAATCGTGTCATGCTCGGAGCCTCCCCGTCACGCGATGCCGGACTCGACCTCGCGACCAGGCACTTTCTTGTGTCACCGACCTGACGACATCGGTGGACGATAACGCACCGAACGGAATCGCTGAGGATTGCGAACCCTTCGAGGGATCGGTGCGACTACGCTGCGGAGGGTCGGTCGCGATGACCCCCGCCCGTATCGCGCGACGGAAATCGAGCGGGTGAGATCGATGACACCTCCCCATCGTGGCGCGAGTTGTTATCGTCGCGTTGATCCGACGGGGTCGTTGCGCGCCTCGAGGCAAGCTTCAATTCATGGGTTCCCGACTCATTGGTTCCCGACAGGGCACGGATTTCTGATGGGAGCCTTCACAGGCTGGAGATGAGCGAATGGCAAGATCAACCAGAGAGATCCCCGAGGCGTTTTTCGATATTCTCGACTCGAAATGCTTCCCCCACGTCGCGACCATTCGGCCAGACGGAATGATCTCGAACAACCCGATCTGCATGCTCTGGGATGGGAAGCATGTACGTTTCAGCACGACCAAGGGACGCGTGAAGTACCACAATCTGGTCGCGGACGATCGGATCGCTCTCTCGATTCCCGATCCCGAGAATATCTGGCGCTATATCGAGATTCGAGGCCGCACGACGCTCGAGGACGACGTCGATCGCTCCTTCATCAATCGGGTTGCGCGCAAATACATGGACCAGGACGAATATCCCTTCGACCGGCCCGGAGACGAACGCGTCACGGTGACGATCCATCCAGAGCAGGTCTCCGCGGTGGGTGTGAACCCGGACTACAACGACGGGCAGGTTCCCGAGGACTGGACGAAGGACTGAACCGAAAGCCGTTCAGGAGCCTCGCCGGATATCCCAGAATCGAGGCTTGCGTTTTTCCGTAAACGAGGCCGGGCCCTCTGCGCATTCCTTCGAATCGAACCAGTCCGGATACATCGTATGGGAGATCACGCCCATCTCGGTGTAGCCATCCATCTCCTGATCGAATGAAGCCTTCAAGATCTCGAGACAGCCTGGACTGAGGCTCAGCATCTCTTCGCACCATCGGTCGACCGCGGCCTCGAGATCCTCGAGTTCGACGACCTCATTGACGAGCCCCATCTCGTAGGCCTGCTGGGCCGGATATTTTCGGCAGAGCATCCACATTTCGCGGGCCCTCTTCGCCCCGATCACCTTCGTGAGGTAGGGGACGAAGAAGCCATCGGCGGGGCTTCCCACCTTGGGCCCCGCCTGGCCGAAGATCGCGTTGCTGGCGGCGATCGTGAAATCGCAGCAATAGGCCATATGGTTGTGGCCTCCGATGCAATAGCCCTGAACCGCCGCGAGAATGGGTTTGCGTGACAGGCGCATCAGTCGGTTGTGTGGGTAGCGGTTGTAGAAGGCCTGGCGAAGCCCCCATTTCTCCCATTCGACGTCACCGCCCGTTCCGAAATTCTTTCCGCTTCCAGCGAGTACGATCACGCCTACGGCGGGGTCGTGATTGGCGTCATAGAAGGCTCGGAACATCTCCTCGACGGTGTCGAGTGTCATGATGTTGTATTTCTCGGGCTTGTCGATCGTGACCCGAGCGATGCAGCCGTGAAGCTCCTGATGCTCCTTCTTTTCATACGCAATCTCTTCGAAGTCGAGTCCCTCTCCTTCGACACGCTGCCACTCACTAAAACTCATCGCGAGCCCCTTCCGATCTGCCTAGGGAATCGCCCCGGCCGTCTTGAATCGTTCGATGTCATCCCAGGTGTATCCGAAGAGTTCCGTCAGCAGGATCTCCGTGTGTTCGCCCAGTTCAGGACCGAGCCCCCGAACGGCACCCGGTGTTTCGCTCAGGCCGATCGGCAACCCGCGGATCTCGACCTCGCGATCGACCTCTTCGCAGTAGGTTGTCATCAGGTAGCGATTCTGCCAGGCCTGCGGATCTTTCACGAGATCCTCGAAGGTTCGGATCGCCGAGGCGGGAATTCCGTTGGTCTCAAAGCGCGCGAGCCATTCGTCGGTGGCGCGACTCCCGAGGATTTCGTCGATCCGCTGGACGAGCACTCTCGCGTTCTTTGTCCGAAGCGAGGCGTCTCTGAAGAGTGGATCGGTCGCGAGTTTGTCGTCGTCGAACGTGTTGCAGAGCTTCGACCAGGACGCCTCGCTCCCATCGAGGGCCAACACCACCCAGCCGTCCGCAACCGGAAAGGCGTTTCGCAGGGGTTGGGGTCGGTCGAGCCGCGATTGCTGCTGTGCGAGGCGGCGGTCGCCCGTCGCCAGGTAGGCCTGGATTGAGGGTGCGGCGAGAAAGAGCTGGGCACCGTAGAGGGACGCATCGAGCATCTGCCCCCGTCCCGTCCGTCGGCGGGCGTGCAGCGCAATCAGGATTCCAAGTGCCGACATGAGCCCACCGTAGGCGTCCCCCGAGCCCATGCCGAGATAGATGGGTGGCTCCCCCGGTTCTCCGAGGCGCGCCATGATGCCGGTGAGCGCCTGCACGGTCATGTCGAAGGAGGGGCGGTCCGCTGAGCCGTGGGGGCCGTAGCCGGTGTTCATCGCGTAGACGATTCGCGGATTGATCTCGCACAGTTTTTCGTAGCTGAGTCCCCATCGTTCGAGCAGGGCGGGCGAGAGGTTCGACAGGAAGACATCGGCGTTTTCGACCATCCGGTACATGATCTCGCGTCCCTCGTCCGTCTTGAGATCGAGAGCGATACTCCTCTTGTTCCGGTTGATCACGAGGAAATACTGGTTCCAGTCGCCGACCGGCAGCGCCTTCAGACTCATCACGCCTCGGCCCTGATCGCCGCCCTTGGGTCTTTCGACCTTGATCACGTCGGCACCGAAATCCGCCAGGTGCTGGGCGCAGACGGGACCTTGAAACCAGACCGTGAGGTCGATGACCCGGATTCCTTCGAGCGCGCCTCGGGTCGTCTGCGTCTCTTCAGCTGGATCAGGCACGGATCGCCCTCTGCATCTCGAGGGCGTCGATCTCGCCCTCGGATAGACCCAGAAGATCGTGGAGGATTCGCGCGGTGTGCTGACCCCGAGTGGGCGGTCGCCGATCGAGTCGAGCGGGCGTTTGCGAGAGATGGATCGGAAAGCCGAGCGTCTTGAAGGCGCCGCGGCTCGAATCCTCGAGGGCCAACACATAACGGTTGCGTCGGGCTTCGAGGTCATCTGCTGGATAATTGAATTCCTCGATCACGTCGGCGGACAGACCACGCTCCTCGAAGGAGGCTCGCCACTCGGCGGCGTCGCGTCGTCGGATTGCCTTCTCGATCACGGCCATCAACTCACTTCGATTCACTTCGGTCCGCTTCACGTGATCGTCGAAGCGCGCGTCGTTGGTCGAGACGCCGATCAGGACCGAAAAGTCGGGCCACCATCGGTCCGTATCCGGCATCGTCAGGGTGACCCAGCGCTCGTCCTTCGTCATGAAGAGAGTGCCGCTCATGGGGTTGCCGCGGTCCTTCTGGGCCATGGGTCCCAGGAAGGCGTCGCCCCGAATCGCGAGATAGGCCTGGAGGTCGAGACTGGCGCCGTACATGTTGCCTCCGAGCAGCGAGGCGTCGACGATCTGGCCCTGGCCGCTTTCGGCGCGATGATGAACAGCAGCCATGATCCCGAAGGCGAGCATGAGGGCGGTATACATCGAACCGGATTCCGGGAAGACGGGTGGCTGACCGGGTTGGGGCAGGGTGGGCATCACCCCCGTTCGAGCCGCCGCGATCGTGTCGTCCGCGGGCAGATCACGATCGGGACCCTCGGGTCCGAAGCCGGTCCCCCGCGCCACGATCAGACGCGGCCGACTGGCCCGAAATTCTTCGGCTCCCCATCCTCGCTCGGCGAGCTCCGCGGAGGGCCAGTCGACCAGCAATATGTCCGCCTGATCGACGAGTCGTTCGATGAGGTCGCTGCCCGCCGGGTCGTCCAGGCAGATCGCAGCGCTTCGCTTGTTTCGGTGAGCGAGTTCCGCGAGGTAATCCCACTGGGCTTCGGGTTCGAGTTCGGCCTGCCACACGGGAGGGGAGTCCGGGTCGGACACGTGGATCACGTCGGCCCCAAAATCCGCGAGCATCGTGCCGGCGAGCGCCGACCAGAACGAGCGCGAGAGATCGATCACCCGGAGATCGTCGAGCGCGGCGTTTACGCTGCCGCTTTGGGGAACGGGGGCTTCACCCAAGTACTCACACCTCCCAGCGATCGATTTCGGAGAGTGTCTTGTCTTCAAAAGTCACGGCATCGGGAAGCGGCGTTCCCAGCCAATCGCGATAGAAGGTGTCGAGGTCGGGCAGGAACTCGAAATCCGGCGGGCAGCCACGTGGGACGGCTTCGACCTCGAGTTGGCTTCCGCACCCGGGGCAGGAATATTCTCGGAGCTGAATCCATTCGGGATCCGGCTGATCGATCCCGCGGTAGACGCGATCGAGGGATTCTCGATCCTCGTGGACGTAGATCAGGGCCTCGAGCTTCCAGTTGATGCGATAGTCATTTCCGAATTCGAAGCCGCAGCGACATTTCACGACCCGACGCGTGCCCGACTGGACGATGAAGAGCGCGGGCGTGAGCGGGAGCAGGATGCGTTCGTCCCAGTCGACGCGCTCCTGGTGGATTTCGATCCAGACCTGGAGTCGATTCGCGTCCTTCGGACTGCGCATGATCTCCTGGACGCGAAGCCACGGAAGCTCTCCATCGACCAGACGGCGGATCTCGTTGGGGTTGTACTCCGACATGCTATTCCGACGCCTCCTTGGTTTCGAAGGTGAAGTCTTCCGGAAGCTTCCAGAAGGCACGAAGTTCGTTCCCGTATTCCGGGGTCAGCTCCATGGACGTGCGCCACATGTTCGTCACCGCGGGGGACATCCCCTCGCTGGCCTCGACGCGTTTTCGCTCATCGCGCCACCACTCCTTGAAGGGTATGCCACGCTTCTTTCGTTCCTGACGGATCTCGCTCCGAGCGTCTTCGGTCGCCGTGGCATCGACCGTCCAGCGATCGCGGTCATCACGCTTTGCCACGACGCCGTACACATCCCGCGCCACGCGTTCACGCGTCCAGGATCGTTCGAGATCCTCCCGAACGTCTTCGGGATCCCGTTCGATCGGGTCGCCGAAGGCCTGGGAGCCCGAGACGGGTAGAATGATGAGATCGTGCTCTTTGAGGATATCTCCGGTTGCGAAGGGAGCGATGACGTCGGTCTGGAGGTCTTCCGCTTCGATAAAGCGAGCGAGGTTCGGATCCTCCGGATCGCCCCGCTCGTGAACGAGCGGCTTGCGCGCGTCGATCAATTCCTTGACGTTGGTGCCTCTGGCATAGGAGGGCCGATCGGGCGGCGTCGGGTAGGCGCCGAACATGCCGTGATTCGCGATGATCTTGCTGCGCAGCCCAGCACAGCCACAGATATACTCGATGCCCGGCGTGTTCTTGACCATCCAGACGACGGTGTGTCCGAGACCGCCCCGAAATTTCCCGAAGCCCCCGGAATCCGGCTCGAGGTTTCGGCCCAGGTAGAGGATCGGGTAGAAGAACTCGGTGATCTCGGCGTTCCCAAAATCCGCGTTCGGTGTGTAGATCGACCAGGCGCCGTTCTCACCGTCTCCGATCGCCCGGGCGGGTGAGCCATTGCTCGCCTGTTCGAGGGTCTGTCCGATCGTATAGACGCCGTATTGGTTCTCGCCGGCGAATTCGCCGACCATGGTCGTGGCTCCGCCTGCTGCGACCTCCTCGACGAAGCCACGCGCGTAGTAAAGGCGGCCGAGGGATTCGTAGAGCGACGAGAGCCAGAGCACCGCGGGTGCCCAGGCCAGACCAGAGGCGGCAAAGTAGTTGGCCGGGTACGGATTGGCCCAGGACCCTTCGGGTGGGGTCTCGAGGTCCCAGGCGGCGACGGTGCCCCAGTTGAACATGTCGAAACCGACCATGTGGGAAAACCCGTTGAGAAGCGCCGACACGATGGCATCCGGCGTGATGTTCTCTCCAAAGGGAACCCAGGTGCTCGCGCCACGCAGGGAGAAGCGAATCCGCGCATTCGCGTCGATGTGGATCTCCTGATTCAGGTTCATCAGGTAGTCGGCGTCCTGCTCGGGCATGATCACGCGCTTGCCCTTCATGGCCAGGTCCTTGAACGCCGATTTCCGAATGCGCCCGGGAATCGTCTGGGTGCGAACGCGCGTCACCGCATAGCGACGTGAATCTTCGATGTATTCGCGGGTCGCGCTCTTGAAGAATTCGGCCCCAAATTTCTCGACGACCTCCGTCAGCCGATCGCGAATCGTGAGGCAGCCCGCGAGTCGTCCCCTCGAATCGCCCAAGACGAGTTCCGGAATGCGGGTACGACTCTGAATGCGCTTGGCGTACCAGGGGTAGAATCGATCGTTCTCACCGACGCGTTCCATCGTGAAGGGGATGCCGTCGGAGAACGAATCGGGATTCATGAAGCTGATCGCACCCGGCAGGACAGAACCAGCGTCCATCACGTGGCTCACCGAGGCAGCCCAGGCGATCAATTCGCCCCCGATATGAATCGGAATGACGGTCTGAAAATCAGGCGAGTGGATCCCGCCGAAATGCGGATCATTGTTTTCGAAGATGTAGCCGGGATTGAAGCCCGGAATGACCTCGTAGTCGCTCTCGATGTACTTGCGGATGAGCAGGGAAAGGAGCCCCGGGTGGGAGACGATGCCGCGGGAAGTCGCAACGGCCTCGCCCGTCGGGAGGTGGATGCTCCACAGCGCATCCCCGCCTTCGACCGCGACGGGCGACGAGGAAACCTTGCATCCGACGGTCCAGGCCATCCCGCAGACATTGAGCAGGATCTGCCAGAGGGCTTCGTAGTTGCCCGGATCCGCTTCCTTTCGTGGCAGGGTCTTCAGCCCGAACATATGCCCGGTTTCGGCGAGCAGGCGGTCGTTCTGGGCCAGTTCTTCCTTGAGCGGCATCGATTGTTCTCCTTCGGTCATGCCTTTCGCTCCAGCCAGAAAATCGCGTGCTCGTCGATTCGGAGCTTCCAGTCCTCGGGAATGAAGAGCGTGGTATTGGGCGCTTCGATCACGGCGAGGCCCTCCAGGCGATTGCCTGGCTGGAGCTCGCTCATCTCGAAGATCTTCGCGTCCTGCCAGCGCCCCTTCTGGAAGACCGGACGGATTCCCTTGTGCGAATCAGCGGGGGGCGACTCTCCCTGAAGGGCCTTTCGGGCCAGGATCGGCTTCACGGTATCGACCTGCGCAATCACGCCCACCTCGGTGACCTGGTATTGCGGGTCCGTCGGTTGGGCGGCGAGCGTGAACATCTGTCGGAAAGTCTGATCGAAGAGATCGAGGAGCTCTGCGACGTCGCTCGCGGAGGCCAGGCGCGTGGTCGGGGCTTCGACCTCCACGTCCTCGAGCTGACCATAGTGTCGGATATAGGCGATCGGGTGAACGGAGATCTGGCCGGCGTCGAAGCCCTCCGCCAGCAGTTCTTCGACCAGCTCGGCTTCGAGGGAGTCCCAGATCTCGGAAATCGCGTTGGCGGACTCACGGTTCTCCAGGGAATCCTCGCGGCCGACCATCTTCGTGAGACTGCGATGGCGGCGGTGGGCGTAGTCCATGCAGGCTCCCCCCCAAGCCGAGAAGGCCCCGGCGTGGGGCACCGTGCAGACGGCCTTCCAGGGGTCATCCGATGCGTACCCCAGAAGATGCAGGGGCCCGCCGCCGCCATAGCCGAGCAGCACGTAGTCGCGCAGATCGTGACCGATCATCAGGCTACGCACGAGATGCTCGCGCATCATGATGTTGACGAGGTCGAGGCATTGTTCGGCGGCGACGTAGGGGTCGAGTCCGAGTGGGTCGGCGATCTTCTCTGTGAAGACGTCGATCGATTTCTGCTTGTTGACCTGAACGCGGCCGCCCAGATAGTAGTGCTCGTTCAGGAGCCCGAGCATCAGGTTGCAATCGTTGACCGTGGGAATCTCGTTACCCGATTCCTGGAAGACCGGGCCGGGTGTTCCGCCGGCGCTGTCGGGACCGAGCTTGATTCGGCCGGTCTCGGGATCGAGTCGGATATAGGTGCCGGTCCCGGCTCCGATCGATTGGATATCCAGCATGGGCACATTCACGAACATCTGCTGGAAGGGGGGCTCCCGGTTGATCGGAAGATTTCCCCCGGTGATCGCACCCGCGTCGAAGCTCGTTCCGCCCACGTCCGAGCAGACGATATTCTCTTCCTGGATCGTGCTCGACAGATGTTGGGCGCCCATGATCCCGCCGACCGGTCCCGACATGACGGTCTCGAAGAGCCGCGGATAGCGAATATTCGTGACGCCCCCATAACAGAGCACCGTGTTGAGCGAATGTTTGAAGCCCGACTTGACCAGGGCGTCCTCGATGCGTTGCAGTTGCACGCGTGCCGGGACGGAGGCATAGGCCTGGATGGCGGTTGCGTTCGCCCGCGAGATTTCGCGCACGGTGGGGGCGACGTCGCTCGAGAGCGTGATCGGAACGTCGACGCCGAGTTCGTCGCAGACTCGTTTGGCAATCTCGCGGGCGCGCTGTTCGTGGGCCGGATTCGCGAAGGAGTAGAGAAACACGATGGCGAGGGATTCGATCTGCTCTCCCTGGACGAGATCTCGGACCGCCGCCTCGACCTCGTGCTCGTAGAGCGGGATCGCAGCGTCGCCGAAGAGATCCATCCGTTCGGTCGCTCCGCGCGTGAGACGCCGCGGAATCAGAGGCTCCCGGTGTTTGCGGTATTGCATGTGCGTGATCTCGGACCACTGATATCCGATGAAGGATTGCGACCCACGTCCCTGAACGATCATGTCCTCGAAGCCGCGCGTGACGAGCAGACCGGTTCGCAGGCCCGACAGGTTGATCAGCGCGTTGAGCATGCTCGTGCCAGTGTAGATCGCGGTCTCGGCGGCTCCGCAGACCTGGGCCATGTCCTTGTCCGGATCCAGGCCCATATAGCGGAGCGCCTCCTCGAGGGACTCCATGAAGCCGATGCTCTCGTCGTGGGGTGTTGTCGCCGCCTTGCCGATCACGGAATGGCCATTCTCATCGACGATGATCACGTCGGTCATCGTGCCGCCGGCGTCACAGGCAATCAGGTAGCGGGACATTCTGGCCTCTTGGTGGGTTCGGGCTTCGATCTCGGAGCGGTCAAGGAACTCCAATTGGAGAATCGCGAAAACGGATGGGGCTCCGCAATACGCTGGGTGAGGTATTGGGGCCGTATTCTCGCTGCGCTCGGGGATGGGGGAGCCCTTCTGGGGGGCGCCACGACGAGTCACGGAGTCGACGAAGCGGGCCCCGAGCCCGGTGTGGCCCCGGCTCCCTGCGCCTCGGATTAACTAGGTGAGCGAGGGATCGCCATAGAGCGACCAGATACGAGTGAGCGCCTGGACCCGTGAACGAACACCCAGCGTTTGAAGGATATTCCGAATATGGGTCCGTGTGGTGGCCTGGGTGATCCCGAGTTCCCGGGAAATCCCCCGGGTATCGAGTCCGCTCATCATGAGCGATGCGACCTCCCACTCGCGTGGCCGGAGCCCGAGTTCCGGCGCGGGCGGCTCGTCAATCTCCGTCTCGAGGGGCTCGGAGGTGAAGCTGAACATGAAGCAGGTGGGCGCACCTTCGGGACCTCGGATCTGCAGGGTCGAAACGAATACCCGAGTGGGCCGGTCCGCGTAGGTTCGGGTCGTGTAGGAGCGTCGGCGCGGCGGGTTCCCGGACGCGTGGGCGGCAACCATGACGAGATGGAATCCCCAGCTCGCCTCCAATGTCTCGGGGGTCGAGAGAATATCCGGTAGGCGCGCGCCGAGCGCGATGCTCGCGGGGCACCCGGTCACCTCGGCCGCCGCATCGTTCCAATAGACGATCCGGCCATTCGCTGTGGCGATACTCAGGGCGTCTCCTGCGCCAACGACGAGTCGGGAGAAGTAGTCGATCAGGTCTATCGAGGGATCGGGTTCAGACATGCTCGGTCTCGGGGAAGACACTATCTGCAGCGGAGAAGGCCGGCGGGGTCGTAGGTTTCCCACTTCTCGAAGAAGGGACTCCCCCGCATTCGGGAAATCTTCCAGGCGCCCGCCTCCAACTTGAAATCGTAGAAATGCTGGCCTTCGGTGTGGCTACGCGTGTTCTTCGGTCGATTCCGAGGGTCGTAGCCGGCGTGTACGAAATAGTCCCCACCGGTGGCCGTATTCCCCGTGACCTCGACCTCGATATTGGAGATCGAGATGAAGGAGCATCTCACGTTGGGCAGGATTCCGGATAGAAAGATCTCTCGCAGCTCCTGCTTGCCCGTGGCGGATGCGAATCCATAGACGGAGAGATCGTAGACGACGTCCTCACTGAAGATGCTCATCAAGCGATCGATATCCTTCGTGTCGACGGCCCACGCGTAGGTGATCGGAAGCTTTGCGATCTCGACCTCGGCGATCGCCCGCTGGTGTCGAGCGTGATGGTTGGCCTCTGGTTCGCGGTCGGACGCTTGGACCGCACAAGACGTCGCGACCAGACAGGTCCAAAGCAACACGAGAGCCCGTCGATTCACGAATGTTTCTCCTCCGCCCCGATCGAGGGGTCGATTCGACACTGGATACAGAATACTCGTCATCGCCTGTACTGAAGTGCCTCACTGCCGAAAGCCAAGCCGATCTCTACTCGAGTCCCCTGTCTACAGCACGAAATAGAGCAGTGCGTCGCGCAGATCGAAAGCGAGGCTGATGGCAAGCACGACGAGCATCGCGTGCACCCAGACACCGTAGGGAGTTTTCGGATCGATCTTCGGCCGCTGACGAGCGAGTAGAACCAGCGCTGGCCCCCAACAGACGAGGTGCATCAGCCCGACCACGCCGACGGTCACGTCGAAGAGATGGACCATCATGGGGACGTGGCTGAGAACGAACCCTGCCGCCGCGGCCCGTGCTCCGAGCGAGCGACGAACGAAGAAGAGACTCGCGAGGAAGACCGGAAAGAGAACCCCGAGCAGCCAGAGCCGCAGCCAGGCGGGAACGGCTTCGACCTGGCCCGACCAGGGCGACTCGGGCGATAGACCCGCATCGACTCCCAGCAGTACCGGGGCGAGCATCGTGAGCAGGACCGCTGCGAGAACGACTCGCCAAAACCACGACAGCTTCGACATGGAGGCCTCCTTCCCTTCGATCGGGTGTTTCCGAATCAGCCGGAGATGACCCGGAGAGCGTTCTCGCGCATCACGAGCCGGATCTCCTCGTCCGTGCGATCGTGGATCGATTCCACGAAGTCCGCGGGGTTGGCGAGACCCTCGGCATGGGGGAAGTCGGATCCGAAGACCACATGCTCGGCGCCGATCAAATCGATCAGACCGCTGATGTCTTCCTCGTGGTAGGGCGCGACCCAGACGTGCTCCTTGAAGACATCGCTCGGCTTTCCCTTGACGTAGCCCCCCGGCCAGGGACCCTCCCGACCCATACCCTTCATCTTGTCCATCACCTTGAGCAGATACGAGACCCAGATGGAGCCGTTCTCTACGCTCAGGACCTTCACATCCGGATACCGCCCGAAGAGGTTATGCAGGATCAGCGCCGAGATCGTATCCATGACCGGCCGATCCCCGAAGAAGCTGGTCCATTGAAACGCGGAGCGCTCATACGAGCGGGGGTTCGGTGCCTCCCCCCAATCGGTCGAATAACGATCGAGATAGCCCGACTCGCCGATATGATAGACGATCGCGAGCCGGGCCTCGTTTGCGCGCGCCCAGAAAGCATCGTAATAGGGGTCCGCCGGCGAACGTCCATAGGCGGGTCCCGGCGCCATGGCGATGACGCGTGCCCCACGCTCGAGCGCGCTGTCGAGCTGAGCGACCGCCCGATCCCGGTCGAGCAGGCTGATGACGGGGGCCGCATAGATTCGATCCTGGTGGGCGAAGCCCCAGACCTCGTCGAGCCAGCGATTGAATCCGTCGAAACAGGCGTAGAGCAGCTCGACATCGTGCTTCATCCAGTATTCGAGCATGACCCCCATGGAGGGGAAGAGACAGGCGGACTCGAGCCCCTGGCGATCCATCAATTCGAGTCGCGATGCACGTTCTAGATACTCAGGGCGCGTCGGTTCCGTTGCCGCATCCGACGGAAGTCCACCTTGTTGGGAGCGAAGCAACTCCCGAAGCTCACCCGGCTTGACGCAGCGCTCGCCGACGAAGCTCGTCCCGTCGTTCAAGAGTGGGGCATCGCCGAAGAAGAGCTCCTGTCCACCACCCTGTCGCGGCTCCAGCCGGACCGCGCGATCGCGGTAGCGGGGCTCTACCCAATCGACGAAGCAGTTGGGCGGCTCGTAGTAGTGATTGTCGAAGTCAAAGAGCGGGTAGCTCAGATCCGATCCTCGATGCATCGAACGACTCCTTCGCTTTCGTGCTCGATCTGCCTCCGGCCGATCGGCCCCGACCCGCTCACTCGGAGGGCCAGTGATTCACGGCGCCGAGGCCCTCGAGCGCCAGTCCGTATCCAAGATGATCGAGCATGAGACGCTTGATTTGCTGCGTCATCGCAACCCGCGTGTAACGCAAAGTGATATCCGGCTGACGTAGCAAATCAGTAGCGACCTCGTGTGCGCGGCTCATCAACTGTCCGGCGGGCAGGACCTCGGCGACGACACCGAGGTCGTGGGCCTCCTGGGCGGATAGCTTGCGCCCCGTGAGGAGGAAGTGGCGCGCCCGGTTCATGCCCAGGAGCAGCGGCCAGATGACATGCACACCATCGCCGGGCACGGTTCCAAAGCGGAAATGCGGCGCATCCTTGAACGAGGTGGTGTCGGACGCGAGTACGACGTCGCAGAGCAGGCCGAGTTCGGCGTGGACCGTAGCCGGGCCATTCAAGGCCGCGATCATCGGAACCTCGATGTCGAGCAGATTCATCAGGAGTCGCTTGCCGTTGCGATAGATCTCATCCCATCGGACAGGCGTCATCTCGCCTACCCAGCTCTTGTCGAGGTCGGCGATGAAGCGGTCTCCGGTGCCGGTCAAGATGATCACGCGGTTCTCGGGGTCGCTCCCAACATCCGCGAAACAATGTCCGAGTTCCGTGTGCGGGCCGCTTCCCCAGACGAGCGGTCCGTCATCGCTGTGTAGCCTCAGCTCGAGAACGCCTGCTTCGCGCTGCATCCGAACATGGCGATAGGCGGTCGAGTATTCGTCGAAGCTCGTCTGCACCGCTTCCCCTGGCCGCGCCTCGTGGTCGGAGGCTCGCAGGAATGGTTTCGTGGCTTGAATGCCTCTACCACTATCACATCGCGCGTTCACACTGGCAAGCAACCAGACACGGTGGGGGTTCTCGCCGAAGCGGGTCTATTGACGTTACGATTCTTTTCGGGCCGGGTCCGGACCGGCCCTTTACAGCCGGTTGCATTCTCGGGATCGACAATTAGAGTGGCCGAGGTGAGTTCGTCGCGGGCTCGCGACGCGGAATGGCGGGATCCCGAAGTGGCGAGGAGACGGGGTGGAGCTGGGGCTATCCGAAGACCAGGAGCGGCTGCGAGAGGGCTTTGCGCGGCTCTTCGCGGTGGAATCGAGCGGCGAGCGCGTGCGTGCGGCCGAAAGCCGGGGTTTTGATCCAGTCCTCTGGGAATTGCTCTCGGAGATGGGAGCACTGGGCCTTCGCGTTCCCGAGTCCCAGGGCGGGAGTGGTGCGAGTCTGCACGACGCGGTGATCGTCGCCGAGCAAGCGGGACGTCGGCTCGCGACCGGACCTTGGCGCGAGGCGATCGTCGCGGGTGCGCTTCTCGCCGGCCACCCGAGTGCTACGGCCTCGAGTTGGCTCGCGCGACTGTTGAAGGGAACTTCGATCGTGACCTTCGCCCCCGTCCCACTCGAACAGATCGAGCCGATGTTGGTTGCCGGTGGTGCCGTCGCGGACGCCGTCATCGGATTCCATGCCAGCCAGTTGGTCCTGGTCGAGCGGTCGGGTACTCGGAGGGAGGACGCACTCGACGATCTAGGCGCGAGCGCTCTCGCGACCTGGAATCTCGGGGAGGGACCGCGCCTCGTCCTGGCCGAGGGAGAAGCCGCGAAGAAGGCCTTCGGCGCGGCACGGGCCGAGTGGAGGCTTCTGACGGCGGCGGCGCTCGCCGGCCTTGCGCGTGAGGCGCTCGAAATGGCGGGTCGATACGCCACGGAACGGATCCAGTTCGGTCGCGCGATTGGTGCGTTCCAGGGGATCGCCCATCCGCTGGCCGAGTCCGTGGCGGACGTCGAAGCGGCGAGGTTGCTGGTGTTGCGAGCCATCGCGGCGATCGCAGAAGGGGATGCGACGGCGGCCGCGCGAGTGTCGATGGCCTTCTTCTGGGCTGCCGAGGCAACGAGCACTGGCGTTGCACGGGCACTGCATACCTTCGGCGGGTACGGCCTGTCTCTGGACTACGACATTCAGCTCTACCATCGGCGCGGGAAGGCGTGGGTGCTTTCGGGAGGAGATCCGCGCGAGGCCCTGCTCGAGGTCGCCGATCATCTGTGGAGAGGAGGTTCCACGTCATGGGGAGGAGGCGCCGGGGAAAGTGCCTTGCCGGAGGCCGGTCCCGTCAAGCTCGATTTCGGTCTTGGATCGGGCGGTGCTGCGATGGCACAGCGGGTGCGCCAATTCTTCGACGAAAAGCTCGACGATGCCCTCCGCGCCCATGCACACTTTTCCTGGGAGGGTCATCACCGGGGTCTCCAGGTGGCCTTGGCGAAGGCCGGACTGCTCTTCCCGGCGTGGCCCGAGCGCTATGGCGGTGAAGGTTGCGGGCCGGTCGAGATGACGGCGCTGCGCGAGGCGTTTCACGAGGCCGGCTGGGGTCGACACGCGATCACCACGACGGAAATGGTCGGGGCGACATTGATGCAATTCGCGAGTGATGCGCTGCAACGCGTGGCCCTTCCCCGACTCGCGAGCGGCGAGGCCATCTGCTGTCTCGGATATACCGAACCCGAGGCGGGTTCGGACGTGGCGGCCGCGCGCACCCGGGCCGTACGCGACGGCGACGACTGGGTCATCAACGGCCAGAAGATGTTCACGAGCGGAGCGAATATCGCGCAATACGTCTTCTTGTTGACGTGCACCGACCCGGAAGCTCCGAAACGTCGGGGGCTCACGATGTTCCTCGTTCCGCTCGAAACGCCCGGGATCGAGGTCCAACCCGTGCTGACGATCTCGAACGAACGTACGAACGTCACCTACTACTCCGACGTACGCGTCGCGGATCGCTATCGCATCGGAGAGGTGGACCAGGGTTGGTCGGTGGTTGGCTACGCACTCGAACTCGAACATGGCGCCGGGGCCTATGAATTGGATCAGCGTGACCTTTTACAGGGGGCGCTCGGCTGGGCGAAGGCCAAGAAGCGCTACGGGAGAAGCCTTTTCGAAGACCCTCGGGTTCGCGAGCGGCTGGCTCGGGTTGCGACGCATACGGAGGCCGCCCATCTCCTGGGGCGTCGTGTCCTCTGGAGCGCGATCACGGGTGTCCCCGACCCGGCAGCCGGGCCCATGGCCAAGTTCTTCGCCACCGATCATTTCATCCGGGATGCGGCGGAGCTAGCGGACCTATGTGCACCGGATTCCCTGCTGCGCGGCGCCAGCGACGCGGGTGCAGTCGAGTTTGCCTACCGGCTCTCGACGGCGACTAGCATCTATGGCGGGTCGAGCGAGATCATGCGTAGCCTGGTCGCCGAGTCGTCATTGGGTATGCCGAGGAGCCGCTCGTGAGACCGGGGTCCTGCCTGAGAATGCGGAAGTGACGTGACTCGAAGCGCAAACCTCAAGAGGTGTCCCAGCATGAAATTCGAGAACCGCCCCGTCCGCTCGGCCACCCTGAGGCCGTTTGCCAGCGTGACGCACTTGGTGGGGGAGACCCGTCGATGTTGACGTTTGCGGATCCACTGATTCGAGCTGAGCAGTGTTTCGGCGAATGTCCTGCGGTGGTGGACGGGACCCTTCGGCTCTCCTTTCTGGAACTGGTCGCCCGGTGTCGCCGATTGGCGGGGGCGATCGAGGGCCTGACAGAGCGCGGCGATCGGGTCGCGGTCCTCGCCGCCAACTCACATCGTGTCCTCGAGCTCTACCTCGCCGTGCCGTCCGCTGGTCGTTTGATCGTTCCGCTCAACACCCGGCTTGCGGAGCCTGAGCTGGCCTACGCGTTGCAGGACTCCGGCGCTCGAATCCTGCTCACCGATTGGTCCGAGCAGGAACTCGGGGACCTTCCCCGGCATGTCGAGCGCGTAATCCGGCTCACCGACGAATACGAAGAGTGGATCTCGTCGGCGCCCGAAGCCACACTCGGTGTCGACGTCGACGAGGACGACGTCGCTGGACTCTTCTACACCGGGGGCACGACCGGAATGGCGAAGGGCGTCATGCTGACGCATCGGAACAAACTCGCCGATTCCCTGCACCTCGAGACCTGCGTGCGACTCACTTCGGATGACGCCTGGCTCGTGCTGAGCCCGATGCACCATGCGGCCGGTACGTTTCATGTGTTGCTCTGTGTCTGGCTCGGTGCGCGACAGGTCTTGATTCCCGCCTTCGAAGCCGGCCCGGTCCTCGACGCCATCGAGCAGGAGCGAATCACGATTATCTTCGGTGTCCCCGCCATGCTCGCGGCGCTGATCGATGAGCAGACGGTTCGGCCGCGCGATACGAGCAGCCTGCGGCTAATGGGATATGGAGCGGCACCGGCCTCGAGCCAGCTCATCGCTCGTTTCCACGAGCGGTTCCCGACGACGGAGCTCGTCTCGATGTACGGCGCCACCGAGCTCGGACCGATGGGAACCGCAATCGAGCACATGGAACGCTTCATCGGGACGGAACGTGTGCGGAGCGCGGGCCGACCTCTTGCCGGTGTGCGAATTCGGATCGTCGATGGTGAGAATCGCGATCTGCCGTCGGGAGAGATCGGAGAGGTCATCGCACGCGGTCCGAACGTCATGAAGGGATACTGGAAGAAGCCCGAGCAGACGGCCTCCGTGTTGGTGGATGGTTGGTATCACACCGGGGATCTCGGCTATCTCGATTCGGAGGGCTGTCTTCACCTGATGGATCGTGCGAAGGATATGATCGTCTCGGGGGGCGAGAACGTCTATTCGACGGAAGTCGAAGAGGCCCTGTATCGCCACCCCGACGTGGCGGAGTGCGCGGTCTTCGGAGTTCCGGACGCGCGTTGGGGAGAGGCGGTTCGTGCCGTCGCGGTGCCGCGAGTCGGGACGTCACTCGACGCAGCGAGCTTGCGTGATCACTGTCGGGCGCTCCTCGGCGGCTACAAGGTTCCCAAGGCGATCGAGATTCGGGACGAACCTCTCCCGCGAAGCGCTGCGGGCAAGGTCCTGAAGCGAGAGCTCCGCGCGCCCTATTGGCAGGATCAGGGGAGAAATGTGTCGTGAGGCTCGATCTCGAGAGGCTGCATCCGGTGGCGGAAATCGCCAAGGCCCGTCGCGATCTGGCCGAGCGGTGGCTGGCGGAGGGGCTACACGATCAGGAGACACTCCCCGATGCGCTGGCCAGGGCCGCTCGGGAAGATCCGGATGTAACGATCGTTCTTCACTCTTCGCAGCGCCCGGGTCGACTCACACTGGCGATTCTCCACCGGCGCGCCCGTGCCGTGGCTGATGCGCTCACTCGTCGTGGCGTTGGCGTGGGCGACGTGGTCGCAATTCAGCTTCCGAATTGGGAGGAAGCCGCCGTCGCTTATGCCGCGGTCGCGATGGTCGGCGCGGTATTCGTTCCGATCGTGCATATCTACGGTCCGAAGGAGACGGGCTGGATTCTGGAAGCATCCGGGGCGCGCATGTTCATCTGTCCCGACCGCTGGGACAAGATCGACTACATCGAACGCATCGATCGGATGCCGGAGGCGGCAGATCTCGATCTCGTCATCGTAGGCGATGCCCTGCCCAAGAATGCCGTCTCGTGGCACGGCCTCGAGCAGACCGGGGACCCCGGTTTTTCTCCCGCACCGCTCGATGCCAGCGACGCCCTGTTGATCCTCTATACATCCGGCACGACGGCGGACCCGAAGGGTGTGATCCACAGCCATCAGACGCTGATGGCGGAACTTCGCAACATGCCTCAGGCTCCCCTCGACAAGCCAGAACAGGTGAGCCTGATGCCCTGGCCCGCCGGACATATCGGGGGTCTGTGTGCGCTCCTCGGACCCATCGTGGCGCGGGCGTCCTGCATTCTGATCGATCGTTGGAATGCGCTGGATGCCGCGCGCCTCGTCGAGCAATATCGCGTTGATATGTTCTGTGGCGCTCCGATTCACGTGGCTGCCCTGCTCGACGTGCTGGATTCGGGAGAGATCGATCTCTCGTCGGTGCGCGATGTGATGAGTGGTGGCGCGGGCGTGCCGCCCGCGCTGGTCGAGCGTGCGGACGCGGCGGGCTGGCACATGGTCCGTTCCTACGGCTCTTCGGAGCATCCTACGATCACGGCGAGCGCATTCGACGAATCACTTCGTGCGCGTGCTCACACCGACGGCCCCGCCTGCCCGAATAGCGAGTTCCGGCTGGTACGTCCGGATGGAGAGGAGGCCCGACCGGGGGAGGAGGGCGAGGTCTGGTCGCGGGGCCCCGAGCAGTGCCTCGGCTACACGGATCCCGAGCGCAACCGCGAGGCCTTCGCGCCCGGAGGTTGGTTTCGCAGCGGCGACGTCGGCCTGGTCGACGCGCAGGGAAGACTGACGATCACTGACCGAATCAAGGACGTGATCATTCGAGGGGGAGAGAATCTCTCCTCCCTCGAGATCGAGAACCTGTTGCAGTGTCACCCGTCGATCGCCGAGGCGGCCGCGGTGGGCATGCCGGATGCGCGTTACGGCGAGCGCGTCTGCGCGTTCGTGGTCGCGGCCGCGGGGCACACGAGCCCCGGACCCGAAGAACTCCTGGACTACTTCGACA
>JAPYTP010000068.1 GCA_029941885.1 Myxococcota bacterium
CCAATCCGCGAGAAACGAGCCGCCAACATGTCCATCAGCCCATCACGCAGATACTCGGGGGCCTCCGCCGTGTGAACCACGACCGGGAGCAGGAGTAGCCGCGGTTCTCCGGATGCTGCGGCCGAGCCCACGGGTCCGGGAAGGATTCCGAGAACGAAGCCACCCACGACAGCAATGCTGAGTGCGAATGTGCCCCGATCCCCATCAGGGCGATTCTTCGATCCACGTCGCAACCGCATTCGGAACATCGCTTTCTTCCCCCTCACCCGCCTGGTCCGCGAGGCGGGCGGATTCTCTGGGATCCGTAGCCAAGCGTCAACCATCGCCTGTCGACTCGGCCGCCTCCTCCCCGGGTCCGGTTCCGTCGACCGAGCCCTCGAAATCGAGCCGCTTGCGCAGCACACGAAGCGCGATGGACACGTTCCCGGAAATCAACGGGTTCGCGGTGTTCAAACGAGCTCGATCTGGCTTCGCTTGACCCCGGCCTCGGAGAGGAGTTCGAGCGCAATCTCTCCGAGCGGGTAGTCGCTCTGGAAGATCACCTCTGCGAGTCCGGCGTTGATGATCATCTTGGTGCACTGGAGGCAGGGCGAGAAGGTCGTGTAGATCGTGCCGCCCCTGAGCGAGACACCATGATAGGCGGCCTGGGTGATCGCGTTCTCCTCCGCGTGAGAGCAAAGGCATTCATCCAGGCGGGTCCCTCCCGGTGCGAGATCGTTGCAGCGCGGACAGCCGCCTTCGTTGCAGTTGGTCGTACCACGCGGAGTCCCGTTGTAGCCGGTCGAAATGATTCGCTTGTCGGAGGTGACGACCGCAGCGACCTTTCGTTTCACGCAATTGCTGCGGGACGCGACGACCCGGGCGATGGCCATGAAATACTCGTCCCAATTCGGCCGGGAAAAGGACAGATTGGCGCGGACCCAGGTCTGGATCTCCGCCTGAAACTTATCGAGAGCGCCGTCGTTGGTAATCCGAATGCCGGCGATCTCTTCGACGGCGTCGAGTTGCTGCGCATTCGGGTCGTCACTGCCGCGTTCGCGGGCTTCGAGCGCCTCGAGTTCGGCGAGGGTCTTCGGATCCCCCGACCGACCTCGAGCGACCATCCGCTCGAAGCGGGTCGACAACTCCGCATCGACCCACACGAGATGAAAGGGATGCCCGGTCGCCTGTGCGTGGTTGCCAAGGATCTCCACTTCGACAGGATGGCGGATCGAATCGATCACGTAATTCCGGTCCGGCAGGAGTTTCTTGCAAAGTCCTTGTGCCAGTGCGCCCGGCCCCGCTTTTCGGCGCATTTCCTGACCGGTTTCGATCATGCGCTCGCGAGTCTCCCGCTGCCCCCGATCCGCGAGTTCTTGTCGGATCGCATCCGACAGGGAATACGCGGCAAAACTGCGCGCCTCCAAAAACTGCACCAATTCGCCCTTGCCCGCCCCGTTTCGTCCTGCGACACCGATGATCATGTCGCAATAGTCCCCGATTGCGCGGGGTGGGGTCAAGAGGACAACGCTCGACGCACCCCGATCCCGTCTGCGATCGTTGCCGTCCGACCACGAATCTGCAAGGCTGCGCCCATGCGGATCTTTGTGACCGGCGCTTCCGGATTCGTCGGACAGAAGCTCCTCCCGCGGCTCGCCGCGGCCGGTCACCTCGCCATCGGCGCCGACCGCGAAGTGGACGTCACGAATGCGGAGCATCTCTCGCGCGCACTCGCAGAGCACGCCCCGGACGCCATCATCCACCTCGCCGCCATGAGCAGTGTCGCGCGCTCGTGCCAGGAACCCGAGGCTTGCTACCGGCTCAATTTCGTCGGGACCCGGACGCTCCTCAGAGCCGTCGAAGCGGAGGCGCCCGGGGCGCGTGTGCTGTTGATCGGGTCAGCAGAGCAGTACTCTGCGACCACGGCACAGTCCCGCCCCCTCGACGAGACGGAGCCCCTCCGGCCGCGCTCACCCTACGCGCGCTCGAAAGCCGCTGGCGAGCTGCTCGGCCTCGACGCGATCCGCCGAGGACTCGACGTCGTCGGCGTTCGCGCGTTCAATCACACAGGCGCCGGCCAGGCGGATTTCTTCGTCGTCTCGAGCTTCGCGCGCCAGGTCGCAGCGATTCGGCTGGGGCATCAGCCGCCCCTGATGAGAGTCGGAAATCTCGACTCCGTCCGGGATTTTCTTCACGTAAGCGATGTATTGAGTGCCTATCTGGCGCTCCTCGACCCGGCCGTGCCTGCGGACGTCTACAACGTTGCCAGCGAACGCTCGACCCCGATCCAGGAGATCCTCGATCGACTGATCGAGATCGCCGGAATCGAACCCCAGATCGAAACCGACCCCGATCGCTTTCGGGAAACCGATTGGCTCGTGGGCGACTCTTCGAAGCTGCGCGCCGCGACCGGTTGGCGACCGCAGATTTCACTCGAGGCGATTCTGCGAGAACTCTACGAAGATTGGCTCGCGCGCGAATGCGCCGACTGATGCCGTTTCGCCGGTCCCGGCGATGCGCGGGCACGGTTCAGCCTGCGGTCGTGCCCTCTCCAAGGGTTTTCAGGCAGAGTCCGACCCAAACACCCACCGTGTCCGTCCTCACGCGACGACCGACCTCGATGCAACCAGACTGCGCGAATCGTTCGAGCACTTCCTCGACGTCCTCCTCGAGCAGCCCCGCGAGCACCAGAATTCCGCCGGGTGCGAGACACCGTACGATCGGAGAAGCGATCGGAATCATCTCGCGCTTCAACAGGTTGGCCACGACCAGGGGATATGCGGCCTCAGCATCGACGAGGTCCTCGATTCCTCCGCATACGAAGGAGGCCCGATGCTCGAGCCCGTTCTCTCGCGCCGCGAGCTCGGCCGCTGCGATGGCCACCGGGTCGAGGTCGAAACCGACCGCCCGTGACGCTCCGAGCGCGATGGCCGCCAGTGCCAGCACGCCGCTTCCGGTCCCGACGTCCAGCATTCCGTCGAATCGAGCCCCGTCCACCGCCTCGCCTATCAGCGCGTCCATCCACTCGAGGCAGAGATGCGTGGACGCGTGCGCGCCGGTTCCGAAGGCCTGGCCCGGCTCGATGACGATTTCGCGCTGTCCCTGCTCGAGGGCAATCTCGACGAAGGGCGGGCGCACGACCAGTCGCGACGAGACGACCAATGCCTCGAGACCGTCCTTCCAGGCCTCGCTCCAGTCGATGTCGGGGGGCACCTCAGCCGCGTGGATGCGTGTCGATTCCGGAGCGATCCCCTGGAGCGCGCTACGAATGGCCTCCACCCGATCCGGAGTGACATAGATGCAGGCGCGAAAAAGCTCCTCGACCTCCCGCTCTTCGGCACCACCGGCTCCGAGTTCGAACGCCTCCGCGAGGAGCCATTCGCGTACGACGGAGTCGGCGCAATCAATCCAGAACCGGCGATACTCCTCATCCATGCGATCTCTCTTCCTCGCTCTCATCTTGGTCTCGAGTCTCGGCCTGACCGGCTGCTATTACGGCCACCTGGCCTCCGGACAGATCAAGATCCTGTGGCGACGCCAACCGATTGCCGAGGCACGGATCGATCCGTCCCATCCCGAGGACGTCCGGGAATTGCTGACCCTCGTGGACTCGGTCCGCCACTTCGCGATCGAGCTCGGCCTGAACGTGGGTGAGCAGTACACGAGCTATGTCGACTGGCCGGGCGACCGGATCGTAACGACGATCGTGCGGACCCGAGCCGGCAGCCTCGAATCCGTCCCCTGGTGGTTTCCCATGGTGGGCCACCTGCCCTACAAGGGCTACTTCGATCGAGTGTGGGCCGAGGCGGAGGCCGAGCGGCTGCGCATGACGGGCGGCTACGACGTCTGTGTGAGCGGCGTCACCGCCTACTCGACCCTCGGATGGCTCGACGATCCCGTGACCCAGCCGATGCTCAGGCGGGGCGCGGCGAGCCTCGTCGAGACCCTGCTCCATGAACTCGTCCACGCGACCGCTTTTCTCAAGGGCGAGGCCGACTTCAACGAGGGCGTGGCCCAGTTCATCGGGCAGCAGGCGGCGATTCAATTCTTCGAAGAAAGGGAACGGGCTGCGGACGGGATGTCCGAGTCTCCGCTTCCCACATCCGCGCGGGTGCGGGAATCGATCGCCGACCGATTGCTGATCTCGGAATTCACGATCGAGTTCAAGGGCCGGCTGGCAGAACTCGACGGTCGACCCGACCGCGCCACACTGCGAGCGGAGGCCGAATCCAGGGCTCGCGCCGAGTTGGCGAAGATCCCTCTTGGTGTCCTGGATGCGGAGCGGATCGCCGAGTTCGCTCGCCTCTCGGATGCGTGTCTCGCTCTGCGGGGAACCTATATCCGCGACCTTCCGAGACATGCTCGGGTACTCGCGTCTCTCGACGGAGATCTGGTGGGCATGATCGAACGGTTGCGCCTGTGGGCGAACGAATCAAGACCGAGCGAACTCTTCTTCGCGACCCCCGTCACCGGCAGTTCCCCGCAAGCAGGCATCAACGCGATCGACTGACCGATCGGGAACTCCGAATCGAAACCCGAGAATCGGGGCTGCCCTTCAGTGGCCGATCAGCTCGACCACGCCCTCGTGTGCGAGTCCACGAAAGATCTGCAGACAGGCCTCGGTATCGACGAGCGCATCGTGCGCCCCCTCGATCTCTTCTCCAGTGTAGTGGCGATAGGCCTCGGCAAGAGTTGGCCACTTGTAGCCGTATTTGCCGGGAAGTTTGAGTACATCCGTCGAGGCTTCCTTCGTACAGACATGTTGTCTGCCATCGAGTCGGTGCGGCTTGTTCCCGATCCGAAAGAGAGCCGTTTTCATGATCGACGTGTCGAAGGAAAGATTATGCGCGACGATGATGTCGGCCTGCATGCAGGCTTGATTGAAGAGAGAGCAGGCGACGATCGGCGCGACGCCATAGCGCGCACAGTCTTCTTCGGAGATTCCGTGAGCTTCCTTCGCACCGGGTTCGATTCGAACGCCTTCGGCCAATTGCACGAGCAACGAATGTCGCGCGCGCGGCTGCCAGTCGGAGGTCTCGACGAGCAACATGCCCAGCTGAATCAGGTCGGGTTGGCTCTTGTCCTCCGGAGGCTTCCGGAACTGGACCATGCCTGTCGTTTCAGTGTCGAAGATGAGCGCCTTCACGAAACCCCCTCGCCTGCGATCCGTCGATCGCAGCCCAGTGGGCGTAGTAGCACAGCGTGGCGCGCGACTCAGCTTCCACCGGCCGCCGCGGCCTTCGCCTCCGCTCGTCGGGAGCGGTGTCCCTCCACGACGGAGAGCAAGGCTGGCGCGATCAACAGGTCGGCCAGAAACGCCACGAGTGCGGCAAAGGCCGAGAGCAGCCCGAAAATCCGGATATTCGTCATCTCACTGAGGCCGAAGATCGAGAATCCAGCGGTCAGTACGAGCGAGGTGAACAAGAGCGCGGATCCCGTCGTCCGCAGCGTTTCCTGCACTGCCCCTTCGAGATCACCGGTCTGCTCGAAATAGCGGTGGAACTTGTGCATGAAATGAATGGTGTCATCGACCGCGATCCCGATCACCATCGCACCGATCAGCATCGTGGTGGTATCGATCGCCAAACCGAGCCACCCCATCACCGCAAGGACCGACACGATGGGAATCAGGTTCGGGACCATGCTCACGAGACCCCGTCGGAGGCTCCCGAGGAGCAGCATCATCAGCGGCGTAATGATCCCAATCGCGAACGCATAGGAGCGACCCATGCTGACGATGACCGCATCGAATATCTGCGCGAGCAGCGTCATCAAGCCGGTGATCTGATACGTAGCCATTCCTTCGAGTCGTCGCTCGAGCAGTGCATCGACGTCCGCGAGAAACTGGGGAAAGAGCAGCGCGTCCACAAAGGGCACCCGCAGATTGAGTCGCGTCATTCTAAATTCGGAATCCACCAACTCCTCGGTGTCGTCGCTGCCGCTGTTCTCGAAGAGCAGGAGTTCCTGTGCGACGGCCTCCCGCGTATCGGGGATGCGGCGCATGTCGGGCCTGTTCTCGTTGAGCGCCTGATGGGTCTCCAGGGCGATATCGAGGATCGAGAGTGTGTTCGCGACAACGATCGGCGGGATAGCCAGGTTCTTGATCTCGAAGCTCAGCCGATCGAGTTCGGCCAGGAGTTCGGGATCATAGAGACCCCCTGGCTCGCCGGTATCGATCAATACTTCCATTGAAATCGAACCGCCCAGGTGTTCGTCGATCGAGACGAAGTCGAGTCGAACCCGATCGTCCTCGGGAAACCAGGAAAGGCCGTTGTGGCTGAACGTCGTCTGCAGCGCCCCGAGAATCGCCAGAACGAGCAATCCAGCAGCGGGAACGAGAACGCGCCACGGCGAGCGGCACGCGAAGGTTCCGGCGGCGACGAGGATCGACTCGAAGGGAAACACTCCTTCCGCGATCCGTCCGCGCTTGGGCGGCGGCATCGGGAAGATCGCCATCAACGAGGGCAACAACACCATCGTGTACACGAAGGCCAGCGAAACACCGATCGGCGCGAGAATCCCCAGGTGCATGACTGCAGCCATCTCCGCCGTGACGAAGGACGCCATGCCGACTGCCGTCGTTACACTGGTCATCAAGACGGCGAGACCCGAGTGCGCGAGTGCGCGAGCAATCGAGTCCCGCTCACTCATTCCCTCCATCCGATAGCGGTACACGATCGCGAGGATATGAACGGCGTCGCACACACCGACCGTGAGAAGGAAGACGGGCAGGATCTGAACCGCGGTCGAGCCTGGAATGTCGAGAACGATCATGACCCCCAGCGTGGCCATGAGCGAGAGGACCACCACCATGAGCGGCAGGATGACACCGCCGATCCGTCGAAAGAGAAAGGCGAGGACCCCACACATCAGCGCGAGTGTCGCGGGCAGAAAACGGGCAAAATCGCGCTGCATTCCGACGTTGATCCGGTGCGTCATCGGCAGCGCGCCCGCCATGTGAAGACGGAAATCCTGCGTATCGAATCGATCCATCACGGAGTAGAGGCCGACGATCAACTCGTCGCCTTCGGCGGCCGTCAGATAGACGGGCGCAGCCCCCGTCTCGCTCTCCTCGAACCCCGCTAGTTCCTCGTTCTTCGGCGAGTCGGGCGAGAACGTATCCGGCGTGATCGCGATCGCCGTGACCTTTGCGTCGGCGGAGATCAGGGCGTTGCGATAAAGCGGATTCGAGAGCACGCGTTCGCGAAAGATTGCGAGGTCGGCCGCGCTCTCGGGCCATTCCTCGAGCAATTCGCCGACGACGAGGCCGCCGTCCTCGCCGCGAGTGAATCGCGCGTTGATCAGACTCTCGACTTCCTCGACGTAGGGGACGTCAGCCTCGATCGCGCCCTGCAGGTCTCGAAGTCGTTCGAGAAACTCGAGATCGAAGGGATCGGGGGCCTCGATCGACAGGACGATCTTGTCGTCGCGACCGAACTGTTCACGGAACTCGTTGTATTGGACGACCGCCGGGTCGTCATCCAACAGAAAGGATTCGGTCGAGTTGTCGATCGTGAGTAGCGGGAGGTAGCTCACCAGCCACAGCGTCACGGCCACCGACGCAAACAACGCAGCCCAGCGGTTTCGAACGACGAAATAGCCCCATCGCTCGAAGCCGTCTTCGATCCGCCAGCGCCAACCCCGATCGATCCTCTGGGCCACCGCCTTTCGGTCATCCTTCGACATCTCGTGGATCCTCCACACCGGGCGCATCCGGGGCTGCGATCCCTTCGGTCGACCGTCTCCTCGACAGAAGAACCGGGGAAGCCAGCCGCAGAATACTGCTTATTCTTGCGGGGTCTCACGAGGCGCAACGGTCCGTGGCGCCACGCATCGAGGCGCCGGCTGATGGGCGAACCGGCGCGCCCTTTTCGACGCACGTGATCTGGGGTTTACTGCTTGTCGGCTCTTCGGGGAACGACCGAGGCATGAGCCCAACTCAGCACTCATCATCAGGCCTTCAGTCGGAGGCCATCCGCTCGACGCCAAGGAGGGTTTCCCGATGTTCCCCCGAATCCAAAGAGAGACGATTCGCACCGATCGGAGAGCGAGAAACACTCTCGCCACGGTCGCGACCGTCGGGCTGTCGCTTGCGATCGCGATGTCGTCGCCTCCGTCCGCGAACGCGGCCCCGATTATCGACGGCCCCACGGACGAGCCGGCAGCCCGCGCCATCATGGTTGCGGTGGACGAGCGAGATGACGGGGACAATCAGACATCCAATATGCAGATGATCCTGATCGACAAGCGCGGGAAGCAGCGAATTCGCGAGTTGCGTTCCTTTTCGAAGGACCAGGGGAAGGACAAGAATTCGATGATGTTCTTCATGAGCCCGGCCGACGTTCGAGACACCGGATTCCTCACCTACGACTACGACGACCCGGACCGCGACGATGACCAGTGGCTCTACCTCCCCGCCCTCAAGAAAACCAAGCGCATCGCTTCGAGCGACAAGAGTGGCAGCTTCATGGGATCCGACTTCAGTTACGCTGACATGACGGATCGCCCCCTCGACAGATACGCCTATCAATTGCTCCAGGAGAGCGAGGTCAACGGCCACCCTGTCTGGGTGATTCAGGCGACACCGATCAACGATGACGAGATCGACGAGACCGGATACACCAAGTCGATCCAGTTCGTCCGCAAGGACAACCACGTCGCCATTCGCGCCAAGATCTGGGTCAAGAAGGGCAAGCGAAACAAGTACATGGAGGTCCAGGAACTCGAGCTGATCGATGATATCTGGGTTCCCACTGTGATGACCATGACGACGAAGAAGGGCAAGCAAACCCTCCACAAGACGATCCTGCGAACGAGCGACATCAAGTTCAACCAGAGCCTCGACTTCGACTCCTTCAGCGTCCGCGGACTCGAAGCCGGTCCCTGACCGGTGGCGAATTCGAAGGCCGCGATGCGGCGGTTCTCGAGAAGGACCGCCGCTCGAGCCCTCCCGCTCTTCGGGATATTCATCCTGCAGGGTGCCGCAATCGCCCTCGCGGACGATGACGTCGACGATCTGATGGGCGGGTTCGATGACGAATTCGACGTGTCGGAGCTCGATGAACTCGAACCGCAGACTCCGGACTGGGTCGGGACCGTTCCCTTCGGTGACGTCCTCTACGAGCGGGTCGATCTGAGCGGCTCGATCGCGGCGGGCGGCGTGTGGAACTACCTCTCCCACACAGTCCCTGATGGCCAGGGCGGTCGCAGCGATTTTGGCGGCCTGTCTCGCCTCGATCTGGACGGCTTCCTTCAGCTGGACGTCCGATTGCCCGGCGATTGGCAAATTCGTGCCGAGGCCCTCGGCTGGTACGACTTCGCCTATCACGTCCAGGGACGAGGCGGATACAACGGCGCCGTACTCGATGTATACGAGTGGCAGGTCGACACAGGGGAGGTCTATCTCACTGGCCCACTGCACGAGAATGTCGACATCACGATCGGCCGCAAGGTCGTCAATTGGGGTCGCTCGGATACGTTTCGCGTCGTCGACGTGGTGAACCCGCTGGACAACAAGGAGCCGGGACTCGTCGACATCGAGGACCTTCGACGTCCGAAGGCCATGGTCAAGCTCGATGCGACATCAGGGCCCTGGAGCGCACAGCTCCTGGTCATCCCCGAGAATCGCTACGACCGTCTGCCCCCTCCGGGCAGCGACTTCTCTCCATCCTCCCTCGCAGCGCTCCCCGGCAGCGGCGGCCTCCAGATCGACGGGCGAAGCGACTTTTCCGGCATACCCGGCCTGGCCGGAAAGATCGACGGCCGCTTCAGTGGTTGGGACTTCTCCCTCTATGGGGCCTACGTCGACGAAACATCTCGCGTACTGGACGTCGACGCCGGGTCGGCTCCCCGATCCGAGGCCAACAAGATCGGAATGCTCGGCGCAGCGGGCAACCTGACCCGAGGTGCCTGGCTCGTCAAGGCGGAGCTTGCCTGGATCTCGAATCTCCGAATCCTGCAGATCGACCCCACTCCGTCGGCGCTGCCAGTGAGACTTCGCGATCGCGACCGGCTCGACACGATGGTCGGCATCGAATGGTACGGGCCCGATCAACTGTCCGTCGCCCTCGAGATCGTCAATCGACATCTCCTCGACCATCCCGGTGACCCCATTGTCCAGGACTTCACCGCCCAGGACGGCTTCGAGACCGCGATCCGAGTGAGCCGGCCCTTCTTTCGAGAACGCCTCGACTTGACGGTTCTCGCGGTCGGTTTCGGCGAGCGCTTCCAGGATGGCGGAATTTTTCGGGCCTCGGGTGAGTTCGAGCTGACCGACTCGTTGAAGATCGAGGGCGGCTGGCTCGTCTTCTTCGGCGGACCTCAGATCCCGGTCGGCGGCTTCGACTCGAACGATCGACTCTACGCGGAGATCAAGTACAGCTTCTGAGCGGCACCTGGCTCGTCCCCGCCCCGATTCGCGACGGTTGCGTGCGGGTTGCCTCTCGCTGAAGCCGACTCGAGAAAGACCGCCCTTCCCCGCCCGCGCACGACTCAGGGCAAGCTTGCCCGCAACCGAAACGGCTGTGAGGTCCCCTTTCATCGTTCCATCCAAGGCGCGGTGGGAATCGGCGTCGACCCTGGGAGACATCTGCCCGATGAGCGAATCGCAAGCCGGGGACTGGACTGCACGGGAAGCCGCAGAGGTCACAGGCCGCTGGAAGAACGAGGTCGAGCGGGCGCTACACGGGAAGAGTGAGGTCGTCCACAAGGCGATTCTCTGTCTGCTGGCCGGTGGACACTTGCTGCTCGACGACGTTCCCGGCGTCGGAAAGACCACGCTCGCGCAGGCCCTGGCGCGAACTGTCGACGGTGATTTCCGCCGCATCCAGTTCACCAACGATCTCCTGCCCGGCGATCTGACCGGAATGACGATCCCCGCAAGCTCGGATCCCGGCCAGCCACCGACTTTCCGCTTCCAGCCCGGCCCGCTCTTTGGACATCTGATACTCGCCGACGAGGTCAATCGCGCGAGTCCGAAGACCCAATCCGCCCTGCTCGAAGCGATGAGCGAAAACACGATCAGCGTCGACGGCGTGAGTCACTCACTTCCCGATCCCTTCTTCGTCGTCGCGACCCAGAATCCCCTCGAGCACCACGGAACTCACCCGCTCCCCGAGAGTCAGCTCGACCGATTCCTCATGCGCCTCTCACTCGGATACCCCGACCGGGAGCACGAAGCGCGAGTACTCAGGCAGGATCCGAGCATGCACGCTTTGCCCGGACTCGAGAAGATCCTCTGCACACGCGATCTGATCGGACTCCGGAGGGCCGCGGAGGCCGTCAAACTCGAGGACAGCCTGCTCGGCTACCTACTTGATCTGATCGAGGCGACCCGACACCACGAAAGCCTATCGCTCGGTGCATCCACTCGAGGCGCGCTGGCCCTGCGACGCGCCGCCCAGGCGAATGCACTCGTCGGAGGTCGCGACTACTGCATCCCCGAGGATGTTCGCGATCTCGCCGTCGACGTCCTCGCACACCGGGTCGCGGTTCACTCCCGCGGCGGTCTTCAGCCGGATTCCGCGGAGTCCCGATGGACCCTGAGCGAGATCGTCGACCGGGTTCCGATTCCTCTCTGATGCGATCCCGTCGCCGCTTTCATCCGCCCCGATCCCTGCGTGCGACGCGCGCGGGCTGGTGTTTCATCGCGATCATTTTCGGGGTCGGTTTCGCCGCACTCAACACGGGCAACAATCTCCTCTACCTGGTGCTCGCACTGATGCTCTCGTTCCTGGTCTTGTCGGGACTGCTCTCGGAGGCCTCGCTGCGCGGAATCCGAGTCGAGCGACGACTCCCACGCGAATTATTCGCACGCTCTCCGAACCGCGTTGTGCTTCGCATCCGAAATGATCAGAAGCATGTCTCGTCCTTCGCCATCCTACTCGAAGATCAGATCGAAACCCGAAGGGGACCCGAGCCCGCAGGCCGAACCTTCGCGCTGCGCCTGGGACCCGGGGACTCGTTGGATCGCAGCTATGTCTTCCAACCCGACCACCGCGGCGACCTTCGTTTCGACCGGGTGCGTATCTCGACGCGCTTCCCCTTCGGTCTCTTCGTCAAGTCCGCTGAACTCGAAGCCGAGGAAGCCGCCCTCGTCTATCCACAGATCTACCCGACACCGATCTCCGAGCAGGACCGCCACTCGCGCCTCGACGCGGAAGAGCATCGCGACAGCGCGCCGCGTGGGGACGACGTTGCCGGCCTTCGTGAATTCATGCCCGGGGATGCGCTCGGGCGTGTGCAATGGAAACGCAGCATGCGATCAGGGCGACTCCTCGTCGGCGAACGCGAGGGCGATGCAACGCGCGAGATCGAGGTGCTCTTGCGCCTCTCCCAAAGCGCGCCGGCGGCCGTCACGGAAGACGTTGTCGCGCGCATCGCCTCCGAAGTCGTGAACCATCTGGATTGCGGTCTTCGCGTCGGCCTCCGCTCTGCCACCGCATGTTTCACCCCGGCCGTCGGTTTCGCACACCGCAACGAGCTCCTGACGTACCTCGCTCGCGTCACCCCGGAATCCCTCGATCGAGGCGGAGTCGTCGAAGCGAACGACAACCGCACCGCGGAGGGCCTCCCATGACCCGACGCGATTTCAGGGGCGCCGTAGAGACGCCGAGACCGGCCGCGGCCTGGCTGATGTCGATCGTCGCGAGCGTGACCCTCTGGGTGACGGAGCAGCTGCCGATCGGAGTAATCGCCCTCCAATGTCTCACGTTCGCGGTCAGTTTCTCCACGCGGCTGAACCCACCTTCCTTCCGACGCAGCCCGATCTGGCTGAACATCTTCATGGTCGGCATCACGACGGTCACGATCCGTTCCGCTCTAGCGGGCAATCCGGCCACGGTCTCTCTCGCCTACTTCAGCTCTCTCGCCCAGGGGCTCCAGCTGCTCGACGCACGGCCGCGAAAATCCGAGTTCGTATTGGTCGCTCTCGCGCTCTTTCAGGTCATCCTGGCATCGAACCTCACGGACAGCGTTCTCTTCCCGCCGCTGCTCGTCATCTTCCTCGCCACGGTGACGTGGACGCTGCTGGTCCACACCCTTTCGATGGAGGCCACCGAAGCGGGCGACCCGGCGGCGGCATCCGGTGTCATCGCGACCGATCTGCGTCGCATGACGATCGGTGCGACGACTGCGGCCCTCGTGCTGGCGGGCCTTCTCTTCATCATCTTGCCCCGTCTACAGACGAACATGCTGCGCGGAGGCGTCGGCCCGAGCCTCTCGATATCGGGATTCTCGGATCGCGTCGCGCTCGGAGAGGTCGGACGAATCCGCAAGGACCGAACCACGGTGCTGCGCGTCGAGGGGCTCCTGGAGGACCTGCCCGAACCGGGTGAGTCCTACTGGCGGGGACTCGCCTTCGACCACTTCGATGGCACCCATTGGACGATCTCGGCAGCCGAACGCGTTGCATCCCGGCGCCCGGTCTCCGGAATCGGTCGATTCGGGATCCAGTTGCGACCGGACCAGAATGCTCGACTCGTCGTACAACGCATACTCCGGGAGCCGGTGGAAGCGGGCGTCCTCTTCACGCCCGGCATCGCGGAACGAATCGAGGGGCCCTTTCAGGGACTCGAGCGCGATCGCAATGGTGGGCTCTACCTCCCCGGCCACGGGAACAAACGGGTCCGCTACACGATCTGGAGTCGTGCCTCGGAGCGAGATGCCATGCGACTACGTGGGGACAGGACCGTCCCGCCTCTCGAAGCGAGTCGAGGCGGCCGACGCCCTGCCACCCGCTATCTCCAACTCCCGGAGCTCGACCCTCGGGTCGCGGCCCTCGCTGGAACGATCGTCGCGGATGACAAGAACGACTTCGATCGCGCGCTCGCGATTCGTGACGAGTTGCGACGGAGCGGGCACTACACGGACGCTCCCGCCGCCTTGGGCGATCTCGACACCTCCCCCATCGAGGCCTTCCTGCTCGGCGATCTCGAGGGCCACTGCGAATATTTCGCGAGTGCGATGGTCGTGCTCGCCCGCAGTCAGGGCCTTCCCAGCCGACTCGTGAACGGCTTCGCCGGGGGGCTTCCGAATGTCGTCGGTGGCTTCGTCGAAGTCTCGCGTGCGGATGCTCACGCCTGGGTCGAGGTTCATTTCGAAGAGGCCGGCTGGGTCCGCTTCGATCCCACACCACCGGATCTGCGCTTGCGGGCATTGGACGACCTCTCGCTGGTCGCCCGCATGGCCCAACTCGGCAGCGCAGTCGAGTTGTGGTGGTTCCAGCGAGTCGTCGACTTCGATAGCGCGGACCAGATCGGCGCGATGCGGGGACTCTGGGCAAGTTGGCAGAAGAACCGGGGCGGTCGGGGGGCGGAAGCCAGCGCCGCCTCCAAGGCGGGCGGCGAACCTTGGCGCAGTCTGATCGCGGGGGTCGACGCGATTGTCGTCTTTACCGGTGTCGCATTCGCTCTCGCCGGATTCGCATTGTGGCGAAAGCCTGGGGGCCGATCGGGGACCGAAGTGCCCGCCACCTACCGAGCGGCGCAGCGCATCCTGGCACGTGCCGGTCTCACCCGGGAAACCACGACCAGTGCTCGTGACTTCGTTCGCGAGCTGGAGACGACGCTGCCCGACGAAGGGGCATCGGCCTTCGCGACCATCACGGATCAATATCTGGCCGAGCGATTCGGAGGACGACACGAGGTCGACCTCCGACTCGAGCTCGCCGCCCTACAAAGCGCCGTAGATCGGATGCGTCTGAGGAATCAGCCGCACGTCCGCTAGGCGCGCCTCCGCTCGGGCGAGCCAGGCGAGCAGTTGCTTCGAATCGGGTATCGCCTTGATCCCACCCATCGGCGTCACAGGCTGGAGCACGAGGGGAATCCCGGAGGACACCCGTGCGATTCGATCGAACATCGCCTCGAGTTCCTCGTCCCGCGTCGAGGGCGTCAGTACCGTCTTCACGTAGACCTGGCGGGCCCGGGTCGCGACGCGCAGGAACGCCTCGTGAGCGTCGTGAAAATCCTCGCCGGGCGGTGCCTCGACGCCCGGCCCCGGGCGGACGTCGCTCGCCAGTTTCCAATCCATCGACACGAGATCGATCAGCTCGACGAACCTCGAAAGAACCGACCCGTGCAGACCGTGGGTCTCGAGATAGATCCGTCGGCCGCGCGAGGCGAGGCCCCTGGCGACTGCCTCGATGGCCTCCGGCTGCAGCAGCGGTTCGCCACCCGTCAGACTGATCCAGGTCGCCGGACTGGGCGCGAGGGCATCGATGACATCGACCAACTCTCCACAATCGACCGGATTCGTGCGCCCTTCGAAGACCGCGCTGCCCGGCGCCGTCTCGATTCGCCAATCGGCGACCGGGCGCCAGGTATGAGGCGAGTCACACCAGCGACAGCGCAGATCGCAGCCGCCAAAGCGCACAAAAACGGTCGTCCGCCCGACCTCGGGGCCCTCACCCTGCGCCGAGGTGAAGACCTCCACGAGACTCGCCCCGACGCCGGGTCGCTTTGCCTCGGTAGGGTCGGGCGATGAGTCGATGGACATTCCGGAGCTCAGCGTTCGAGCAGGGATCGGCCCATGGCGATCTCGCCGATGACCTCTTCGAGTCGGTCGGGATGTCGTCCTAGATCACGCACACAGAATCGCGACACGTGATCCGCGTCCGCGCGCGACTCGACCCATTCGAGCTTCTCGACCAGGTGGTCGGCGACCGCCATGTAGTCGAGGGACCGTTTTCCGGTCGTCTCGTCGCCTGCAAACACGAAGACTTCTTCCCCTTCCGTTCGACTCAGTGAGAGTGTCGCGTTGTAGCGTTCTCGAGCGATCCGAGAGGCGAGGTGGATGTCGAAACGCGGATCGACGTCCAGCACGACCATCGCGTGTCCGCCGAAATGAACCAGCCTGAAATCTCGCTCGGCAACCCACGCCACCTCCGGCGGTGCCTGCGGAATCTCGACGAGTGCGGCTTCCTTGGCCAGATCACTCGGGCGACCCGTCAGCAGCGCGGCTACGTCGCCACGAATATCGCCGCTCTTGGTCGTGATCTCCCCGGCGCGCCAACGCCAGAGCCGACCCCAGCGTTCGAAATCGTGCTGCGTGAAGCGACCGGTTGCGAGATCCACGAGTTTGTCGGAAAAGCGACTCCGTCGGCTACAGGTCTCGAGCACGAGCGGCAGGGTACTGTCGAGCCCTTCCCCTCCCATGATCGAATCCGCACCGAGCGAGTCACGCATCGCCGCGAGATCTTCTGGCGGCCAGACGTGTCGATCGAACCAGGTCAGACGACCCCGATAGAGGGCCGACGCCTGAATGACGTCATGCGCCGGCGAAGGACTGAACCCCACCACAAAAATCGGCGTATCGTCGCGAAGATCCGTCGCGATGCTCCTAAAAAAGGTCATCAGTTCGGCCTGGGGATAGATCCACAGGCCCTCGAGCTGCCGAATATCTCGGGCGAGCAAGATCGCGGACAAGAGCGAGTCCGGATCGGCATGGACCAAGATCGCAGAGCGTTTCCGAGGCGGTGGCCGACTCTCGTCTACGCTGTCGCCTTGACGAGTTCGTCGCCGCGACTCGCGATTCGCTGTCGTCGCGGACGAATCCCCGTCGTCATCAACCTCTTCTTCATCATCGTACGAGACCTGGGCGCCCTCGGACCCGTCGTATTCCGGGACATCGTCCGCGAGGCGCGCCAGGATCTCCGAGAGATCGTCGGCATCGACGAGATCTTCCTCGGAAAGTCCGTCGCCCGCGTCATCATCGGCGCTGGCCCGGCCGCCACGCTCGGACTTGGCATCAGATGGGTCCGCCGATCCCGTATCGAGAGAGCCCTCGGATCCCTTTCGACTCTCGGATCCGCCCCGCCGGCCTCGCCGTCTCGGACGCCGGTGACGTTCTCCTGCCGAGGATCCCTCGTCCTGTGAATTCTCGGGATCCGATTCTCCTGGGCCGTCATCGAGATCCATCAGCGAAACTTCCTCGAAACGCCCAGGGCCACGAGTTCCCTCACCGCTTCGTCCCCCTTCGCTCTCATGTCCCTCGCGCGGCGAAGACTCCGGCTCGATGTCACTTCCGGTCCCTCGTCCGCCACGTCGCGAACGCCGCCGACGCCGACCGCGGCCACGCTCGCCGTCTCCCGTGTCCTCACGCTCTTCACCTCGCGGTCCCAAGGGCCGTCCGGACTCGGGGTCTCGACCCGGGTCCGCCGCTGTCGCCTCCGACGATTGTCCGGTCGAAGTCGATTCGTCCTCTTCTTCGCGGGTACTTGCCTCGCTCGCCGGTCCACCAGCCGACCGACCCCTGCCTCCGCGCCGGCGACCTCGGCGCGCCGGTCGGGTCTCCGCGCCCTCGCCCACCGAGCGCGAAACGAGATCGACGCCCGCACCCGCATCGCCGGACACGGCTCGCAGTTCGTACGCGACGATCAGCGCCGATAGCGCCTTCTCGAGCCCCTCCTCAAATCGCTCCGCGGTCAGCAGCAACCGCGGCAGGCCGAGGCGCAGGGGTGGGGCGGTGTCCGCGAAGAGAACCGGTAGGAGCGCGCCGATCGGTGCGAGTGACTCGAGCACGGCCGCCAATGACTGCCATTCGAATACCTCCCGGACGGCAACCACGACCGGGTCCCCGGATTCGTTCACACCCACGCCATCGACGACGTCCAGATCAGCACCCGGCTGGGGCCAGGCTCGGAGACTGCGCAACTCGATGCCGGATGCCAGCTGGCCGATCACCCGTCCGCGTAATCCCTCTTCGCCCTCTCGCACCTTGCGGTCGTTCAGCCGCCGCCGAAGCTGGCCCTCGAGTCCATCGAGCGCCCCCGCGAGGTCCGCTCCAGATAGAGGCGTCGTCGAACGCCCGCCGATCTGGACTTCGAGGACCGGGATCGCGCCATCGGCCCGAATCTCAGCGACACGGCGCGCCAGCACGACGAGTTCGAGTCGATCAACGCCGACTCGCACACAGCCACCATGCTTTGCGGCCAGGCCTTCGAGGGCCACTGCTGCACGACTGAACGCGGAGCGCGCTTCCGGGGAAGTCATGCGCGAGGAGAGCTGGCTTGCGCTCGTGGCCAGGATCCGCGGTGCCGCCTCCGGTTCGACTACGACGCGGCCCTCGGTCAGTCCCGAAGCCGCGATCGGTTCGATCGAGTACGGCGTTCGTCCGAGGAGTCCGAGCACGCGACGTGCACCCGCCGGCCATTGCGGGGCAACGATCAGCAGTTCCCCGGCGAATCCCGATTCCGCCGCTGCGTGTTGGGCGGCCGCCAAACCGCCGAGCATGGCCTCGGTGGCCGACTTCGGCGAAAAAGCCACGAGAACGCTGGATCCATCGGCGCGTTCGCCCCGCCCGATGGCGGCGACGCGATCCGACACGCCTGCGTCCGTCCAGGCATCCAACGACGTCGCTTCGACGATCCCTTGCTCCGCGAGCTTCGGCAGCCATTCGCCCGCATCAATCACCGATTGCCGCCCCTCTGTGTTCCCGCGCCGCTTCCTTGAAAATCGCTTCATCATTATCTGATTCCCTTCGCCATCACTCGACCGCGCTCACTCGGAGCGCGTTGTCGGGACGGCATGATATTCTTCGACTACGACTCACCGACATCCTGGCAGGTGAGCACGATCTTCCTCGACTCGAATCGACCGCTCGGCACATCCGGGGTTCTCCGCTCCGACCTCCCGAAGTCGGCGCCCCCGATACACCCACGGTCCAACGCGGGTCCCCCATGCGTCTATGCGTCGGGCCTATTCCGGAGATAGATCCACGGCCGACAGCGCGAGGGCTCCGCTCTCCACGAGCGAAGACGTCGCGTCCTGTACGACCCGTTGGAGATCGCCGTAGAGCCTGTCCTGTCCCAATACCGCCGGTAGTTGTTCCTCTTGATTTGCGAATTCGAGCACGACCCCACCGAATAGCTTGCGGTCGGTTCGGACGTGCTTCACCACGCGATTCCATCGATCGACTGGAATCTCCAGCCGAAAATCCTTGAATTCCCGCCAGTCCTCGGGCAGTTCTTCCTTCTCGAGGGAGATGACGACCTCGCTTGCGGTCTTCCCGCGCGTCACGCGCCAATGTCGGTTCTGCGAGAGCAACAACACCCTCTCCTCTCCCGATTTCTCAGCCGTCGCTGTCTTCGGAATCGAGCGCGGATTGCTCGATCACCCGAAGATCAGTCAGATAGGGAGCGAATAGCGATTCGACCCGGGCCCGAGTCAGAGCCGTCACTGCGGCCGAGTCGGTCGCGAGAGCCGCCGCGACCGTCAACAATCGTCGGGCTTCGTCCTCCTGGTCTGCCTGCCAGCGTACCCATGCCAGTTCGTCCAGATGGCGCGAGATCAGGACGTCGTCGGTTTGTTCTTCGAGAGACGCCGTGACCTCGTCGATCCAGGTCTCGATTCTGGTTACTCGTTCTGAACCGTCGAACCCTTTCACCTCGTCTCGTCCACGGTCCATCCAGTCAGCGACCCAACTCGTCTTGGGCGGCCAGGGCCCGAGGGAACCACGTTTGACCTCTTCCACGAGATCTTCGAGAGACGCGCCGAGATCGCCGCTCCCCAGCGCCTTGCGTGCGAGGTCGCCTGGAGTGCATTCCTTCTCCAGTTCGTCGGAGAAGAGCCGGGTCCGCCATTCGACGAACGAGGTAGGAAGCGGCCGGTCGTTCGGCTGCGCCTGGCTGGCACGCCAGATCAGTGCCCGAAGCGCATCGCGCTCGACTTCGAATAGACGCTGGCCCGAACCGGCGGTCAGGCTGCGAAGGAACCCACGTACCTTGGCACGACCCGCGTTGTAGATCTTGAAATCGAGGATGCCACGACCCTGCTCGAATCGAATCTCGAAGAGTCGCGCCCCGCCGGCGGGGTGACTGTCGACCAGGTAGCCCATGCGTGCACCGCGGAAATCGGGGCTCGAGATATGTGCGGCCTGCCATCGATCCGGTGCCGCAAGTACGCTGCGCTTCACGTTCGCCGCTGTTTCTTTGCCGACGACCTCGACGCCCTGCGAGCGAAGGCGGTGTCGGACCTTGCGCAGCAACTTTCTGCCCGCCTTCGCGATTCCCTCGTCGGAGATCGCAAGCAAGATCGCAACGCCGGCGTCGTCCTCTCCCCAGGCGTCGACGAGTTCCGCCGCGTCGGCCGGTTCCTCGGAGAGGATCCAGGTCAATAGTTGACCCGCATCGGCCGCGCCGAGCTCTTCGAGCAGTCGGTGAGGATCTCCGTTCGCAGGGCGAATTTGATCTGCAAGATCTGCCAGCTCAGTGGCAGCACGTTCGAGGCTCTCCGGTAAACTCATGGTCCGCGTCGGTCCGTCACGCGCATGCTCGAGCGAGCCCGCGCGGTGCAAGTTGCAATGAGGGGATCAGTCCGGCGCATGGGGGTCGAGTAGCTTACGGTGTTCGTCCATGGCAAAACGGTCTGTCATCCCTGCAATATAATCCGAGATCGCCCGCGGCTGACCCTCCCGCGAGAAGCGCGAACGCACGTGCGCGGGCAGCAGCATCGGATCGTCCCGATAGTTTCGAAAAAGGTCTCCCACGATCCATTTGGCCTTGCGGGTTCGCCGGAGCACCTGAGGATGGTGGTAGAAATTCTGGGAAAGGAAGCTCTTCAGCTCCCGTTTGCCGAGGTCGATCTCGGGCGAGAAGCCGACGATCGGCTCCTTGCGCGTCCGAAGATCGGCCAGGGACAGGGGTGTATCCGAATCCAGGCGACGACTGGTCTCCTCGATCAGGTCCGTGTTCAGGGTATTCAATAGCGCGCCGATCGTCTGCGTCCGCGCGACGGAAAATGAGGCCTCCGCACCTTCCCGGGTTCGCCGACCCGACAGGGCCTGCTTCCAGAGAGACTGAGAGTCGAGCATACCGACTGTCAACAAGCCGCTCCGCAGGCCATCGTCGAGGTCGTGGTGGATATAGGCGATTTCGTCGGCGCAGTCGGCGATCTGCGCCTCGAGAGTCCTCTGGGGGTGGCTGGCAGGAAGCTCGACCGGATGCGCCCACTCGGAACCGTGCTTCAGGATCCCCTCGCGCGTTTCCGCGGTCAGGTTGAGCCCGCTGAAATCTGGATATCGGTCCTCCAGCAGGTCGATGATCCGGAGGCTCTGGCGGTTGTGATCGAACCCGCCGTCGTTCTCCATCAATTCGGCGAGTACCGCCTCGCCGGCGTGTCCAAAAGGCGTATGGCCCAGGTCGTGAGCCAGCACGATCGCCTCGGCGAGGTCCTCGTTCAGACGCAGCGCCCGCGCGATCGTACGGGCCACCTGGGCCGCCTCGATCGTGTGGGTGAGCCGATTCCGGTAGTGATCGGTCTCCAGGTGGACGAATACCTGGGTCTTGAATTCCAGGCGTCGAAAAGCGCGTGCGTGGATGATGCGATCACGGTCGCGCTGGAAGGCCGTGCGATAGGCGTGGGGAGACTCCTCGACCAACCGGCCCACCGAGTCCGCAGCGCACATCGCCCACGGAGCAAGCCCGCGTCGCTCCTCCTCTTCGTATACCTCGCGTGTCCGCCAGCCCATGTCCGGGCGCCTCTCCCCTCTAACTCATCCTATGGCCATGCCTCGTCCGGGACCGCTCGATCCCCATCACGGGGCCAATTCGAATGACCACCGCCCGAGCCCTTCAGTTCCCCGCATCCCTCAGCAGATCTCGCATCGCTTCGCGGGACTCGGCATCGATGTCATCCAGAACCCGATCGGTGGGACCGAGCGGGTTGTCGACGCTCGAGAGCCCGCCATCCCCATCGAGGAGGACAAAGATCGCAACCGCCGCCAAGACGACCGCGCACAGCCCCACGATCCATCGAACCCTGCCGCTGTCTGCCCGACCCGGCCTCGCCGGCCTGCGGCCCGACTTCGCCATATGTGTCGTTCGCTCCCTCATTTCGAGCCGGCTTGCGGCTGGATCGATCCGACTCGCAGGCGCGGCGCTTCGACCGGGTCACGACGACCCGCCCGAATCCTCGCACGAATCCCACGCCACAAACGCCTGAAGGCCTCTAGATGTCTCGATGGACTGCAGAGCGGCGACCGAATCGGTTCATGCCGTCCGGATCGCCATTCCCTTGTCCTTGACCGTGCCCACACGTACTCGCTGCCCGGAATCCCACACCAGGCGATCATCGATCCGAACCGGCTTCCGCCAAGGCCCGATCCCTGGGGGACAAGCTGCCGCAAGACTACGGCTGGCGGCTGGCAGTGTCAACTCGTGGACCGCAATCCCCACACCGCCAGATCGAGCCGCTAATCTGCGGCGATGTCGATTCTGAAAACGCTTCCCGAACGCCTGCTTCTGGGCCCCGGCCCGTCCAACGCACACCCCGCCGTCCTCGAGGCGATGAGCCGCCCGCTGATCGGCCATCTCGATCCAGAATTCCTCGCACTGCTCGACCGTGTGAAGGATGGCTTGCGAAGCGTCTTCGCGACGACGAATGGGATGACCCTGCCGATTTCCGCGACCGGCAGCGCTGGCATGGAGACGGTGCTCGTCAATCTCCTCGAGCCGGGCGAGGCGGTCGTCATCGGTGTCAACGGCGTCTTCGGCGGACGCATGGCCGAAGTCGCGCGGCGCGCCGGCGCGGATGTGACAACCGTCGACGCGACCTGGGGAACCCGGCTCGACGCGAGCGAAGTGGCCGAGGCGATCGCGCTCGTGCGACCCAAGGTCGTCGCGTTCGTGCACGCCGAGACCTCGACGGGTGTCTGCCAACCGGTCGAAGAGATCTCTTCTGCCGCGCGCGAAGCCGATGCGATGATCGTGCTCGATTGCGTGACATCACTCGCCGGTCTCCCGGTCGAGCTCGATCGCTGGGGGATCGATGCCGCCTATAGCGGAACCCAGAAATGTCTGTCTTGTTCGCCCGGGCTCTCCCCGGTCTCCTTTTCCGAACGCGCGGTCGAGGCCGTCCGGAATCGCAGGACCCCGGTCCAGAGCTGGTTTCTCGACCTCTCACTCCTGGCCGGCTACTACGGCGGCGAAAAGCGCGTCTATCACCATACGGCTCCGATCACAGCGACCTATGGCCTCGCCGCGGGTCTCGATCGCGTGCTCGATGAGGGATTGGAGGCGCGCTTCGTGCGGCATGCAGAAGCAGCAGCGCGGCTCATCGAGGGACTCGAGCCGTTGGGCTTCACGCCTCTCGTCGATGAGGCGGACCGTCTTCCGATGTTGACCTCGGTCAACCTCCCGAAGCAGGTGCGGACGATCGGGGAGGCCGCCGTCCGCGGTCGACTCCTCGACGAATTCGGAATCGAGGTCGGAGCCGGACTCGGTCCTCTGGCCGGCGAAATCTGGCGCATCGGCCTGATGGGCGAAAATGCGCGCCCCGAGCCCGTCGACCGGCTGCTCGAGGCGCTACACAAGATCCTCGGCTAGCCGAGCGCGCTCGCAAAGAGCGCCTTCGTCTTTTGCCAGGCATCCTCTGCACTGGCTTCGTGGTAGGTGTCTCGCTGATCACAATTGAAGCCGTGATCGGCGTCGTCGTAGACGCGGACCTCGTGATCGATACCCGCCTCCTCGAGAGATCGTTTGATGGCCGCGACCTGGTCCTGGGGAATCAACGCATCCTTGGCACCGAAATAACAGTGGATCTTGCCGCTGATCTTGGCCGTACGGCCGAGCGTCGGCGTAGCGCCCCCGGGCCCCTCCGGCGCGGCGATGCCGCCGCCGTAATAGGATGCGGCCGCAGCGACATCGGTCTCACAAGCGGTCAGGTAGGTCATGTGGCCGCCGATGCAGAAACCCGTGACGCCGATCTTGTCCCCCCGCACATCGTCCCGACTGCGTAGATAGGCGACCGCATCGCGGGCATCGGCGATCATCTGGTCCGCCTGCAGCGCTCCGAGATGCTTGAAACCTTCCGCGAAGCCCGCCTCGTCATACCCGAGTTGGATGCCCGGCCCGGTCCGATGAAAGAAGTCGGGCGCGATCGCGACATAACCCTCCGCTGCGAATCGGCGAGTGACATCCCGGATGTGGCCGTTCACGCCAAAAATCTCCATCCAGACGATCACCGCAGGAGCCGGCCCGCCGCCGGTAGGCATGGCCAAAAAGGCGTCCATCGTTTCGCCCGCTGAAGTCGTGATCTGGATATCCTGGGTCTCTTCGCTCATGTCATAGTCCTCTCGTAGTTCGTTTTCGTTCGCACCGTGCCCTTGGGACCGAGGCGCTCGGCCTCTTCCACTGCGTCGAGATGCGCCTCCATCGCCTCCAAGAAGGCCTCGGTATTCTCGACATGTGGATGGTGCTCCGCATTCAGGAGGGTCGATCGCCGTACGACGGGAAGAGTCTGCTCGAAGAGATCCGCACCCGGCAACCAATCCCGGTCGAATTCTCCGACCAGAACGAGGGACGGGCATTCGACCTCTTTCAGTCGCTGCACGAGCGACTCGGAATCGAAGAAGGCCGCTCCAATCCCGCGGTAGCTCGCGGGGGTCATCGCGCGGAAGCGTCTCCGGTGATGCATCCAATAGCGGTCGCCCCAGCGATCGATCGACGGGGACGGGTCGATCCGACCGGCCTTCTCGATGATCTTCTGGAGCCCGTCGAGCCCGCGCGCTTCGGCGATTTCGCTCGCCTTCAGGAATCCAGCCCTGGGAAGGGAAGCGGGCTTCTCGGGGCCCGTGCACAGGAAGGTCAGCGACCGAACCCGTTCGGGATACGCGAGCGCAAACCGAAGCACGACGAACCCGCCCATCGAATGCCCGAGCAAATCCACACGCTCGAGACCCAGGGGGTCGAGGAACCCCAACAGATCTCGTACCAACTGCTCGAAAGACCAACCCGAAACGCCCGGTCCGGGATCGGAATCACCGTGTCCGCGCAGATCGGGCGCGATCACCCGTCGTTTCCTACGCCGCTCGCTGAGTTCGGGAAGTAGGCCGATGAAGTCGTCGCGGTGGCCCGTGAACCCGTGAATCAGAACGAGGGGCAGCGTCGGCTCCCCGGCATCCGTCGGTGAGGCTTCGCTCCACGCGATCCGACCCTCGCAAGTCGTTGCAACGATCGCCTCGCTTTCGTCGATTCCGCTAGCCGGCATGCATCCGGACCCATTCGCAGGGGCGGGCAATGATCTCCGCCTCGGCCCGCGCCAGCTCGTCGAGCCTCGCTTCCGAGTCCTCTCGATCCACGAGGCATGCGGCGAGATCGAAGTAGACGCCGTGATGCCGTGCCTCGCAGGCCAGAAGCGATCGATAGAGATCTGCGAGCGCGGCGTCCGCGATCCCATCCGCCAGGATCTGGAACCGTTCGCAGCTGCGCGCTTCGATCAACGCGGAGATCAAGAGCAGATCGAGCAGTCGACCGGGCTCGTCCCGACGCACGAGCCCGTGGAGTGCCATTCCGTAGGGACTCGGCTTGATCGTTTCGTAGCGGACACCCCGCTCGTCGAGCACGCCGAGAACCTGTTGAAAATGCTCGAGCTCCTCACGCGCGAGTTCGGCAAGGGGTTCCTGGAGAAAACGGTGATGGGGATAGGAAAAGAGCAGCTTCACGGCAGCGCCCGCCGCCTTCTTTTCACAGTGGGCGTGGTCCAGCAACACCTCGTTGAGGTGTGCGGCGGCGTTGGGAAGCCATCCGGAGGCGGTTTCGGAAGCCAGGTGGAGCACGGCGGCGGAGTCTAACGCGCTCCGGCTCGCGGGTCCGGGGGGGCCGCTCAACCTGCTAGATTCGGAGCCATGCGAACACGCGCCTTGGGGCGGAGCGGTCTTCAGGTCAGCGAGGTCTCCCTCGGGTCATGGCTCACGATCGGCGGCCGGATCGACTACGCCGAGACGGCCCGACTCGTTCATCGGGCCTTCGATCTGGGAATCAATCTTTTCGACACCGCCGACGTCTATCAAGACGGCGAGGCGGAAGTGGCGCTCGGCGAGGCTGTCGCGCCCCTTTCCCGCCCTCATGTGGTTCTTGCCACCAAGTCTTTCTACCCGATGTCCGAGCGCCCGAACGACCGGGGCCTCTCCCGAAAACACATCGTCGAAAGCGTCGAGGGCTCGCTGCGCCGACTGGGGACCGATTATCTCGACCTTCACCAATGCCACGGTGCAGATCCGGATGTCCCGATGGAAGAGACCGTGCGGGCCTACGAGGACCTGATCCGCCAGGGGAAGCTCCTCTATTGGGGCGTGTCCAAGTGGCAGTCGTCCGAGATCGAGGAAGCCTGCGAGATCGCGGACCGGTTCCAGGGCTTCCGCCCCATCTCGAGCCAACCCGAATACTCGATCCTCGCACGAGGGGTCGAGACCGATCTCTTTGGGACATGTGCGCGCGAAGGCCTCGGTCAGATCGTCTTCAGCCCCCTCGGCCAGGGGACGCTCACCGGGAAATACAGCGGCGGTCGGATTCCACAGCAAAGCCGCGCAAACGATCCCAAGCGAAATCGCTGGATGTCTCCGAGCCTTGCGGTTGACGTGCTCGCACGGGTCGACGAATTGAGGAAACTCGCCGACGGACTCGAAATTTCGATGGCCCAGCTCGCGCTCGCCTGGTGCCTCCGTCGTCCGAATGTCTCGAGCGTCATCGTGGGGGCGACCCGCATCGAACAGCTCGAAGAGAATGTGAAGGCGGTTGGCGTAGTCCTCCCGGAAGAAGTCACGAACGCGATCGATGCGATCTTCCCGGCTCCCGGAATGGATGCCGATGACTGAGGGCGAACCTTCACATCCGACGGCGATCATTCGGCTCTTCACACAGTCGATGAATCCCTATTCGGAGAAGGTCGCAGCGGCGCTGGCGCTCAAGGCGCTGCCCTTCGAACGGATCGCCTCCGACGACCCGGAGGACCTCGCGCGTTGGAGCCCGATCGCGCGCACGCTTCCTGTCCTCGAGATCGACGGACGACGCAAGGTCGATTCCCTCGCGATCATCGCCTGGCTCGACGAACTCTTCCCGGATCCGCCGCTCTACTCCAGCGACCCGCGCACGGCAGAAGCGCAGCGCAATCTTGCGGATTGGTCGGACAACTCGTTCTCCTGGTACTGGAATCGCTGGCGCGCCGCGCGGTACCCGCAACCGGGAGACGACGAGCCGATCGATGATTCTCTGTTGACCCGCATCAAGGACCATCTCGGGCGCCCCTTCGGCCGGACGCCACAGACCCGTGCCGATGTTCGTGAACTCGAAATCGTCCACGAACTCGAGGATCGAATGAGTGACCTCGTCGGCTTCCTGCGAGACCGGCCCTTCTTTCACGCGGACGAGCCGAGCATCGCCGACCTCTCGGTCTACTCGATGCTTCGCGTTCTTCGAGACGGCCCCATCCCCCACTGCGCGGAAGCGATCGAGAATCGGCCGACGCTGGCGACGTTCGTGAACCGGATCGAGGGGCGGATCAAGTCTCTCGAGGCGCGCAAGGACGATCTCGGTAGCTGACCCGCCTCGAACTCGGACTGGGGGGCGGCTTGGCCCCGAAAAGAAAAAGGCCGGTCGCACCCTCGAGCACGGACCGGCCTGTTCCAAATGCGGCGACCGGATGCCTCTTTCCGGTCACACCCCCTATCGGTCTCTCTCACCCGATTCTTGAGCCCCCGGGAAGACCACCTTTCCTTGGCCTGATCGAGGGGTACCCTGATAGGCAACCCAATCGAGGAGCACCCGACATGCACGATCTCGTCATTCGCGGAGGAACGATCGTCGACGGAACTGGCGGACCGACCCGGGTCGGGGACGTCGCCGTCGACAATGGCAAGATCGTATCGGTCGGCGGGGAGGCCCAGCCGGGCCAGCGCGAGATCGACGCGAGCGGACTGCTCGTGACGCCGGGCTTCGTCGATGTCCACACCCACTACGACGGTCAGGTCACCTGGGACCATC
>JAPYTP010000069.1 GCA_029941885.1 Myxococcota bacterium
ACGGGCGAAATCAATCGAACTACCCGGCACTGTGAAATGCTCGGTAATTCTGTCGAAGGCCGTCCCGCTCGCCTCGACCGGATCGAACGCGACGACCGGTTCGGCCGCTTCGTCCTCACGCTCGGGGGCCGCCGGAGGCCGGTGCGAATGCGCCGCGGGGCCCGTGGGCGACACTGCCCCTGTGAGCGCCGCAGGGCCAGAGGGGGGAGTCGGCTCCGAAACAGCGGGAGGCATGGCGTGCCGCGCCGCCGGCATCTTCGCGGCCTTGGCTTCACGAGCCGCGCGGGCATCCCTCGGCCCGGTCTCCCCAAGGTCGAGGGCGTAGAGCACCTGAAGCGCGACCTCCCGTCCGGAATGCCGACCGCCCTTCACACTCTCCGAAAGATCGGTCACGACGCGACCGCTCCCGAGCCCGCGGCTTTCGCGGCATTCCCGTCCAGATCGCCGACCAGGCGCGCCATTTCGACCGCCGCCAGCGCGACCTCGCCGCCCTTGTTGCCATCACTCCCGCCCGCGCGAGCCAGTGCCTGATCAATGTCGTCGGTGGTCAGTACGCCGAATCCGACGGGTACGTTCGAGGTCCGCATCACCTCTCGAACACCGTCGGTCACGCCCCGGCACACGTAGTCGAAATGAGGTGTTCCACCGCGAATCACCGAACCGAGTGTCACGATCGCATCGAAACGTCCGGTCTCGGCGATTCGTCGCGCCGCCTGCGGAATCTCGAAGGCACCTGCCACCCAGAAGAGTTCCAGATCATCCGTGTCCGCCCCGTGTTCCAACAGCGCCTCTCGAGCGCCGTCGAGCAGGCGAATCGAGATCAGATGGTTGAAGCGAGAAGCGACCAGCGCGATCCGCAGGCCAGAGGCATCCAGAGATGGCGTTGCGACTCTCATTACAGTGCGACTCTCATTACAGTGCGACCCTCATGCCAGTGTGACCTTCATCTTCTACTCCTCCCATTATTCTTGCCCCCCCCTCCAGTGGAACCAGAACCGCGACGAACCAGGCCGTGCACGAAGAAATCCCCTTCCCGCTGACCGACGTCGATCGGATCGACCGACACGGCATCGGCGAGCCGCGAGATCTCGAGTGGCCCGAGCCCTGGCCGACCGTCCGCACCGATCAGTTTCGGCGCGAGCATCCAGTGTACCTCGTCGATGAGATCCGCTCGCAGGAGCGCCGCCGCGAGGCCTCCGCCCCCCTCGACAAGGACACTCGTCAGACCTTCCTTCGCGAGCAATCGGAATGCCCGCGCGAGGTCGACGTGGCCCCGACCGGCGGAGGGGACCTCGAGGACGCGACCCGCCACCTCACGGACGCGACGAATTCCACGCGCGCGGCGGCAGCAGACCACCCACGTGCGTGCCGCCGCGGCGCCCGTCAGCATCCTCGCGCTCGACGGCACCCGAAGACGACCGTCCAACAGAATCCGAATCGGTTCGCGGATGACGCGTCCGCCCCGTCGGACTGTCAACTCGGGGTCGTCGGCCAGCGCGGTTTCCGAACCGACCATCACCGCGTCGTGTGCATCCCGAAGTCGATGCACGAATGCACGCGAGGCCGGACCCGTGATCCAACGAGACTCACCATGGGCGGTCGCAATCCGTCCGTCGAGCGTCGTCGCCAATTTGAGTGTGACCCAGGGGCGGCCGCGCTCACAGACCGAAAGGAAGCCCCGATGCTGGTGGCGGCATTCCGTCTCCAGAATGCGGGAGGTCACGTCGATTCCGCGGCGACGCAAGAACCCAAAGCCCTTGCCGGCGACCTTTCGGTGAGGATCACGGCAGCCCGCGACGACTCGTGAAATCCCGGAGTCGACGATCGCCTCCGTGCAGGGCCCCGTCCTCCCATGGAAGTGGCAGGGTTCGAGGGTCACCGCGAGCGAGGCCCCGCGTAGAGCGCGCAGGCCATGTCGTCGGCGCACGTTTTCAATCGCGACGATCTCGGCGTGCTCTCCGCCGGGCGGACGTGTGCAGCCCCGACCGAGCACGCGGTCACCGCGAAACACGACCGCCCCGACGCTCGGATTGGGATGGGTTCGGCCGTCTCCGCGCGCCGCTGCGCGCAATGCGAGCCGCATCATCCTTTCGTCTCGTTCCGAACGCGCCCTCATATCGGCTCGAGGGGAACTCATCGGCGCGCTCGAAGCGACCTCACCATACCCTCCGCCGCACCCTCTGCTTCGGGCGGATCTCCCGGCGAGGACCCTTCCGAGATCTCCGCAAAGAAGGCCTCGTAGTCGCTCGGGCTGGAAAAATTCCTGAAGACCGAGGCGAAGCGAACCGCGGCAAGGGGATCGATCGCCGACAACTCCTCGAGCACCTGCCGACCGATGAGGTCACTCGTGACCTCACGTTCGCCCGACTCGTGAAGACCCCGCTCGACGCGATCAACGAGACGCTCGACCGCTTCCGTCGAAACCGGTCGCTTCACGCACGCGTGCTCGACGCCGCGCAGAAGTTTGTTGCGGTCATATTCTTCGCGGCGTTCGTCGTGCTTGATGATTCGGGGCAGTGTCTCCTCGATGCGCTCGCGAGTGGTGAAGCGGCGACCACATTCGTCGCATTCCCGCCGTCGGCGAATCTCGGAGCCGTCCCGCGCCAGCCGCGAATCGATGACGCGATTCCCATCATCCGCGCAGAAGGGGCACTGCACGATTCAGTCCGTCTCGTTCCATCGCTCGATATAGAGCGGAAACTGCCGGCAGAGATCGGCGACCTCACTCCGAATCGTCTCGAGGTTCTCGCCATTGTCGATGTCTGCGAGGACACGCGAGAGAAAGTTGGCGATCTGGATCATCTCGGCCTCGCGCATCCCACGTGTCGTCACCGCAGGCGTTCCAATGCGTACGCCTGAAGTCACCATCGGCTTGCGCGGGTCGAAGGGAATCATGTTCTTGTTCGCGGTGATCCCCGCGAGATCGAGAGCGATCTGAGCCGCCCTTCCCGTCGTCTCGCGACCGACCAGTGAGAGCAGGAAGAGGTGATTGTCCGTACCACCAGAAACGACCTTGAAGTCCTTCCCCTGCACCGCATCGGAGAGCGCCTTCGAGTTCGCAACGATCTGCTCACAGTAGGCGCGGAAGTCCGACGACATCGCCTCTTTGAGGGCGACCGCCTTGCCGGCGATCACGTGCATCAAGGGTCCACCCTGAAGGCCCGGAAAAATGGCGCTGTTGATCTTCTTCGCCCAATCCCCGTCGCACAGGATCAATCCGCCACGCGGACCGCGGAGGGTCTTGTGCGTCGTCGTCGTCACGATCTGGGCCTTCCCGATCGGGCTCGGGTGGACACCCGATGCCACCAGCCCGGCGATGTGGGCGATGTCCGCAAAGAGAAGGGCCCCGACCTCGTCCGCGATCGAACGAAAGACATCGAAATCGATGGTGCGCGAATACGCCGTCGCTCCGCACTGGATCATCTTCGGCCGATGCTCGAGGGCGAGTTCGCGAACCTGGTCGTAGTCGATCCGTTCGTCGTCCTGACGCACGCCGTAGGGGACGATCGTGAAGTGCTTGCCCGAAAAATTGACCGGGCTGCCGTGCGTGAGATGGCCCCCGTGATCGAGATTCATCGCCAGGACGGTGTCTCCGCGATCGAGCACCGCCTCGTAGACCGCCGCGTTCGCCTGACTCCCCGAATGAGGCTGGACGTTCGCGTGGTCTGCCGAGAACAGCTCCTTCGCGCGCTCGATCGCGAGGTTCTCGATCTCATCGACCTCTTCACAGCCCCCGTAGTAGCGTCGCCCGGGATAGCCCTCAGCATATTTGTTCGTCAACACCGATCCGACGGCTTCCAGAACGGCGTCGGAAACGAAATTCTCCGACGCGATCAGCTCGATCGAGAGACCTTGGCGACGGCCCTCACGGCGAACGAATTGCGCGACGGCCGGATCGGTCCGATCCAGATTGGGCGTCAGTGATCCTTTGGAAACAAGCGACTGAGACATTTTCGACCGTGTTCCTGGCGCGAGGCCGCTACGCGAGGGGCCTCAGGCTGCATGTGGGCGTCTGGGGGCGGGAATCCGCAGGAGAATAGCGGGCAGTGGCCACCGGGTCAGGCATCCCGATGCGAGAAGACCAAGCTTGTCCTGGCATACTGGAATCCGAATCGATCCCAGAGAATTCCGCCGCCTCGGGCGGCCGTCGCTCGCCCGCCACGCGGTAGGAGCCGCCGCCACGAGATCGATCGGGGGCGGTGTCGAGTGCGGGCCCCGTGCCGCCATTCCCGTACCACCATGGTCGGGGCGGCATTCGGAGGCCGGTGCTTCGCTAGGCCTCGACGCGCTCTTTGAGGTATCCGATCGCGTCGGAGATGGTCTGCATCTTTTCGGCGTCGTCGTCGGGGATCTCGATATCGAAGGTTTCCTCGAGGGTCATTACGAGCTCGACGATATCCAGCGAATCCGCGCCCAGGTCATCGATGAACGAGGCGTTCGACACAGCCTCTTCCTTCGACACACCTAGTTGTTCGACGATCAGATCGGTGACGCGTGCTTCTAAAGACATAGCTCTAGATCCTCCACAACTCGGTCCTGAATGACATGGGAAAGGCTAGCGCCGTACCCCCCGTACGGCGATGCCAGACAGCCCTCAAGACGGGTTCAAGCCTCTGTTTCCGAGACGGTTCCTGCAACGAATTCGCGGACTTCGTCCAACTCCGCCAGCGACGAAAAATTTGCCCGACGGGCTCGACGTTCTATCCGCGCGATCAGGCCGGACAGCACCCGTCCGGGGCCGACCTCGAGGAATCGGTCGACACCGAGCGACTTCATGCGCGCCACCATGTCGCTGAAGCGAACCGGTGCGGTCACCTGCTCGCGAAGCAGCGCAGGGATGCGCGCGGCGTCGGAGTTCGGCTCGGCCTCAACATTCGTGATGATCGGTGGCTTGGCGTCCGAAAAGACGAGCCGACCGAGCTCGACGTCGAGCTTCTCGGCGGCGGGCTTCATCAGAGCGCAGTGGAAGGGCGCCGAGACCGGCAGGGACACCGTCTTCTTGGCACCGAGTTCCCTGGCTCGTACGCAAGCCGCAGCGACTGCGTCGACCGCGCCGGAGATCACCGTCTGCCGCGGCGAATTGAAATTGGCCGGCGTAACCACGCCGCCGGTTTGGGCAGCGGTCAGGCGGCAGGCGTCGGTCACGATTTCCGGGGCCACGCCCAGCACCGCGGCCATCGCGCCAGCCCCGTCTGCCACCGCCTCCTGCATCAGACGACCGCGCAGATTCACAGTTCGCACCGCGTCCTCGAAATCAAGCGCACCGGCGGCCACCAACGCGGTGTATTCGCCGAGGCTATGCCCCCCGACATAGGCGGGATCGAGTGGGCCGACGGCTTCCTCGAGCGAGCGCAACAAAGCGATACTGGTCGTCAAGATCGCAGGCTGCTGGATCTCGGTACGGCGCAGTTCAGCTTCGGGACCCTCGAAGCAGATCTCGGACAGGGGCGTGCCCAGAGTCGTACCCAGCGCATCATCGGCGGCTTCGAAGACCGCACGCGCTGCGGGTGACGCCTCGAAGACGTCGCGACCCATCCCGACCTCCTGAGAAGCCTGACCCGGAAAGAGAAGAGCGAGCATCGACGCTATTCGTCGTCTACTTCGATGATGGTCCGGCCCTTGTACGAGCCGCAGGCACCGCAAACGCGATGAGGCGCCTTGGGCGCTCCACATTGCGGGCAGGTGCTGGTCGCGGGTGCGCTCAGCGCGTCATGGCTTCGGCGCTTGTCTCGTCGCGCCTTCGAGGTCTTTCGCTTCGGTACGGCCATTGGATCCGTATCCCCCATCGTTCACCGGCTCGCGCCGGTGCGTGTGTTCGAGTTCGAGGCCGCTGTGCGCGCCCTCTTCCGCGGAACGAGTCAGAGGCACGTTGCCCAGCATCGATTCCACGATCATTGTTTCGTTCTCGGTCGACTCGTCCTATTCGCCTTCTTCACTCCCCAGTTCAGGCTTCAAACTGGCGAGTACGGCGAAAGGAGACTCGATCCTCTCGTCTTCACAGTCACACGCCGCAGCGGGCCCCTGCCCCTTCTCCCTCACGTCGGTGCCGTTTCGACCGACGCCGTTCCGATCTACACCACAGTGTGGGCAGATTCCCAGACATGCTTCATCGCAGAGGGGTTGGATCGGCATCGCGAGCGCGATCGCCTCACCCAAGAAATCATCCAACCGGATCACCGGCCCTCGATACAACCCCGCCTCGAGGTCCTCGCCGAGACAGACTCCATTCTGCGCGAGCCCTCGCTCCCCTTCAGGGTCCGTGGACTCGTGGTCCTTCGCGGGCGTCAAGACCAACCGGTACGTGTCGTGAAGCACATGAGGATAGCGCCTGGCACAGCGGCTGCACTCGAGGCCGACCCGACCCTTGATGTCCCCCTCGATGAGCACTTCGTCTCGGCACCGGGAGGCGACCATGTCGAACAAGAACGGCGCTTCGACCACACACGGTTTGTCCTGGGTCGTCCCCTCTCGTTCGACCCACCAGTGCCCGCTCGCCGCAAACTCGAAGCGATCCGGCTCATCGGTGAGCCGTTCGATCTGGATCTGGAATTCGGGCATGTGCGACTTTCGGGGCGTCCGCCGACCACGGTCGGGGGAGTCGCTCCATGAATAAAATAAAGCGGTTTGAATCCGGTCCCTTGCGGATCATCGCGGCAGGGCCGGGGGATAGCGCAGGCGCCCTACCCGGGGCAAGGCGAAGCGCCGATTCATCCCGATGGTGGGTACGACCTGCGATATGCTCCGCGCCCCATGACCACCATCCGAACTCGATTCGCTCCTAGCCCCACGGGGTTCCTGCATATCGGTGGCGCCCGTACGGCGCTCTTCAATTGGGCCCTCACCCGCCGCCTGGGCGGCGAGTTCGTCCTGCGAATCGAGGATACGGACCTCGAACGGTCGACCCGCGAGTCCGAAGAGGCCGTGCTGGACGGGCTGCGCTGGCTCGGCATCGATTGGGACGAGGGACCCCATCGACAAACCGAACGTGCGGGACGCCATGCGGAGGTCGTCGAGGGGTTTCTCGAATCCGGCGCGGCCTACCGCTGCCTCTGCACGAAAGATGAACTCGAAGAGCGACGGGAGGCCGAACTCGCCGCGGGTGGCAAGGGGATCTACGACGGCCACTGTCGCGAACTCGAACTCGGTCCCGACTGCGGAACACACGTCGTTCGTCTGCGCGTCGACCGCGATGCGTCACTGCAATGGGATGACCTCGTCTTTGGTCCGAGCGGGCAGGATGCGAGCGAGATCGGCGACGGCATCATCCGCCGCAGCGACGGGTCCCCGCTCTATCACCTCGCCGTGGTCGTGGACGACCTCGACATGGGCATCACCCACGTGGTACGTGGCGCCGACCACCACAGCAACACACCCTTTCAACTCGCGCTCTATCGAGCGCTTCGCGCAACGCCCCCGATCTTCGCTCACGTCCCGCTGATCGTGGCGGAAAGCGGACGCAAGCTCTCCAAGCGAAAGGACCCGGTATCCATCCAGCAGTTCAAGGCCGATGGCTACCTACCGGAGGCGATGCTGAACTGGCTCGTACGGTTGGGCTGGTCCCATGGCGATCAGGAGATTTTTTCCGCCGCGGAGATCGTCGAACATTTCGACCTCGAACACGTCGGTCGTTCGGGGGCCCAGGCGGATCTCGCCAAGCTCGACTTTCTCTGCCAGCACTACCTGAAGGAGCGCAGCTCGGATTCGCTCTTCGAGGCCGCCAGCCCCTTCCTCGATACGGTCGCAGGCCGGCCCGTCGAACGCGACGCGTCCATCGATCTCGTGCTCGATCTCCTGAGAGAGCGCAGCACTCAACTCGTCGAAATGGCTCAGAAGGCCCGCTTCGTCTTGATCGACGAGATCGAGATCGAAGCGGGCGCGGCGAAGAAACATCTGCGCCCGGTTGCACTCGCGCCCCTCGAGGCCCTCGTCGAATCGCTTGTCGCATCGGGCGAATGGACACGTGAGAGCCTGGAGCGGGCCTTCGAGGAGACCTGCAAGGCACACGGTGATCTCAAGCTCGGCAAGCTGGCGCAGCCGGTCCGCGTCGCGGTCACCGGGACCGGTGCCTCACCCGGGATCTACGAGACGCTGGAAGTCGTGGGGCGGGACCGCACCCTCGATCGCCTGCACAAGGCCCTGGCCCTGATCCGAGCGCGTGCTGCCGAAGCCTGACCGATATCAGGAGTGCGACCCGGTCAGACCTAGAGGACGCGCAGGAGCCAGAGCGGGGGTAGGAAGAGGACCGCGACGGTGCCGACGGCAATGGCCGGAGCAAAACCGAATGGACGTCCGAGTGCGCCACGCGCGAGCGCCTGCGTCCCGCCGAGGATCAGACCGACGACGGACGAGGCGAGGATCGTGTCGAGCACCCCGGCCGGACCGACGACTGCGCCAATCATCCCGAGCAATTTCACATCACCGAGTCCCAACCCCGGAAACCAGAGCCAATAATCCGCTTCGGTCGGCTTGGGAAGTTCTTCCCCCTCGCCTGGCCAATGCTCGAACTGCCGCCCCATCAGGACCGAGACACGCGCGTGCAGGAACGCGACGAGCCATAGCACCCCACTTCCGACGAGCGCCCCTCCGGAGGCGCGAACCAGGGCATCCAACCAGGCTTCGCCGTAATGTGCATGGATCGCCGGAATGATGAGCAGCGCGACGGCGAGCCCCCCGAGCGAGATCGAGTCCGGGATGATCTGGTGGTCGTGGTCGATCATCGCCGCGGCCACCAAGCCGGCGGCGAACAAGCAATAGGCCGACGTCCACCAGGTCGGGCCGAAGCGCCAGGCGATCGCCGTGAAGAGCAGACCGGTCAGCAGCTCGATCGCCGGATAGCGAAGCGAGATCGCGGCCTCGCATCCGCGGCATCTCCCACGCAGCCAGAGGTACGAGAGAATCGGGATATTGTCCCAGGCCTTGATCGGGGCATCGCACCCGGGGCAATGGGAAGCCGGAAAGACGACGCTTTGCTCGAGGGGAACGCGATGGATCACGACGTTCAGGAAGGATCCGATCAGCAAACCGAATATCAGGGCAATCGGAAGGAGCGCCCCCGGCGCGATCTCTATGGTCATACCCGTCCCGCCCCTTCCACCGCTGTATGGGCTTGTCCCATGTCGTCTTCCGCCGAGCTTCGTCCAACAGATTCTACGGCATTCGACATTCCACGCCTCAGCGCGCGGTGAGGCCCTCGGATCCGTTCGTTATTTGAAGTCCCGCCGACTGAAGATCATCGATCCCAGCACAAGTGCGCAGGCCGTGTATCCGAGCCCGTAGACGATGGCCAAAGCGACCTCGGAAGCCGGAATCGGCAATCCGTGCACGGCTTCGAGCGTCTTGTTGAACACCTCGAAATCGGGCATGACGACGAAGAGGAAAGTCGACACCACCGAGACCGAGTCGGAGTCTGATTGTTGCCCCAACGCTTGCAGGTCGCGCGAAAGGTGGCCGATCAGCCAGAGTCCGATCGTAAAGAAGGCGGCCGGCATCGGTGTCGTGAACGAGGAGAAGAGGGTCGCAATCGCAACCAACACCATCAACTCGAGTCCCATCAGCGCGATCGCGATCGCGTGATCCGAACCGAGCGGCGCTCCCGCCAGACGCGATACGACGACAAAGGCGACTGCCATCAGGAAGAGCTGCATCCAGATGGTAAAGGTCAACCCCGCCCACTTGCCGAGCAGAAATTCCGTTCGCGAGACGGGCTTCGACAGAATCGTGAAGATCGTCCGGCGATCGACTTCGTTGTGGATCAGGCCGATGCCTACGAAGATTGCAATTCCGGCGCTGAAGAAGCGAATCGCACCCATCCCCATGTCCTGGAGGATCTCATCGACCTCGACATAGGAGAGCGTCGCCAAGGCAACCCCGGAGGCGATCATCAGTAGGCTGAACCCGAGGAGCGTATAGAGCAACTTGTTGCGAATCGCTTCGCGCAGGGTGTTGGCCGCGATGGCGGAGATGCGGACGAGTCGATTCACGCCGCCTCCCCTTCCCGAACGGCATCCAGGAAGACGTCCTCGAGCGAGTTGCGGTAGGGCGTGACCGATACGATTTCCGCGCCCGAGATCATGACCGCATCGAGTACACCGTGAGCGTCCTTCTCGGCGACGCGAATTTCGACTCGCTCTCCGAGACCGACCATCTCGAGATCGAATCGCTCCTCGATCTGGTCGGCGGTGTCCGGGGCGAGTTGCGACAGGACGATATCCGTGCGTCGCCCCCGATCGGGGAGGAAATCTTCGATCCGACCCTGATGGCGAATCGAACCATTCACGATGATTGCGACGCGATCGCAGATCATCTCGACATCGGGCAGGATATGCGTATTCATGAAGACGGTCTTGCCTTCGGCGCGCAAGGACAGGATCACATCCCGGATTTCCTTGCGCCCGATCGGATCGAGCCCGCTCATCGGTTCGTCCAGGAAGACGACCGTGGGGTCATGAATCAACGCCTGTGCCACGCCGACTCGTTGGAGCATGCCTTTCGAAAAAGTCCGGAGGCGCGCGTCCGCCACGTGACCGAGATTGACCAATCCGAGGAGTTCTTCGACGCGCCTACGGCGGTCGGAACCCGACACCCCCGAGAGTCGCGCATAAAAGTCGAGAATCTCCCGCGCCGTCAGATAGGGGTAGAAATAGGGATTCTCGGGCAGGAACCCGATCCGATGTCGGAACTCCGATTCCTGGACGTCGCATCCGAGAATCGAAGCCGTTCCCTCGGTCGGTCGGATCAGCCCCATCAGGATCTTGAGCGTCGTGGTCTTGCCCGCCCCGTTGGGTCCAACGAAGCCAAAGATCTCACCGTGCTGAACGGCGAACGTTACGTCGTGCAAGACGCGTTTTCGGCGCAGACCGAAGCCCGGACGAAAGTCCTTGACCACGTTCTGGACGCGAACGGCCTCGCGGCTCTCATCCACCATGTGGGTTCACCTCCGGGTGCGATCCCGCCTCGGCCTTTCGACCGACCCCACCCCCATTTTCGAAACGTCTGCGATCGAAGCCCGAGAAGTGGACCTCGTAGCGCGCCCCCAGATACGACGAGATGATTCGCCCGCTGGCCGGGTCGATCTCCCAGATCGATCCCCGGGAAAGAGATCGAGGAATGGCATCCGGCTCGGCGCTCGGCAGTTTCTCGAGAACCCGGAAACGACCATGGATCAGGTCGCCCACGGACTCGATATCTCGGCCAGCGAGAGCAAGGTAGGCCTCGCGTGCTCGATCCAGGTGCCGCGCCTTGTACTCGATCTCGATCTCGTCGAGCGCGGATTCGAGCCTCGCGAGTTCGGATTCGTCCAAGGTGGTCTCGACCAACTGACGAAGAAAGACCTCGGCGACATCGATATCGCCCTGTTGACTCTTCAGCCGGGCAACCAGCCGGGGCAGATAGGCAGGCGCCCCGGGAAGGTCCATCGCGACCTCGAGTGCCACCGCGGCCTTCTCGAACTCGCGCAGATAGTAGAACTGGTTGAAACCCAGGTAGAAATAGTTCCGCCATTCCTCCGGGTGGAATTCGATCGCGCGCTCGAGCAATCGATTGGCGGTGTCGACTTGTTCGGTGCTGTGTGTCAGCCAGACTCCGGCGAACCGGTAGGGATGATCGACATGGGGGTTCAGCGTCGTAACGACATCGATCAACTTCCCGAGGTGGGACGCCGTCTCTTCGCTGACGACGTCAGTCGCGCCGACGACCTGAATCGCCTGCAGCCAGTAATAGTCCGCAAGCAACGCATCGAAACCGAGGGAAGCGATATCGACGACGTGGGGAGCGGGAACGAAATCCGCACCCAGATCGACGCCGGTCGTATTCGGCAATCGGGCATGAGCCCAGCCGGTAGTGCATACCGCCGCCACCAGAAACAAAATCTGAATCAATTTCGACGGCATCCCGTGCGCCTCCGATTCCAGAATGAGTTCACGATCTCGCGACTCCCGACATGGGCGCCAAGTTCGAGAAGCGGTCCAACTAGAAGTCGTCCGCCGCCATGACTCGGGCGACCTGGTCGAACATGTACGCGCCACTGTTGAAGGGCGGCGCGTGGTTACCCGCCTGCCCGGTCTCACAAAACCCGCCGACCGCGTCCGCGTGCGTGTAGAGCAGAACCGACAGCGTCCCGTCACCGTCTAGATTTCCGTAAGCGGATGCCGTGAAGCATGCATCGGTGCAGGTACACGTACCCAGCAGGGGATCGGTCGCGGTAGCGGTGTCGTAGTCGAAAAAGACATCACCGTCCGGAACCCAACCGACCTCGGCAAAGGCCGAGTCGATCGATGTCTTGTCACGCTTGATCGTGGTCGGCGCCCCGCCCGCGCCGAGCGCACCACTCGGTTCCGCTGCCACCGCCACGAAATCATTGAACTCGGCGAAATAGGCCTTCTGGCCCTTGGCGAGGGAGGCGAGGTTTGCAAACGCTTCCGCGCGCTTCGACGTGAGCTGGTAGTTGGTGAAAGACGGAATCGCTACTGAAGCGAGGATGCCGATGATCGCCACGACGATCATCAATTCGATCAGCGTAAAGCCTCGAGAATGGTTGCCTTGCCTTCGTGCCATCATGAATCTCCCTGTGGGGCGATCCGCATCTCCGCGAAACCCCCCGCCACATCCCCGCCCACAAAGAGCGGGAGCAACACCCGTGCCAGAGGGCACGCGCCACGACTTTCATCGGCAAGAGTCGCGGCACCCTTGAGCCACAGCGACGGCTTCGACGGCGGTCGCCCCGCTTCCGCTGATCCGACCACGCGGGGGTAGGCACAACACCGGGTGACATCGCGGGGCACCGGGTGACCATTCTGGGCAGGCCTATCTTTCCCCCGTCCGATGCGAGCGGAGCTTTCCGTTCACTTTCGCAGAGAAGCAGCCCCTCGGGTTGACAGCGATGGAAGCCGCCAGCTAGTCTCGGCCGCCTTCAGGATGCGCTCCCATCGTCTAGTGGCCTAGGACACGGCCCTCTCAAGGCTGAAACACGGGTTCGAGTCCCGTTGGGAGCACCATTCTGAATTCCCCTGTCCCAAGTCCCGCTGTGGTCGGTGTGTGGCGATCGATCCACTGTGTCTTGCGTTTTTCACCGCGCCTTCTCGTGCGCATTCGATCGCGATACCGATCGTGATTCCAAAGCACGAGCACGCTCGACCGGTCCCCCCCCCGAGAAGCCCTGTCCGGAGAGTCTCGAAATTGAGTTCCGAATTTGCCTTCGCGTTCCTGGACTGTGAATTTGGTGGACTCGACGTCGAGATCCATGACCTGACCGAGGTCGGCATCATCCTCACCGATGCCCGTCTCGAGGAGACGGCCGAGGCACAGTGGCGCGTGCGCGCGCGTCCGGAGAGGATCAGTCCCGAAGCCGCAAAGATCTTTGGCTACGACGAGAAGGTCTGGGCCAAGGCTCCCGGGGTTCGCCAGGTCTTGACCGAAATCGTCGACATGCTCCCGAAGGACCGCAAGGTCATCCCCGCCGGTCAGAATGTGCGCATGGACGTGATCTTCCTCGAACGCGCGTTCAAGAACTGCGGGATTGCCTACCCCTTCGACTATCATGTGATCGATCTCGCGACCCTCTTCTACTCCTGGTCACTCGTCGCTGGAGAACCCGCGCGCGCGATTTCTCTTCGCCAGGCCGCCGCCACCGCGGGGCTGCTCGGCAGCGGCGGTGTCGCGCATCGCGCACTCGAGGATGCCCGGCTCACCCTAGAATGTTTCCGCCACTACATCGCACGGCTGGCACCACGTGAGCCCGCCGAAACACCCACCCCAGCCGGAAGGGACACCGACGCGGGCGAAGCTGCACCGAAACCCTGATCGCCACCGTCGCCACGTGCGCTCGACGGGGTCCACGGATTTCTCCCGGAGCGAAGGGGCACGACTCGCACCCGACATCACGAATCCGGGTCCGATCTAGCCCAGTCGCGTCCGCCATTTCCTGAGCGCCCGGTGATCGACCCATCCGATGATCGCGACAAGGGCCCGACCCCAGGTGGTCGAAGCGTCGAAGCGGAGCGCGGAGGCGAAATCGATCACGATCGGCCGACCGTCCGCACCCGCCAGGATATTGCTGCGATGCCGCAGGTCGAGGTGGACGACGCCACGGCCATGCATCTCTTCGATCGTCTCCTCGAGCTCGTCGAGAAAGCTTCGCGGCAATCGTCCGGAGAGCGAGCGGGAGAGCAGGACACCGGGCCGGTACTCGATCACGAGGGCATCTTCGTCGAGGCGACCGAGCAGGCGCGGAATGCCCGCGACCCCTTCGAGTCGCCGGTAGGCCTCCTCCTCACGCGCGATCAGCCAGGGCGCCAGGAAGCGACGCACCCATCGGCCTCGAGGCGAAAAATCCTTGACGACCACCCGACCGCCGCCGGTCTCGACGAGCAGCACGTCGGGGTTCCCCCAGCCCCCTCGATTCAGCACCTCGTGGGTTCCGACCACGATTTCCTCGCGCATGATCGGAGCGACACGATCAGAGGAAGGATTCATGCTGCGTCGGCCGCCTTGAGCCAGAGAAGGAGCGCTGCCAGACAGACTGCGAGCAGAGTGCCGAGCTCGTTATTGTCGGAATAGCGGTCGAGATCCCAACCGCGAAGGGTCGTGGATCCCTCCATTTCATGACCATCGGCCCAAGACCGCCATCGCGGCCAGAGCGCTGGAACGGCCGCGCGGTATCGCGTGAAGCGATCCCCATGGAGTTTTTCGAGACGACGGCTCTCGCTCCGCTCCTTGCGCGGCAGATAGTGCAACGCGAACCAGGACCAAACCGCGACGAGGACCAACGGAGACGCCCAGCCTCCGATCCCGAGTGCGAAGCCCGTCGTGATGAGGATCGTCCCAGCGTAGAGAGGATGGCGTAGGTGGGCATAGGGACCGGTGACGCTCAGCTCGTGACTCTTGACGAGATGACCCGCGCTCCAGCCTCGCAAGGCTGCACCGAGGCCGACGATCGGCAACGTCATCGCAAGGATCTCTCGCCGAGGTGGGAACAGGACAAGGACCATCAAGCCCACTGCGTAGAGAGGCATGAATCGGACGTTCAGGTTTTTGAGACGGACGGGGTTCCGCATGGCGCGTAGGCTAATCAGCGGGCCGCCGGTGGGCAATGAAGATGAGGCGGAGTTGGGCGTCAGGAATCCTTCGTTCGAACGAACCTGCCGTCGACGACCATGTCCCAGAGTTCCCCGCGAAGGCGCTCCCTGAAGACCGGATCGGCGGGAACCGGATCGAGGTCCGCGGCGAGGAAATCGAGAAGCTCCCGCTCATCGCTCGCCGCGTCGAAGGTCGCTTCGCCAACGGACCCTGTGGTCAGGGAGGCCAACGAGACGCTGGAATCGAGGGCCAAATCGGACGTCGATCGCGACCCGATCCGTCCGAGAGCCGGAGACCAGGTCCTGGCCGCAGAGCCGGACCCCAGTGCTCCCTCGCCGCGCGAGATCGAGTCGTCCCGGCTCGAGAAGCCCGATGTCCCACGCGGGACGCGTTTTAACCAATCGCGAATCCCCTGCCAGAGTCTGCCACACGCCACGTGAGTCACTCCTAGAACTGCCAGTCTCGGCCCCGATTCGCAGCACCGACACAACCTGACGTCATTTCAGAGTGGTTCCGCTTACCTGCTTGTGTCAGAAACGAATCCGATTTTTTCGCAATCCAGCCCGAGGCCGGAAACGCCCGACAAGCCCTCCCACACGAGCCACCCACGGGGATCCACGATCCCCAGAGCAAGGGGTTTGCCCCACGCCGAAGCTCACCACAGCGGACGGGCTCTCGTCAGCCGACCGGTCGCAAGCCTTTCACGAGCAGCTCGATTAGCGCTTCGCAGGCGATCCGAAGGTTCTCGCCCGGCGGAATCCGCGTGTAGACGCCGAACAAGCTCGTCATGAATACGATCGCGATCTGATCGATCGAGAGCGACGATTGCAGCTCTCCTCGATCCGCCGCCGCTCGAAGATGGACCGCGAGCTCGTCGGACAGCATCGGGAGATTATGAGTGGGATCACGCACGTCGTGGGGACGACGGACATAGAGGCTCAGCAACTCGCCGAGGAGTCCGGTCTCTCCAACTCGGCTGTGCTCGTCCATGCACGCATCGTTGACTCGGAGCAGCAACTCGTGGAGAGTCGAACCCGACTCGCCGAGCACGGCGACACGGCGTGCGACCCGAGCGTTGATTCGCCGCGCAAGTTCCAGCAGCACATCGTCCTTGCCGGGGAAGTGGAAGTAGAAAGTGCCTCGGGCAACCCCGGCCGCTTTTGCGATCCGATCGATCTGGGCCGCCGCGAATCCGACCTCGCGAAACTCCCGCAGGGCGGTCTCGAAGATTCGCTCGCGCGTCTCCGCACGCTTTCGAGCCCTCGCGCCCTGCCCGGCCGGACTGGGGCCGGGCTTTTCCGCGCCGGCGCCCGTAGCGGCTGCGCCTTCTCGTGATCCGATGCGGAATTCCGAGGGGCCGGGAAGGGTCGTCGGAGGACTGCTCATGGCGAACGCTTAAGTCAGTCACTGACGAGTGTCAACGAGTAATCGATGCTCCGTCAGATTGCCTGGGACCACGGGTAACCCGGGACGCACCGAACAGAAAGACCCGGACCCCCATCCCCGTCCAGGGCCTTGCCGATCGTTGCAATTTCCCTTTCGGGCACCCAATCGGCCTGAGCCCCACCCAAGTCCGGCCGTGACCCCCTGAATCAGCCCCAACGCGCCCTGCGAACCGGCTCGGACCGCACCGCGAGCGCCAACCCTATGATCGCAGGATTCCCTCGAGGCCTGGGGTGCCTGCCGAGATGGCGCGACGCATGCGGTAGAGGTTGGCCTTCACGGCGTCCTCGCTCTTGCCCAGGGCAATCGCGATCGCGCGGATCGGCTGCTGCCGCAGGTGCTTCAGGTGGAAGATCTTGCGCTGGAGTGGCGTCAGATCATTGGCGATCACGTGTTCACAACGGTCCAGGACTCTGCGCGCGTCGACCGCCTCGTCCGTCGGGGGCTCGAAGCCCTGGATGTCCAAGGCTCCACCCTCTTCGAGCGGCTCTAGGCGCGGGCGCGGGCGACGGAAACGACGGTTCACCTTGTTTCGGGTCACACCGAAGATCCAGACGAGCAGCGAAGATTCGCCCTTGTACGACGCCAGTGCGGTCATCAGGGTCATGAAGACCTCTTGCGCGACGTCCTCGGCTTCCCCTGGATCCCCGAGTCGCTTCAGCGCGAATCGATAGACCCGTGGAAAATACGTTTCATAGAGAAGATTGAAATGCTCACGGCTGCCGGTGAGGATCTGGTCCACCAGCTCCCGATCACACTCCCATGCTTTCGTGGTGCTGTGATTGCTCTTGCGCGCCTTCGTGCGCGGCGGAGTTGTTGCGGCTTGTGCGGTCGACGATCGGACGTTTTTGTTTCCCTGCACGGTTTCATTCCTCGATTTCGACGAGGGTTCGCGCGGGTGGTAGAGGCGGGCGTGAAGAGATTCGTCTCGCTGGACGAATCGCGACCTTGCGCTTGTTCTACCGGGTTCGACCACCCTGTTCGTTCAGCGCATCTGACAGTGGGTCCCTGAACTCCCACTGAACGCGTCACGATTGATCGAACCGTTGCCCACTCGAAACTCGACGAGCGATTGGCTTTTCAAAAGTCCACCCGGTTACCCGAGCTTGGTCAGTATAGGAGCAAGCTGTGTGCCAGCCCAGCCCCGATGGCAGAAAATAGGCTAAGTGCCCGGAATCAATGAACTGTGATCTCAATCACCGAATCCTCAGACGGAACAGAATGTCGACTCAAATGGGAATTATTTTTCCCAAACCGGGGATCATTTTCCCCACCGAGCGGACTCGCAGCCGTGCGTGGCGCTCTCTCAGACCTTCCCGGGCACGACGTACCAGCGGCCTTCCCGCCACGTCCACTCATCCGTTCGGGTCAGCGATGCATTCCACCAGCGCAGAGGAAGATCGTTTCGACCGACGAAACGAAGCTCGAGAAGGAGGTTGCCGGAGGCTGCCACCTCGACGCCGAGCAACTCGACCGAGGTTGGGCGGTTGTACCGGATATAGGCGCGATCGAGCGCATCGACCAGCGCGGCGTAATAGTCCGAGTAGGCCGCGAGCGTCGGGAAGAACTGGCGCACGCCCGGATCCTCGAAGGTCGCTCGCGAGTTGAAGCGCCGACTCGTGATACGCGAATAGAAGACTTCGGAGAGGGGAACGAGTTCTCGCGCAGCCTCTGCCGAGACCGCCTGCAGGACAGCACTTCGCTCGGTATCCGTCAGCTCCGCCCCCCATTCCGCCGGCGTCCCCGGCGCCCATGTGGAAGCACAGGCCGATCCGAAGATCAGACCAAATACGGCGCTGGCGATCAGAGCCCCGTGACGGCCCGCCGCGTTCTTCATTCATCGGCCTTGGTGGAGGCCTCGATGGCCGCCTGTGCGGCCGCCAAGCGGGCCAGGGGCACCCGGTAGGGCGAACAGGAGACGTAGTCGAGGCCGATTTCCGCAAAGAATCGGACACTCGCCGGATCCCCCCCGTGCTCTCCGCACACCCCCAGCTTGAGTCCCGGCTGTGCCGCGCGTCCCCGTTCGGCGCCGAGCCGAACCAGCTGTCCAATGCCCTCGGTGTCGATCGAGACGAACGGATCGGCATCGATCAGACCCCCATCGACGTAATGCGGCAGGAAGTTCCCCGCGTCGTCCCGCGATAGCGCATACCCCATCTGCGTTAGATCATTCGTCCCAAACGAGAAGAAATCCGCGTGAAGAGCGATCCGGTCGGCGGTCAGCGCGGCCCGCGGCACCTCGATCATCGTTCCGATGATCGGGCGCACACGCGACCCCTTCGCTTCGCGCCGGACCTCCGCGATCACCTCTTCAGCCAGCCTGCGCAGGTCCCTGAGTTCGTGCTCGTGGGACACCAGCGGAATCATGATCTCGGGCTTCACTTTCACGCCCTCGGCGGCGACGCGTACAGCCGCCTCGCTGATCGCACGAACCTGCATCGCGTAGATCTCGGGATAGGTGATCCCGACTCGACAGCCGCGATGGCCGAGCATGGGGTTGAACTCGTGGAGGGTCTCGAGCGAGCGACGGACATCGCCGACCGAGCGGCCAAGGGAGTCCGCAACCGCCTGGATGTCGTCCTCCGCCTGGGGCAGGAATTCGTGGAGCGGCGGATCCAGCAGACGCACCGTGACGGGTAGCCCGTCCATCGCCCGAAAGATCCCCTCGAAATCGCTGCGCTGCATCGGCAGGAGCTTCTCGAGCGCTTCTTCGCGACTGCGCAGATCGGTCGCGAGGATCATCTGGCGCATAGCCAGGATCCGGTCTGGCTCGAAGAACATATGCTCGGTTCGGCACAGGCCGATTCCCTCGGCGCCGAAGTCGCGCGCAACCCGGGCGTCCTGTGGCGTGTCCGCATTCGTTCGAACCTTGAGCTTGCGAACCTTGTCCGTCCATTTCATGAGCTCGGAAAAGGATTCGCCGAGCTCCGGCAGGACCGTCGGGGCCCGGCCGAGCATGACTTCGCCACTCGAGCCATCGATCGTCATCACGTCACCCTCTCGGACGAGGTGTTCACCGATGCGCATCAGGCCTTCTTCATAATTGATCGAGAGCACTCCACAGCCCGCGACACAACATTTGCCCATTCCTCTCGCGACGACGGCTGCGTGGGAGGTCATCCCCCCCCTCGCCGTCAGGATCCCCTCGGACGCGTTCATTCCGACGATGTCCTCGGGTGAGGTCTCGATCCGCACGAGGATGACCTTGGCACCACCCTTGGCGCGCGACTCGGCGGTTTCCGCCGAGAAAACGACCTCGCCACACGCTGCGCCCGGGGACGCCGGCAATCCTCGAGCAACGACAGCGGGTGCGCGGGTCCGGTCGATCGTGGGGTGCAGGAGATGGTCGAGGGAATTCGCGTCGATCCGCATGATCGCCTGCTCTCGGGTGATGAGCCGCTCCCGAGCCATATCGACGGCGATGCGAACGGCCGCTCCCGTCGTGCGCTTTCCGTTCCGCGTCTGCAACATCCAGAGTCGGCCATCCTGGATCGTGAACTCGATGTCCTGCATGTCCCGATAGTGCTTCTCGAGACGCTTGTAGATCCGCACGAGTTCCCTGTACGCCTTGGGCATCTCGGCCTCGAGGGTCGACTGTTTCATCGTACCCGCCGCGCGACTCTCATCGTTGATCGGCTGAGGCGTGCGAATCCCGGCGACGACGTCCTCGCCCTGTGCGTTCTTCAGATACTCACCGTAGAAATTGCGCTCCCCAGTGGACGGATTGCGCGTGAACGCGACCCCCGTCGCGCAGTTGTCCCCCATATTCCCGAAGACCATCGACTGGACGTTGACCGCCGTTCCCCACTCGTCGGGAATGTCATTGATGCGTCGGTAGGCGATCGCACGCTGATTTTCCCACGACCCAAAGACGGAACTGATCGCGCCCCAAAGCTGTTTCTGGGGGTCCTGCGGAAAGGGCTCATGGGTCAACTCGCGTACGATTTCGAGATAGTCCGCAACGACGTGACGGAGATCCGCGGCCGTCAGTTCCGTGTCGTCCTGGACGCCACGGGCTTCCTTCTCGGCATCCAGACGCTGCTCGAAGCGATCGTGGGGTACGTCGAGGACGACGTCTCCGTACATCTGAATGAATCGGCGGTAGCTGTCGAAGGCAAAGCGCTCGTCGGCCATCTTCGCCAGACCCACCACGGTCTCATCGTTCAAGCCGAGATTGAGCACGGTATCCATCATCCCCGGCATCGAAGCCCGGGCCCCCGAGCGAATCGAGACGAGCAGGGGCCGTTCGGGATCGCCGAAACGCAGGTCCATCAGGCGTTCGACATTGGCGAGCGCGGTCAGAACATCCGCCTTGAGCGCCACGGGCAACTTCTGGCCCCGCCGATTGAATTCGGCACAGACATCGGTCGAGATCGTGAATCCGGGCGGGACCGGAATCCCAAGTGCCGTCATCTCGGCCAGATTGGCGCCCTTCCCGCCGAGGATTTCCTTCATCCCAGCGTGCCCGTCCGCTCGACCTCCCCCGAAGAAGAAGACTCGACGCTGACTCGCTGCCTTGGCCGCAGCCTTCTTGGCCTGCTTCTTGGCCGCCCGCTTCTTGGCAGCCTGCTTCTTGGCAGCCTGCTTCTTGGCCGCCCTTCCGGCGGCGGACTTCTTCGTCGCCGCCTTCCTGCCGGAGGCGGCCTGCTTGCCGGACGACTTCTTCGTGGCGGGTTTCCGGGCTTTCGAGGTGACTCCGTGGCGACCGCTCACAGCGCCTCCTCCAGACGGTCACGCAGGTAGTGAGTGATTCCCTCCATCGGGACACGTTCCTGGTTCATCGTGTCTCGCTCGCGCACCGTGACGCAGCCGTCGTCCTCCGAATCGAAGTCATAGGTGACGCAGAAGGGTGTGCCGACCTCGTCCTGGCGTCGATAGCGCCGGCCGATATTGCCGGCCTCGTCGTAGAAGGTGTTGAAATGTCCGCAAAGTCTGGCGTTCAGCGCCTTCGCCGGCTCGGCGAGTTTCTTCGAGAGCGGAAGCACGGCCGCCTTGATCGGCGCGAGTGCAGGATGGAAGCGCATTACCGTACGTTCCTCGCCATCCTCCATTTCCTGCTGGGTGTAGGCTGCAACGAGGAGCGCAAGCGTCGTCCGATCGATCCCGACCGAGGTCTCGATACACATGGGCGTGAATCGTTCCTTGGTCTGTTCGTTGGTGACTGCCAACTCCTTGCCTGAGTATTCGCTGTGACGCGAGAGATCCCAGTCGCCGCGATCGTGGATGCCTTCGATCTCCTGCCAGCCGAAGGGGAAGAGGAACTCGATGTCGTCCGCCGCGTTCGCGTAGTGGGCGAGTTCGTCCGGCGCATGGGGACGCGTTCTCAGCAGACTCTCGTCGAAGCCAAGGTCCCTGTGGAACTGGAGTCGGAACGCCCGCCAGAATTCGAACCATTTCTCACGTTCGCTTGGATGGCAGAAGAACTCCATCTCCGCCTGCTCGAACTCGCGAGAACGGAAGGTGAAGTTGCGTGGCGTGATCTCGTTTCGAAAAGCCTTGCCGATCTGGGCGATGCCGAAGGGGACCTTCTGCCGGGCAGACTCGCGTACACGTTTGAAACCCGAAAAGATCGGCTGACAGGTCTCGGGTCGCAGGTACGCGGTCGTTGATTCCGCAACCGAAGCACCCAGTTCCGTCCTCAGCATGAGGTTGAATTCGCGGGCCTCGGTCAGGTCACAATCCGTCACCGCCCGCTTCTTCGGCGCCTCCGGACAGCGCTCTCCCTCCAGCTGATCCGATCGGAAACGTCGTTTGCAGACCCGACAGTCCACCATCGGATCGCTGAAATTCTCGACGTGCCCGCTCGCCTCCCAGGTCCGTGGATGGGAAATGATCGCTGTGTCGACGCCCACGACGTCTTCACGCTCGCGCACCATGCGCCGCCACCAGAACGCCTTCAGGTTGTTCTTGAGCTCGACTCCGAGCGGGCCATAGTCCCAAAATCCGGCGATTCCTCCATAGATCTCGCTGGCGGGATAGATGAAGCCGCGTGCGGCGCACAGAGAGACCAGAGTCTCCATAGCGAGGGGATGGCGTTCGCGATCCCCTTCTTCTGAAGAGGAAGCATCGGAAGTCTGTTCAGACATGTTTGTTTGAGAACCCTGATGGACAAGACGCTGGAAGGGGTCTTTCCACTATTGAGAGTTGGCCCGCCCGGTGCGGCTGCATCGGAAAGCATTTCATCGAGCCGGGGCTGGCCGGCCTTCCGGGTCTCTCGACGGGAGATCGCCCGGCCGCTGGGGGCTGAAGTATCCCGTATTCCGGTCTCGAGGTCGAGGCTTTGGCTTTCCGCATGGATCCGTAAGATCGGATCCCAGAGCTGCCCTTCACGGTTTTCGGCGCTGCAACCAGCCATCGGCTCGGGTAGATTCTTGGCCGTCACGAATCGGCGTTCAAGATTGATCCCGCCCTCACGAGCGTCACGATCCAGACCGCGCCGGAATCCAATTGAAAGGCGATCCCTCCGCATGGTGGAAACGTTCCAGAAGATCGGCGATGCCCTTGGCCTCGTATGGGCTCTCTTCGAAGACGAATCGGGGAATCTGACGCTCCCTGCGCTGCTTTTTCTCGCTGCCCTCGCCCTCGCCACGGCAGCCCGATGTGCCTATGCAACCCTGCCGGCGCGCGATGCCAAACTCGGGGGGGTCGTCGTGATCGGCTCGGGGATGACCCTCGTATTCAGCCTCGTCGGCCTCTATTTCCTCTCTCAGATGGTTTCGGTCGGATTCGGATGAGGCCCGGAACGGTCACGCGCGAACGGACCCCTCGCGAACGACTATGTCGTTGGCGCCGTTGGCGCCGTCGTCGACGGGGAGTCGCTACCGAGGACGGGTAGCATCTCGTCGAGAAAGCGTTCGCTTCGCAGCTCGACTCCGACATGGAATCGCTGGAAGCGAAACACGACGCGAGCGGCCTGGGCGAGCATCCTCGTGCCTAGCACGATTCGATCGAGGCGATCCGCCGAACTCTCCAGGCCCGCGTCGAGGCTCCTCAATGTGCCGATCTCGATCGGAATCAGGCCGTCCAGGCGCAGCCCACAGGCGGTACAGACGATGCCTCCGTCCGCGACGTGAAAATGGACGCGATGATCGTCGGAGATCTCGTCTGCAGCGACCCTCCCACAACGCACGCAGCGGCCGAATTCGGGCCGCAACCCCAAGGCGTCGAGACCCCGCAACTCAAGTAACAGGCGTAGGGATGGCGTCGGACGAACGTTCTCGAGGAGTCTCAGGCTCTCGATTGCAAACTCGAAGATCCGCTCCGCCTCGGGCCCCACGATGCCCTCCGGCGAGAGGCGATCGAGCATCTCCGTCAGAAAGCTCGCGAGGGCGTAGCGCGCGGGGTCCGTCCTCAATCCGAGAAAGGGGTGGATGAGCCTCGCGCGTTCGAGAAACGCCATCGACGCCCGCGGCCTGGCCCGGCCGTCGATCGCGAGGTGATTGAACACGTCGAGGGTCCCCGGGAAGCGGCGACAACTTCGGCGCGCAGACTTGGCGATCGCCGTCAGTCGCCCCGCATCGGAGGTCAGGAGATGGACGATTCGATCCGACTCGCCGTAGTCGACGGAACGAAGCAGAACGGCTTCGAAACGCAAAGACGGCATTGCAGACGCCTCAGGGTTTCTGCGGACCCGCGACGCGGGCCGACGTGGGGAAGGAAGACTGGATCGTCTCGATCCGCGTACCTTGAGCGGGGTCGATCTCTCCAGCGGGATCGACTTCGACACCCGTCGCCTCGGCCAGAGAGCGAATGGGGTCACGCCACACGACGATTTCGCGACCGGGATCCTCGGAACTCGACCCGACGAGCAGACGCCATCCCGCCTGTAAGACCAGGAACGCGACGATCCCCACCACGACCAGGCTGACCCCTGCAAGGGCCTGCTTGAGACGACGTCCCGACTGATGACGTTCCCAGACCCCGACCGCCGGCTCCGTCAACATGCGCGCGATCGTGTCGTTCGCATCGAGCCCGATCGCGGTGGCCACGGTGCGGACGAAACCTCGAACGAAACCGTCGGTCTCCCCGTCGAATTCCCCGTTCTCGAGGCGTACCAGGGAGCGGAGTGGAATCCTCGTGACCCTGGAGAGTTCCTCGATGGAGACACCGCGCAGGATTCGCTGACGGCGGAGGTACTCTCCGATCGGGCTCAGCTCGAAGGTTTCGAGCCGCTCCGAACCCGCCGGAACCGGGAGCTCGACAGACTCTCCATCATTACGATCCATCGACGACGCCATCCGAGCCAGGCGGCCGGATCCCGCTCCCTCTCGGCTCCGATGTCTCGTGATCGATCATGGCCACCCCATCCGGGGGGCGAGGTTAGCAGCGCCGCGCCGACTCGCGGCCCCGAAGCTTCAGCGCAGCAGATCGAGATAGGCCTGGGACTGCGATCCCCAATTCGCTTCGGGCGCGATTTTGGCGGCGGACCGAAAATGTTCGACCGCCTTGTCCCGACGACCGAGGGCGACGTAGATTTCACCGAGCCGGTAGTTCGCTTCAGCATGCCCCGACGCGCGCAATCGGCCGGAATCGAGCGCCTTGTCGAGCATCTTGATCGCGGCCAGGCTGTGGCCTTCCTTGGCTTCGAGAATCCCCAGATTCAAGAGCGCGGGACCGAACCTCGGAAAGAAGTCGAGCGCATCCCGAAAATGCTGCCGCGCCTCGGGAAGTCGGCCGAGCTTCATCAGGGCCCAGCCGCAATTCGAGAGCGGACTCCAGGGCGTGGAGAAGGTCGGATCGGCGGCGAGTGCCTCACAATGCTCGAGCGAATCGGAGTACCGGCCCATCTGCGAGAGCAGAGCAGACAGGTTCAGCCGCGCCCCCTGCTCGGCATCGACCTCTTTCCGAATCCGGGCGAGTTCGAGGGCCGAGAGCATCAATTCCTCCGCCCGCTCGGACTGGCCCTTGCGGCGATAGGCCTCCCCGAGCCAGAGATGCGTATGGGGATCATTCGGCGCGAGTTCGAGTGAGGCCGTCAATTCCCGAATCGCCATTGCGGTCCGCCGACTGGAAAGATAATCGATTCCTAGATCGCGCTTGGCCCGCCCCTCCGTGACCACGGACGAATCCACGGACGAATCCACGGACGAGTACGAAGTGGGCGTGACACAGGCCAGGCTGATCAACGACATCCCGGCCAGGACCCCGAGCGTGAGCAGACGCACCCAGCGACCCCTTCGGACGATACGATTCGTCGGATTCATATTCACTCCATGCGCGCCCGAAAGCCGCCGCGTCAGAAACTCGAGAGAAGTCTTGCGAGGTACGAGACACGACTGACTCCGTCACGCCCGCGTCGCACCCGAACGAGTGGGATACGACCGAGGGTCGAGCCGCCCACCGTCGCGCCGGAAATCGTGTCCTGGCCGCCGCCCACCGGCGAGCTCGAGGCCGCCTCGGTCTGGCGGAACCTCGACAGGATCGGTCGTGGCGGGGCGACCGGTCGAGGCGGAGCCTGCTTGGGCAGCACGGGGCTCTCTTTCGGGCTCGGAACGACGATCTCGGTTTCGAGCTCGAGCGGAATCTCGGGGATCTCGATGTCGGCGACATCGTCCAGGACGAGCTCGGGGAGCGCCTCCACCGGCGCGGTATGCGCGACAGAGTCGAGAATCGGCTCGTTGGCCACCGGCTCTGAACAAATGGCCCGGGGCCCCGGCGGCATCTCGATTTCTCCCATCAGCCGGCCCCAAAGCGCCAACGCCTGGGTCCGCCCCTGCCCTTCCGGAGCGCTTTCGACCATGTCCTCATCGAACAGGAAGCCCATGCGCTCCGCTTCGGACAGGGCCGGCTCGACGGCCGCGGAGACTGTCACGTCCGACTCGATCGACTCCTGATTCCGAAAGACCGCGACCTGGCCACCCTCGTTGGCGCGCATCCCGATCGCGACGCCGATTCCGCCCCATTCCTCGGCAAATACGACGATGGCAGCACGAGCGGGCCCCACGGGAAGAAATCCCATGTTCAACACCGGCGCATTGAGCGCCGGACGGAGTGCGAGCAGGCTCGCCTCAGACAGCGGCAAGGGTTCGGACAGACGTCGGAACATGCCCTTGCATCGGCCGTCGCCCGCCGAATCTTGAGTGTCACGTAGCGGCAGCGAAAGCCCGGAAATATGGGTTCAACAAGCTCTTTCTCGATCCAGAATTCGCCTCTGAGACGCGCGCAGGAGACCTTTCGCGCACCCGTAAGGAGGATACACTCCCCGAAGGCCAGGACGGTTAACGTCTGCGGGGCAATTTGGAAGCTTGCCCGAGGATCGGATCATGGTGTTGGGAATGAACCACGGCAGCGCGCATGATAGAGACACGAGGGCGAACCGGACGAAACCAGATGATGGCAAACGAAGCGGAACGCTGTCGGATGAAGTCTTGTGCATAGGGCGTAGATCGGATCGTTAAGTGTTAATCCTGGATGAAGTTTCGGCCCTGTCGGCCGAGGAGGCCGCCTCCAGACAGCAGATCCAGTCACTCATTTTCGAAACGTATCAACCATCCCGGTGAACCCGACGTACACGATGTCCACCCACCGGATGGGCATGGACACTGCGAGAGACAGCCCAGCGTGACGACCAGCGACTCCAAGACGACCAAACCCTCAGAACAACTCGAGAGCGTAGCCATCCGGTTCGCCGGAGACTCCGGCGACGGCATGCAGCTCACCGGCACGAAGTTTACCGACGAGACCGCTCTCGCCGGAAACGACCTCTCGACGTTCCCTGACTTCCCCGCTGAGATTCGCGCCCCCGCCGGCACGATGGCAGGAGTATCAGGATTCCAGATCCACTTCTCGAGTCACGATATCCACACGCCGGCGGATCGCCCGGATGTCTTGATCGCCTTCAATCCCGCCGCCCTTCGAGCCAATGTCGATGATGTTAGGCCCGGCGGCATGGTGATCGTCAACATCGACTCGTTCAACCAGAAAGCGCTGACCCGCGCGGGCTACGAAAGCGACCCCCTGCCCGAGCTCCACGAGCGATTCCAGGTCGTCGAGATCCCCTTCACCACCTTGAACCGCGAAGCGCTGCAGGGCCTCAGCCTGAGCCAGCGTGAGACGGATCGCTGCAAGAATTTCTTCGGGCTCGGCGTGCTCTGTTG
>JAPYTP010000070.1 GCA_029941885.1 Myxococcota bacterium
GTGCAGTTGCCCCTGTATCCGACCGAGATTGGCCTCGAGCCCTATTGGGATACACGCTACGACCCCTTGTGGAGTGTGATCGGCGAGGTGGGGCTCCCGATTAGCCAGCATGTGGGCACCCATTCGTATCTCAGCAACCTGATGCACCAGGACCCGACCTCGGCCAAAGGGCTGTTCCAGTCATTGCCGCCGATCTTCATGTCCGAGGTGCTCGGTAGCTGGGTGGTGACGGGCATTCTCGAGCGTTTTCCAAAGCTTCGCATCGTGCTGGTCGAGGCTGGGCTCGGCTGGATCCCCTACTACCTGGAGCGGCTCGACCGCATGCAAGAGCGCCACGGCTGGAACACCTTCCCGGGCATGATCAAGCAGAAGCCGAGTTTTTACTGGTATCGGCAGATGTCAGCCACCTTCGAAGAGGACGAGTTCGGGATCAAGAACCGCGCCGACATCGGCGTCGAAAACTTGATGTGGGCCACGGACTATCCCCACCCCGATTCCACCTGGCCCGACTCTCAAAAGGTCATTCGCCAGCACTTCGCGGATGTGCCAATCGAAGAGATGCGCCTGATGGTCGGGGGCAACGCGGCGCGGATTTACAATCTGTAGAAACCCAGACGGTCGGCGGTTTGTGAGGAGTCGCTGATCGCGCTGTCGCGCAGCACGGGTGGCTGAAACAACTCCGCGACCTCTCCATCACCGCCTTACGCGACGCACTCGACAATCGAGATGCGGCCGGTAGTCTTCGGACGGCCAGACTGAATGGCGGAGAGAGTGGGATTCGAACCCACGGTAGGTTGCCCTACACACGCTTTCCAAGCGTGCGCCTTCGACCGCTCGGCCATCTCTCCGGAAACTCAATTGGCCCCGAGATTCGCGGACGGTCGCCCGACTGACCGGGCGAGGCGATCCCATCGATTCGGGAATGCTCTCTATTGAACGGCGGCGAAGCTAGCACACGCGCCGCAAAATTGGCCCAACTCCCTGCCAATGCTCATGAAAAGGACGGTCGAGACCGGGAAGCCCTGGCCACGCGACCGGGGACAGCGAACCTTCCGCGCAGAAAAGGGCCTGGGGCAAACTCGTCTCTGGCCTGACGGGAATGTCTCGCAGGGGCAAACGCACAAACTCTCCAGGACCCGTCTGCCCGCGGCGCACGAGACGCCTCGGCTCGAACTCCCCACCCGGTGCCTGGGCCACGGACACCCGGCATTCGCAAGCGGGCAAATCCGCACCCGCGAGCGAGCGTCCCGAGACAGATGCGACGCCTTCGGCTCTTTGCCGGGTCCGACCCCCGGTCGGTCGATCTAGCCTCGAATCTCGCAATCGCATTGGGACTCGATCTTCCACGGACCCATGCGGAAGCGCGGCCTCCAGGAAAATTTGCGCAGTCCGCGAGGCAAGCCGCATTCATCGAACACGATCATGTGTCCCAGCAGTCCTCGCCAGCGGTCCCTCACCCCTCCTCTTCCAATCCCGCTCGGCGAAGGGCTCCGAAATGCGATTCGCCGGGATTCGATTCCCATGCGCGCGATGGTCGCGGATACTCGATCTCGGATGCGGCTGGGGATCTCTCTCGCTCTGGCTGGCCGAGCGCTACCCGAACAGCCGCATTCTAGGCGTCTCCAACTCGAGCCCCCAACGTGAACACATCCTCGGCGTTGCGCGGCAGCGGGGATTCGACAATCTCGATGTCCTCACGGTCGCCTGACACCCGCCGGACGTCAGTAGACGAGCGGCCGGCTGTGCGAGTGCCCCACGAGACTCTCGAAGACGATGTGGGTCGGTTTCGGCGCTCCCTCGACCGAGCCCCGGCCGGAGGACCGCGCGCGCGTCCTGAAATCGTCGCCCCCTAGGAACAATCGCCAGGAGCCGGCCTTCCTCGAAAGCATTATTCTTCTCGTATCCCGCGACCGCGGCGATCCACAGCCGGTCTCGATCCCCAACGGCACCCTCTGGCCGACTGCGGGAATCGTTCCGGCAATCGCCTTGAAAGGAGAGACTCGTGCCGAAACGTCGAGAACTCGTGATGATGAGTGACGAAGAAATCTGGAAGTTCATCGAGACCCAGAAGACCGTTCAGGTGGCTACCATCAACAAGGATGGCACCCCCCACGTCATGCCCCTCTGGTTCGGCATCGATGAGGGCAAGATCGTGCTCGAGACCTTCACGAAATCCCAGAAGATCGTGAATCTCGAACGCGATCCGCGCATCAGCGTCCTGCTCGAGGACGGCGAGGACTACAACGAGCTCCGGGGCGTTTCGATCAAGGGTCGGGCGACGTTGATTCGTGACCACGATGAAGTCCATCGCCTCCACATGTCCGTGCTCGTTCGAAACACACCCGATGTCCCCACGGAAACCCTCGAAAAGGCCGTCGCCGCGATGGTCCCCAAGAAAACGGCCATCGTGATCGAACCCGAGCGTTTCATTACCTGGGACCACAGCAAGCTCGGCGGAATCTACTGAGCACCCACCCCAGCGCCCACCCCAGCGCCCACCCCAGCATCCGACACGGGAGCCCGAGCAATAGCCGATGAGCGAGCCCCCCTCCGCAGGTCGATTCGAAGGCAAGGTCGTGGTCATCACCGGCGCCGGGACGGGGATCGGCCGCGACATGACGCTCGCTTTCGCCCGCGAAGGCGCCCGGCTCGCGATCGCGGCCCGGCGGGTCGGTCTGCTCGAGGAGACCGCTGCTCTCGTGGAGGAAGAGAGCGGCCATCGTCCCCTCGTGTTCGAGACGGATGTCACCCAGGAAGCGCAGGTGGATCGCGTGATCGACTCGGCGGTCGCCGAGTTCGGACGACTGGACATCGCTGTCAGCAACGCCGCCTCGGCCGGGCAGGATCTCTATCTCTTCGAGCAGACCCTCGAGAACTGGAATCAAACGATCGCCACGAATCTGACCGCGCAATTCCTGGTCTCGCGCGCCGCGCTGCGACATCTGATGCCCCAGCGCAGCGGGGTCATCATCCTGTTCTCCTCGACCGCAGCCTACGAAGCCTTCCCGCGAAAGAGTCATTACAGCGCATCGAAATTCGGAGCCCTCGCGCTCACTCGGACTCTGGCCAAGGAAGCCGGCGAGTATGGGATTCGGGCGAATTGCGTGGTACCGGGAGCGACCGCGACGGAACTCCTCACCGGATACATGGAACGCGTCGCCGGAGAGCGAGGGATCGACCCCGAAGAAGTCGAAGCGGAACTCGGGGCGAACTCGTCCCTGGGAAGACTCGTCGCACCGAGCGAGGTGACCAATACGGTTCTCTTCTTGTGTTCGGAGGCCGGCAGTGGAATCACCGGCCAATCGATTCGTGTCTGCGCTGGCCTCAGCATGACCTGAACCCCGCGCCCGAGCGCCGCGCCCGAACTTACTCGTCCTCGCTGCTCTCTCCCGCGCGGCTTTCGTTGAAGCGCCGCCAGCTCTCCCAGCACTCCGGCACGGTCCCGCGCCCGATCTGGCTCTTGGGCCACTCAGCGGGCTCCTGCTCCATCGGGTTGTAGGGCAGCACCACGCCATACCAGAGCAGGTGCTTTCGGCGCACGAAGAACCACTTCCCTTCTTTCTGCTCATAGAGATCCTGGTACTGGATCGCCTGGCGGACCCAGCCCTCCGGCATCGTGGCCTCGGCGATCCCATAGACGACGCCGTGCGCGTGCGTCTCGTCGTCGAAGTCGATCACGTGATTGGCGACCAGCATCACGCTCTTGCCTCCCGCAGAAAGCTGACTCTCGAAGCTCTCCCGAAGCGCCTCGCGACCGGTCCCGAACCGACCGCAGTCGACCTCCGGAATGAAGAGCGCCACCAGGCTATCGAGATCGCGACAATCGACCGCGAGCGCATAGCGCTCCGCGAGCTGGCGCATCTCGTCTCGCGCGAGGAGCTGGGCGATCGGATCCACGGCTCATCCTCCTTCTATCGTGCACAGACGCCAGGTTTAGCCACTCCTCTCGGACACGTCGACGTCCGTCCAACGATTCGCCGCGATCTTTGTGCGCCAGGTACTCGCCACCTTCGAGGAAGAGCCCTTTGGCCCCCAGCTGATCCCGCTGCTCGGCGCCGACAACTTCATGTGGGCCTGCGACTACCCGCACCCCGACAGCACCTGGCCCGAGTCCCGCAAGGCCATCGACGAAGCCCTCGGCGGCCTCGACGAGGAGACCGTTCGCAAGGTGACCGGAGAGAACTGCAAGCGACTCTACAAGCTGGGATGACCTGCCGATGCAATCGGGCCGCCCCTCGGTCGGATCCTCAGCCCCACCCCGACATCGAACGATGAGGGCCGATTCCCGTCCGGCGGGCCCGCAGAGATTTCCGGGCTAGCATCGGAACGGGTCGAATCGAGGTCACCGAGTGCATCGCCAAGCAGCCGTCGCCGGCGTTGGAGAGTCCGAGTTCTTCAAGCGGGGCGGCTCGTCCGAAACCGAATTCCAGCTCGCCTGCAAGGCGATCCGGCGCGCCGTCGAGGACGCGGGCCTCGCACTGTCCGACGTCGACGGCATCGTCTCCTACATGGATTCGCGCAACGATCCGGTCCGCCTGAGCGCGACCCTGGGAATTCCCCGACTCGAGTTCACGGGCCAGACCTTCGGCGGCGGTGGAAATGGCGCAGCCTCCGCCGTGATGATCGCGGACGCGGCGATCTGCGCGGGCTATGCCGAGACCATCGTGGTGTTCCGTGCATTGGCACAGGGTCAGTTCGGTCGCTTTGGTCAGGCAGGCTATGGCTTTTCGCCCGGACGGAAGACCGTGTCGGGACCGCAGGCCTTCAGTATCCCGTATGGGTTGATGAGCGCGGCCCAGATCAACGCCGTGCAAAGCGTCCGCTTCATGCATGAACACGGTGTGACGCAGGACTCGCTCTTCGAAGTGGCCTTCGTCGCGTACGATAATGCCCAGCGCAATCCGCGTGCGCTCCGCAACGGCAGTCCGATCACTCGTGAGGACTACGACGAGTCGCGCTGGATCGCCCGGCCCTTTCACTTGTTCGACTGCTGCCCCGAGAACGACGGCGCATCGGCCATCGTCGTAACGAGTCGCGAACGGGCACGGGACCTGCGCCACGGCGCGGTTCCGATTCTGGCTGGGGCCCAGGGTCTCGAACCCCGTGGTGGCGTGACCGGCTTCAACGAGCCGCCCTTCCCCACCGCGCATTTCCGCCACGTTGCGGAAAGCCTGTGGAAACGGGCGGGCGTGGGACCAAAGGACGTGGCGGTCGCGCAGTTCTACGAGAACTTCACCGGACCGGTCCTGATGGCCATCAGCGAGATGGGCTTCAGCCCACCCGACGAACTCGAGAAGTGGGTCACCTCGGGTGCGCTTCGCTGGCCCGACGGCGAACTCCCCATCAACACGAGTGGTGGCAACCTCGGTGAAGCGTATATCCACGGCTTCGGCCTCGTAAACGAGGCGGTGCGACAGATTCGCGGCGAGTCGACCAGCCAGGTCGAGGGGGCGGAACTCAGCCTGATGGTCGCGGGCCCTGGCTACGCCCCGGGCAGCGCCGTGCTCTTCTGTCGGGATTGAGGGAATCGATGACTCGTTACATGGATGGATGGATGCTGCCCGCGCTCGACGAATCGAATCGGGATTTCTTCACCCGCGCAAAGATCGTCGTCCGAGAATGCGCCGCATGCGGCACGATTCAGCACCCGCCCGAGGATCTATGCCACGCGTGCGGGGGATACGAGTTCGGCGGTCGCGAGGTCGCGGGCGTCGGCACCGTCTACAGTCACACCGTAGTCGAGCACCCGGTGCACCCCGATTTATCGGCCCACGTGCCCTATACCGTCGTGCTCGTTTCCCTCGATGAGCTTCCCGATGTGCGCATCGTCGGAAATCTGCTCGAGACCGCGACGGACGACGTCCGAGTCGGGCTCCCGGTCCGCGCCGTGTGGGAGGAAATCCCCGACGCGGAAACGGAGGAGACGATTCGACTGCCCCAATGGGTCCCGGCCTGAGAGGGCTTCCCAATCCGGAGAGGCCTCGATCGATTGGGCGAACCCTCCACCCGCTCGATCATCCACCTGCATGGTCGACGTAGATGGGCGAGGACCAGGCCCGTTCCGCGGCAGGCCCCAGACAGTCATCTTCCGTTCCGAGACGGTAATCGCCGTAGCAGGGTGTGACCGCGACGGCTCTCCCCGCCTCGTCGAACTGCGTCCTCAGATTGGCGGCGTTGATCGCCGGAGTGTCGACCTGGAGGGCACGCACGTAGTAGGCGGCGTCGCGCCCGTCCTCCGCGAAGTCGGGGTCGCTGAACTCGACCCGGCAGCCTCCGGGATCGGGGTCGCACTCGAAGCTGCGCCACGGATCCTCGATCAGCCGCGCCACGGGTTCGCCCGCGCGCTGCTGGGAGCGGATGCGGATCACGTCGATTCGGGTGATCGGATGGCGAGCGTTGCCCGGGTGGTAACATTCATTTCGACAGAGGTGGTCGAGTCGCTGACTGGACAACGCGGCGATGCTCTCCTCGGGACAGCCGGGCTGTTGCTCGAGCGCGCCGCTGGCTCGAACGACAAACGTCGGGTTCTCACGGCGCTCGGTTTCGCCGCCCATCGGAATGCGCCCGCCGTCCTCGTTCAGCAAGTCGAACCACAGCAGCATGCGGGGTCCGCTCGTGCCGTAGACCTCGCGACGCATCAAGGCATCCCAGATCGAAATTCGGTCGCGCCCCGCGGCGTGGACGGCCACGATACCGCCGGGATACATGAAGCTGGCCTCGCGCTCGGTGTCGAAGAGTTGGCTCAGGCGATTCTCGCTGGCCGGCTGTGCCCGTTGCGGATCCTCCACATCGCCGGTCACGTAGTCGCGTAACGAGCGGAAGGTCTCCTCGTCGTGTACGCCGCGAGCGTCGGTCATGGTGATGCGATCGAACTGCTTGTACCCGGTCCCCGGTCGCGCCGCGTGGTTGTCGGTGGAGGAGATGAACCCCCAGCGAAATTGCAGCGGATCGCCGTCGGGCTCTGGCTCGTCGAAGTTGGAGATCGCCGTTGCGTATTGCGCTGTCTGGCCGGGCCGCAGCGTCATCGCAGGCTTGAAGCAGTCGCGACACTGGTCGCAGTCGAGCCAGTCTTCTGCGGTCGTGCCAGGCAACACCCACTCCGGGGTGGTGCCCGCGTCGAGCGTGATCTGGCGGGCCTCCGCGACACGTGCGTCACATTCGTCAGGCGCGAGGTCGTCACAGCGTGCTCGCACGATCTCGCCCGCTTGCCAGCAGCAAGCCAGGTAGTCCGGGGTCGGCGCCGGGCAGATCCGCTCGCCCGCCGAGTCGGTGACGTACTCGGGGTAGTCGCGGAATTCCTCGCTGTTGCCGTGCCCCGAGCTGATCTCGACGAGCCGCTGCATGGCGGGATCGTGCTGCGCGCGGGTAAGTTGGACATCGAGGCGGGCACCCGGTGGCGCGTGTACGCCCCAGGCCAGACCGTGGGGGATGACGAGCGTCTCGAGGCCCCACTCGCCGAGCTTGCGGAAGAGATCCTCGGGCGTCGCGGCGTTCTCGCGACAGTTCACCGGAAGCTCCGGCGCGGGCACGCCCGCCGGGCAGTCGGGAATCTCGGACATGTCGGCCATGAACGACAACACGTCCGCGTACTCCGAATAGCCCAAAAGGTCGACGGCACCCGCCGCCGCGTGCATCACGAGGCTCGAGGGCGCAGTCTGATCGCTGACTGCGACCGACGTGATGGGTCGCGTCGGCAGCTCGTCGTCGGCGAGACCTGGGTAGATGATGTTCTTGTGCCCGAAATGTGTCTCGGGGCTCGGCCCGGTCTGCGTCCACTCCCAACCCATGAAGGCGACCATGTCGGGGTCGCCGCCGGCGGGATCCGCAACGGCGTTGCACTGGCGGATGCTCTCCTTCGTTCGCTGCCACAGGTCGGGCGTGAGCCCTTCGGCGTGATCGTTGATCGAGAAGAAGTCGAGCCCGGCGCAGTGCCTGGCAAAGTCGCAGGCATCCGCAGGCGGGTGCGCGCCCTCACCCGAGAAGAGCGGCAGCGAGTAGAGGAAGGCGTCGATCGAATAGGTGGTATGAACGTGGAGATCGCCGAACAGGATCTGCTTCTCCGCATGCGCCGAGCCGGACGCCGCCGCGGCGTTCTGCCGGTCGACGATGGCTTCTTGCGAAATCCTCGGCCCCTCGATATTGCCGGCTGGCCGCACGGGCCCATCGCACGAGGTCGAGACGAACAAACAGACTATCCCAAAGAAGGGAAGCACGATTCGCGCTCTCCAATCGTGTCCCTTCGTGGGATGTCGTGGATATCGTCGAAGTCTCAAGTCGCCTCGCGGTGGAGCCTGGATCGCCCGTGATCGATTGCTTGGCCCACTCGGCTGGCCCCCGCCGATCCCAGGTACGCCCAACGCCGAACACGCGAGAGAGTCAGCGGAGTGCGAATCCCTCATATCCGTTGGCGGCGGATTCCATGCACTTTTCCACGTAGTCGGGAACGATCGGATGATAGAGAAGCTCTCGGCGTTTTCCGGGGATGTTGGCGCCCATGTACCAGGAGTCGGCCTTGGGCAGCAGCGTTCCCTCGCCGATCTCCGCGAGGTAGGCGGCCCACTTCTCGGCCGCTTCTTCGGTCGCCTCGATGCGCGTCAGTCGTCGGTCTCGCATGTAGTTGAGACACTCGATCACCCAGTCGCCTTGAACCTCGGCACAGGTCGGTCCGTTGCAGAACGCGGTCGGGCTCTGCGGGCCGTAGAGTATCAGCATGTTCGGGAACGCCGGAACCGAATAGCCCAGCTGCGTCTTCACCCCTTCGGCCCACGCGTCCTGCAGCGACTTGCCGCCCACGCCGCGAAAATCGATCTGGGCGAATCCACCGGTGCTGGCATCGAATCCGGTCGCCAGGACCAGGATGTCGATCTCGTAGTCCGCTTCGCTTGTTCGCACTCCGGACTCGGTGATCTCCTGGATGGCCTCCACGCGAAGATCGACGAGCTCGACGTTCGGCTGATTGAAGGCACCGTAGAAATCCTGCTCGAGTGACGGGCGCTTCGTGCCAAAGGGATGGACCGGCCTCGTCGGCGCGAGCATTTCGTGCAGCATCGGATCATCGATACGAGCACGCGTCTTGTCACGCCAAAATTCATAGGCGAGGAGATTGGAACCCTCATCCTGGAGAATGTCGCTGAACGTGCCGACCCAGAAATGAAAGCCGCCCTTCTGCCAGGCGGCCTCGAAGATCGCCTGTCGCTGCTCTTCCGGGACGTCTTTGGCCGCGCGCTCGTCCGCGATCACGTCGATCAGGCTCGAACTTGAAACAGCGCGCTGACGGAACTTCGCCGGATAGCTCATTTTCATCTTCTGCTGGATCTCCAGGTCCAGCCGTCGTTGCTGCATGGGCAGTGCGATCATTGGCGTGCGCTGAAAGACCGTAAGCTGCGCCGCAATCTTCGCTGCCTCTTGTACGACCTGTACGCCGCTGGCACCCGTCCCGACTACCGCCACGCGCTTGCCCGTCAGATCGAGTCCCTCCTGCGGCCAATGCGCGGTGTGATGGCACGGACCCCGAAACTTCTCGAGGCCCGGGAAATCCGGCGTGTGGGCCTTCGCCGCGAAGCCCAGACACGGAATCAGAAAGCGGGCGCGCATGTCTCGACCATCGGCGGTGTGAACTCGCCATTGATCGAGGGCGGCATCGAATTCCGCTTCCGTGACGCGGCTGTCGAAGTAGATGTCTCGGGTGAGCTGTAGCGTCTCGTCCACGTGAGCGAAGTAGCGACGCAACTCGTCCCAGGCCGGAAATCGTTCCGTCCAGTTCCAGTCCTGCCAGATCTCCTTGATCGAGAACTCGTAGTTCGGCACATGCGAGTCGACTCTCGCTCCGGGATAGCAGTTCCAGTACCAGACGCCGCCGAGGCCAGACCCGGCCTCGAGAATCTTTGCGGAGTAGCCCTCCTCACGCAGCTTGTGGAGTTGGTACAGACCGTTGAACCCCGCACCGATGATCAGAGCGTCGAGGACCTCTTCTCCTTCGTCGCGGTGGGATTTCGAATCGGCCATTGATTCCTCCCTCGTCAAGGCGGTCATGCGCTCCCATGCTAGCTCGGATATTGGCCGAAACGGATCTAGCTGAACTCGACGTCGTCGCGATTGGGGGCCTTCATCATGGCGTGCAGCTCCGCGGTCTCGAAGGGAGTGTTGACGAGCAGACGACCGGACGCGTCGACGTAGTAGTTCTTCTCGACGGATCTCGTGTCGGTGATGAACGCCAGACCCGACGCCTCGGCATCGAGCCTCGCATTGTGTTCCTTGAACGCCGGCTCCGTCACCGCGAATCGGGAATACCCCCCTTCGATCAGGGTGAGGAGACACCGCCCGAAATAGGCGGCCCAGATTTGAAACCACGAAGGGAGCGATACGCCGCCCGAGACCGGCTGAGAGTTGGGTCCGTACATGATGAAGAGGTTCGGAAAGTGGGGCACGAGCGTGCCGAGGTAGGCGCGCGGACTGTCGTCGGCCCAGTACTCACGTAGATTGCGCCCGTCCAGGCCGTTGTACTCCGCGGGCCAGAGATACTTTTCGACGTCATAGCCCGTCGCCATGACGACGAGGTCGACCTCGCGGTGCTCTCCGCCGACGGTCTCGATCCCCGTCCGTGTCAGCCGAGCGATTCCGTCGGTCACGAGTTCGACGTTGTCGCGCGTGAGCGCCTTGTACCAATCGTTGTCGACCACAGGACGCCGAACCATCGGGGCATAGTCCGGGATGAGCTTTTCCATCAGATCGGCCCGCCCACCGACCTGCTCGTCGATGTATCCCATGAGATATTCGCGGAGTTCCTCGCTCTTCCGGGTGATGTGGCCCCCTTGACGTTCCCATTCCGGATCCGGGATCAGGAAGTCTTCATGCCACGTGAATAATCCGATGATCGAGGTGTAGCGAGCCCAGTTCCAGTAGCCGGGTACCGTATCGAATAGCCACTGAACCTCGGGTTCGATCGAACGACCATAGTTTTCTCGCGGACTGATCCATTGCGCCGTGCGCTGGAAGACGTGGACACGTTCCGCCTCCTCCGCCACGGGGGCGAGGATTTGAACGCCCGTCGACCCATTGCCGATGATGGCAATCCGCTTGCCACGCACGTCGTGCTCACTCGTCCACTGCGTCGGGTGAAGGATCGTTCCCTCGAATTCTTCGGCACCGGGAATGTCCGGGATCTTCGGAGTCGAAAAGAGTCCCGCTGCGCTGACGATCGCGTTGACTTCGTGCTCGACCCGCGCGCCGTCCGGGCGACGGAACGTCAGGCTCCACGTCGAGCGTTGCTCATCGAAGGTCGCGTCTTCGAGGTCATGCCCGAATCGGATGTGCTCGAAGACCCCGTACTTCTTGGCGATGAACTCGATGTACTCCCGAACATCCTCTCCGCGAGCAAAGTACTCGCGCCAGGGGTATTGGTCATCGAAGCTGTACTCGTAGGTGATGCTGAGCGTATCGACGCGAATGTCCGGATACTTGTTGACACTCCAGGTCCCCCCGACTTCGTCGCGCCGTTCGTAGACGACGTACGGGATCCCGAGCCGCTCGAGCTGGACCGCCGCCGCGATCCCGCTCAGCCCCGCGCCGATGATCGCGACCTCGAAGCCTTCCGGAACCTCTGGCGCGCCGGTCGGGCGACTGCACAAAAAGGGAAAACGCTCGAACGCCAGGAACTGACGTCGTATTTCGAAGTGTTCGTCGCGCGTGGGCACGCCGAGCACGAGATCCATCAGCCGGCGCAGTTCCTCATCAGAGGGAACGCTGAGGGAATAGGAGCCGAGCTCGGTCACGAGAAGGTGCGTCGTCCTTGCGATGAGCCGCGCGCGATCCTCGGGAGCGAGGCTCGCGACCGGTCCCAGCTCCTCGAGCTCCGGATCGCCGGATGCCTGCAACAGAGCGGCGCGCAGCGCCGCGAGATCCGATGCTTCGACTGCGCGCCGGATGAAGGCTGCGTCCACTGTCGTACCCATGATGAAGGCCCCAGTCCCAAGATCGTGTTGGGCGGCAGCGTACTCGCCCGTTCCGTCCAGCGGAACCCTGGGATGCCGATTTTTACTGCCCCAATGGCTGAGGGAGGTCTGTCCGGCGGCACCCTGGACTGCAACCCCTCCTTGGTGAGACGAACCGCCACATCGGACTGTTCCAGTCCGCTGAGAAATCATGTGCGGTGTTGCGGTAGATTGGTGAAACTGGAAGCGATCCGAACGAATAGAGGAGTCCCATGTCAGCCCCCTTCGACCTGTCCGTGACCGACGAACTACTCTCGACGACCCGCGCCGTGCGACGACGACTCGACCTCGATCGTCCCGTCGAGCGCGATGTCATCCTCGATTGCATCCGACTGTCGCAACAAGCGCCCACTGGGGGCAATCAGCAGGGTTGGAGTTGGGTGGTGGTCACCGACCCGGGGAAGCGCAAGGCATTGGCAGAGCTCTACAGCGCATCGGGCGACGTCTACCTTCCCCAGGCGCACGCGGCAGCGGTGGAACAGGGCAACGGCCAGACCGTCCGCGTCTACGATTCGGCGATGTTCCTGAACGACATCCTCGCCGATGTTCCCGTGCACGTCATTCCGTGCATGCAGGGGCGGATCCCCGAGAATGCGGATAACGCGACCGCGGCTTCGATGTACGGGTCGATCTTCCCGGCCGTGTGGAGTTTCCAGATTGCGCTGCGTAGCCGCGGGCTCGGCTCGACCCTCACGACAATCCATCTCTTCCAGGAGGCCGAGGCCGCGAAGTTGCTGGGCATCCCAGACGATTTCTCGCAGGTGGGCCTCCTGCCCGTCGCCTACACGAAGGGCAGCGACTTCAAACACGCGAAGCGCCCCGATCCGGAGTCCATCACGCACTTCGACAGCTGGTAGATTCTTCGGGTCCGAATGGCCTCGCCGCTACGACCCACACGGCGGCCGTGCCTCGATCCCGCGCAGAGGGCAAGGACCTGCTCGAACGAGAAGGGCTCGCGGACGATCCGCGGAATCGCCCGTATCCCGATCGAACACTCTCTGAGTGCGACATCACACAACCGCGGGTCCAGCATGACCCACGGCTGATTTGCGCAAACGAATCGACGCGCGTGTGAAGCGTTTCATGCTCCGAGACTCGAAAACCTCCGATCCTCCTCGACAACGCCCCGCATTCCGGCGGGCAGGGAGGATCTCATGCAAATCTCATCTTCTCCCGTACGCGTGTCGCGACGGGCCGCATTGCTTCACCGCATGCTGGCGGCCTCGTCGATGCTCGTCCTATTCGGTTTCGCGGGCCTCGCACAGGCCGACTCCCACCTGAATCAGCAGCCCGATGACCACGTCATCCTGACCTTCTGGGCGTTCGGTCCCGGCGGATTCTGTAAAGTCGGCGGAGATTCAGGAGACGAGAGTCTCTATATGCAGCGGATCATGCCCAACGGGACAGCGGCCCCGTTCTCCATTCCGAAGGGCAAGCGCCTCGTCGTCACCGACTTCAATCTCAAGACCTATGTCGACTCACCCTTCCCGCGCACGGGTACGGTCACAGCGCATCTTCGTCTCATCAACAATGCGGACAGTCCATTGAGCGGACATATCGTCTACAACCAGGACTTCCATCTGGTCACGGATCACGACACGAACAACCTGACCATCGAAGGCCAGACCTTGGCGGGAATCAGCGTCGGGGAAGACGCGCATCTGTGTCCGGTGATGTCACTCGACCACGGTGCGGCCGGTCCGGAATCCATCATGGTCGTGTCCGGAAACTATCGGGGCTACCTCATCGATGCCGCCCCGACGACGGATCCGACCGGCGGCGAGGTCGACGGCGATGGGAATAGCACTCTCACCTTGACGACCGCCACGACCACTCGAACACGGTCGTCGACCAAGGACCTCTACTCGACGCTCCGATATAACCGATCTAATCGACGCCGCAGCGGAGCGAGTACAGATCGGTCGCGCGGGCGAGGTCTCCAGCACACCCGCCGGCGCGACGAGCGCTCGTGGGTGATGATCCGCTCGAAGCGGGCGTCGCAATCGGGATGCGACGTCCCGAACCTCGACCCCGTCGTGTGCCAAGACAGAGCGAGTCATCCAGACCGCCCTTCCATCGCAGTCGTAGGGTGAACGTCGGCGACAAGCCGACACCGAGTGCGCAGCATCTGACCTATACTGGGCAAGATGCTTATGTGGCGAGTTCTGAGGGTATTGGCAGTATTGGCGACGTGTGTGGTGGTCTTGTTCGCGGCGCTGCCACAGATGATCGTGCCCGCATTTGCGCGAGCCCATCATGGCGAGCTGCGAAAGGCGATGCAGCGTGCGAATGTCGTTCCGAGTTGGGTGGTGTTTCTCGGGAGGGGGGGCCCCAAGCCTCGGCATTTCTGTCTTCAGGTAGACGGTTTTCGGAGCGACACCGGGTTGACCCGGCTCTACGCCATGAACCACGGATGCAATCCCGAGCCGCTGCGCTTAGTCAACGATGTCCGAGACACCTTCCACTATCGTACCGTGCTCCGGTGGTGGCATCTCCGGCGTGCGGGCAGTCAAGCGATCGCCGAGGCATCCGTGATGCGACTCGCTAGATACTACTGCGAGCAAGATGGTTCACGGCCAGAGGAAGTCCATCTGTCAGCTCTGGTGGAGCATCAGACTTTCACGACGGGGAAGATCGCGCGCAATCTCGCGTACCTCGCCGCCTATGACTGCACGCATGGAAAGTCGATCGAGCGGAGCCGGTTTTCAAAGCTCACGCGCAGCCTGGACGGCGCACTGGAGCTTCTCCCTTGAACCGAGCGTTTCTCGCGGTAGAACGGTTCTTCTTTGCGCGAACGTCACCGTACCCGGTCGCGGCGTGTCGGATCGGCCTGGGTGCCATTTTCTTCCTGTGTTACCTCCTCTACAGACCCCATATGGAAGTCCTGTTCGGCGAGCAGGGCATGCATTCGTATGCCAACTCGGCCTATTGGAGTCCCCTCGGAGCGCTTTCCGCTTCGGCGGTATCGAGCATCCTCATGCTGGCCGCTCTGTGCTTTTGCGTCGGATTCATGAGTCGAACTTCCGGTGTCGTGCTGTTCGTGTGCCATTGGCACTTCGCCAGGATCGGCTTCACGCATACCTGGGGATGGTGGACGATCATCGGTTGTTTTCTCGTATGGTTGATCGTCGCCCACCCCGGAACTCGAGCCTCGGTGGACGCTCTTATCCAAGAGAGGCGCGGCAAGCCGGCCCGGACCGATATCTCCATGTGGCCGGTTCGAATGATCCAGCTGCACGTCATCTGCGTGTACATCGCCGCCGCCTACCCGAGACTCTTCTACGAAGGCTGGTTCGAGGGAGGCATGATCTTCGAAGTCCTGACCAACGCCAGCTATGCCCGACTCACGCTGGTGGATTGGTACTGGGCCACACCGATTCTGACGGTACTGAATTACGCCGTCTGGCTGGTAGAGCTCCTGGCGCCGTTGCTGCTATGGGTTCCGAGATTTCGAACCCTGATCGCCTGCACGCTCATGGCTCTGCATCTCGGGCTGGAAATCAGCGCCACCCTCGGCTGGTGGCAGAATCTCATGGTCGTCATGCTGATCATCTTCTTGCCGATCCCATGGGTCGAGCAAGCATTCGGATGGCGCCCAACGCGACCTCGGACGGCGTGAATACTCTCTCGTTGAGCGTTCACATCAGGCGATCAGTACCCGGGTGCAAGGAGACCGCGACATGGCAGAACTCGATCTGGGGACGATTCGCGACCGGCTGCTGATACAGGCGGAAACGGCAGGATGCTGTGCGGTCGGCGTCTGCAATCAGGAGGGATTGGAAGGCGGGCCGCCCTCGACAGACCTCACCCGCCAGCTGCCGGGCGCGCGCGCGGCCGTCGTCTTCGCGTATCCGGTCGATGAGGAGAAGCTCGAACTCTACATGGGCAAGATCGATCATGCTCCCTACCAGGAGGACTACATCCGCTCCAACAACATTACACAGGGCCTCGCCGGCGAGATGACGAACCAGCTCCGCAAATTCGGCTACGAGGCCGAGGTGGTATACGCGGGCAACACACCTGCGGACGGCACCCGCGTCGACGTGATGCCCCAGAACGAACGCCAACGGAAGGCCGCAGAGCTGAATCCCGCGAAGGCGAGCGACATCATGATGGGCAGCATCCCGGTCATCTCCCAGCGTCACCTGGCGGCCGCGGCCGGAGTGGGCTTCTTTGGGATGTCGGGCAACATCCTGACGACCACGCACGGGGCCGCCGTAACGCTCGGCGCCATCGTGACCGATGCGGACCTCCCCCCCACTCCGGTGCTCCCACCCGAGGCCAACTACTGCGACGAGTGCAACTGGTGTGGCCAGGTATGCCCCACGAGCTTCATGAGTCGGACCGACTTCACGACCGTGAAGATGGGTGAGCACGACCACCACAAGTACTCGACCCGCGAGCATCACATGCGCTGCGCATCGCACATGATGGGCATGGCGGGACTCTCCGAGGACGGAAAGTTCAGCTCCTGGGGACCCGGACGAAAGCCGCTTCCCAAGCAAGACGAACAGCTCCTCCCAGCGATCATGGAGATGGGGGGAGATCTCTCGAAAAGGCCCGAGGTCCCGGGCGGTTTCTACGACGCTCAGCGGGGCTCCAAGACGAACATCATGTGCAGCGCTTGCAACCTCGTCTGCCACCCGGAAAGGAAGGTGCGCGCCAAGCGCCTCAAAATGTGGCGAACAGGCGGCGTATCCGTCCAGCACGAGGACGGAAGGATCGAGACCCTGCCTGTCGAGGACGCGCGGGCCTTCCTCGACGCGATGCCCCCCGAGAGGCGCGCACTCTACGAGGACATCGAGAGCGAGACCTGATCCGCCATTCGGCTGGACCGGTCTTCCCCAGCGTTTCAGTGAGCCGAATCTTCGTGCGCTACGAAATGGCCTTCACGTGCTCCTTCTTGCCATAGACCAGAGCAAGGAGCGCCGGGGACAGAAAGAGGTCGAATACGAAGGCCAAAGCGATCGCGAGCGCCGTGAGCAACCCGAAGTTCTTGATGCTGAGCGCGCCCGAGAATCCGTAGATCGCGAACGCCGTCGTCAGACCGAGCGTGGTGAACAGCAATGCCCTCCCAGTTGTTCGCATCGTTTTCACGATCGCTTGTTCGACGTCGCCTGACTCCAGATAATCGCGCCGGAATCCATTGAGGATGTGGAGCGTATCGTCCACGACGAGCCCCAGCGCGATGCCCGCGACAAGTACGGTGAAGACATCGAGTGGAATTCCAGTCCACCCCATGAATCCCAATATCATCAAGATGGGTGCCAGATTCGGCACTATGCTCACCAGCCCGATCCGCAACCGGCCGATGAACAGGATCATAAGCGGCGTGATCAGCGTGAACGCGAGCGCATACGATCGTAGGGCCGTTACGACCGTCAAGTCCGCGATGTGAGTGCCGATCACCATCGATCCGGTCATCACCACGTCCCGGCCATTCGCGAGCCTCTCGAACTCCGGGCGGTGTTTCTCGAGAAATGCGGAATAACGGGACGTGTTCTCCTGTTTGCCCTTGAGGGTGATCCGTGCGAGCTGAAAGCCCGTGTCCGTGAAATCCTCGAGATCGTCCGACCCCGCACTCTCGAACAGAAGCATCTCCTGCGCGAGGAGCAATCGTGTATCCGGGATCGCGTATCGGTCGGGGTCGCCGCCATTCAGCGCCTGATGGATCTCCTTCGAGACATCGGCCAACGACATCGTTTTGCTGATCTGGCCGCCGGCCACGATCTCAACGTATCGCTGGATCGCCTCGATTCGCCGGAGCGTCGGGGGGTCGTGGAGCGCATTGACCTCGCGCGCGTCGATCACGAGTTCGAGATTCGTGGCCCCCCCCATGTAGCGATCGATGAAATCCGTCGCGACGCGCGCCGGCTCGTCCTCGGGAAGCCACTCGATCGGATTAAAGTCACGCGAAATTCGCGGAATACCTGCGAGCATGAAGAGCAGAAGCGGAACACACGCGAGCGTGACCGCCCGAGCGTGGCGAACTCCGAATCGGGCGCAGGCCTCCAGCACCCGCTCGGTCGGAGGAACGCCGGAGTATTCGGCCAGCTTTCGCGGTCTAACCCGGAGCAACCGAAGCAGCGCCGGAACCAGCGTCAGCGCGAGGGTCGAAGCGAGGAGAACTCCGAAGGGGATGAAGATCCCGAGATCGCGAACCGGCAGCAAGCTCGACGCGAGGAACGAGAACATGCCTCCCGCGGTCGTGACAGCGGACATGGCGATGGCGGGACCCGAATGACGCAAGGCGTGAACGATCGCTTCATGCTCTTCGTCACCGAGATCGAGCCGCTGAAAGAAGATCGCGAGTACGTGCACCGAGAAGCCGACCCCGACTGCAAGCACGAAGGAGGGGATGACCTGAGTGATGAAGGTGATCGGACGCCCGGTCGCGGCCATCATCCCAATCGTCGAGGAGAGCGTCAGCACCACGACAACGATGGGGACGACGACACCCGATGCACGTCGAAGGGTCAACCCGAGCAGGCTGGCGAGGGCGACGAGCGCGAGCGCCGTGAATCGACCCATGTCGCGGAACATGTACGCCTGGGTCGACGCCAACACGACCGGGTTTCCGGCCACGGCAACGGGGATTCCTGCGGGAAGCGTGTCGGCCACGACGGAGCGCACTGCATCGACGAGCTCACGCTGACTGTCGCTACTCAGGAACTCGGGCTCCTCTTCCGGCACCGCCGCGTCGTCCTCGAAGCCGGCCAGGAGCCCTGCACCTTCACTCGATTCGTAGGCCTGGGCGCGCACGATCACTGCGGTCGTCCGCCCGTCGGAAGAAATGAACAGGTCGCGGTAGTTGGAGTTGGCGAGTACCGCCTCCCGCAGTTCCGCCAGCGCCGCTTCGTCCTCCGGCCATTCTTCGAGGAGCTCATCGACGATTAGAGTGTCGCCCTCACCGCGGGTGCGCCGGGCATTGATCAGGCTCTGGACCTCGTCGACATGGGGCACCTCTTCCTCGAGACGCTCGTGGAGAGTTCGGAGCTGCACGAGGAATCTGGAGTCGAAGACGTCAGCCGGTTGTAGCGCCACCATGACGATGTCGTCGTGTCCGAACTGCTGGCGGAACGCGTCGTAGTCGATCCGAATCGGATCCGATGGATCGAGGTATTGATCGGTCTGGGTGACGACTTCTAGTTGGGGGATCTGAAGCGCAAGACCGCCGACCATCGCGGCGACCGAAAGGACGACGACCCAGGGGTGGCGATACGAGGCCGAGCCTAGCGCCGCAATCGTCTCCTCGAGGCGATCCTGGAGCCGCTGAACTCTCTTCTTCACAAAGATCCCAATCGATGTCCTTCAGGTCTTCGCTTGCGATCCGCGAAACCCCTCGCGCAGCACCCCGCGAAAAAAGGTGAACTCATGCGACGTCCCCGTGCCTCAGCCTTGATCAAGGTGAACAGAAGGATCGATCCGCTGTGAGCGGAGTCTAGGACGAACTCGTCTTTGGGGTCAGGTCCCGGTTTCGCGTCTAGGGAAAGGGAATCCTGGAAGAGTGAGCTACCTGATGATCGTGTAGATCGAACTGGACCACTGCAGCGTCTCCGTCGGACTCTCGGGGGCGATGATCCCAAACGACATGCACGGCGAAACGTTGCCACTCACCGTCACGGTCGTGGATAGAGGGACCGACATGGAAGACACGAGGCTATTCGCCTGGCAATCTGTCAGCGGGTAATTGTTGGTGATCTGGACCGAGCTGCCGCCGACGACACTCGCGTTTCCGAGGGCTCCCACATAAGTGAGTTCGGCGTTGTCATGAATCCGCAGACCGCCCAGGGACGTCACGCCCTGGAGTCCGGCCAGGGACTGGATCTCCGAACTCTCGATCGTCAAGCGACCGCCAACGAACGCGAGGGATGTGAGGGGGCTGAGGTCCGCTACGTCCACTTCGCCCATCAGCGTGAAATCCCCACCGACCGTCTGGAGACCAGCGAATCTCGCGAGGCTGGTCACGTCGAGTGGTGGCTCGAGATCACCGCCGACGTACTCGAGATTCGCGAGCGCATCGATGTTGTCCAGTTCCGTGTCGTCCCAGATGAAGTGGCCACCCACGTAGCGGAGCGACTCGAGTCCATCGGTATCTGCACCGCCGTAGGTGTTCTTGACCTCGACCTCGAGGTTCCCGCCGATGGTTTCGATCTCGTCCGTACCGACGAGCCAATACTTCGTCCAGATTTCCGCCTTTCCTCGAACCTCCACGAGGCTCTCGAGGAAGTCGGCCGTCTGATGAGCCTGTTCGGCGTGGGCGTCGATGTCAAGAGTGCCGACGGACAGGAGGCCAGAGAGTCCCTGGAAGTTGGGCATCTGCTGATTCATCGGGGCGTTGACCGGCCACAGCCAAAGGTCGAGCCGACCGACGTCGCCCAGGTTGTCGAAGCCGCGAAGGTCGGTCACCGTGCCCGCATCGACGGCGAAGGTGCCCGCATGATCAGTGAGCGCGTGGGCCTCCCAGCATGTGCTGGCGCCATTCCACGCGTCGACAACGATCTCACCATCGACGCGGGTGAGTCGCGGCAGCCGCGCGAAAGGAAGGGAACCGTTGCCCTCGAGCTGGAGATCGCCGGTAACCCGTGCGAGCCAGGGGAGAATGAAGCCGAGCGTCGAATTGTTCGTGTCGAGGTTGAGATTGCCATACACAATCTTGATACAGCGGTGGTCCTCGAGCTCGATGAGACTCGTGAGCGAGAGATTGCCCGAATAGCTCTTGGGCTTCCCCTCTCCACATTCGGCCTCGTAGTCGGACATGTCGATTTCGATTTGCGAGGAGTCGATACGAGGCATCGGGATATTCGTTGTCGTAAGGATCTTGCCTCCGCCCTCTCCGGCAATTCCAGTGCCCGCAAAGAGGATGCCGAGGCCCGTCACACACGTCGTCAAGACACTCGAGATTCCGTCGACCGAATTGCGCTTCATCGTCTTGTTCTCCTGATCGTCGACCGCCGAAAGGCGTCGAAGAGTCGTGTGGGTTGTGTCCGCAAGACCGGCGGACTACTGGCACTCCGCCGGATTGCCACCGATCGAGAGACCGGGGATCTGGTTGCTGACGTTATTGCCGTTGAGCGTCACCGATCCGACGACGCGGCCGAGAGCCGGAAAATCACTGGCCAGATTGAGGTTGGCCTCGTCGCCCGCGATCGTGAGGTTCCCGCAGATCGTATGGATCGCTTGGGTGGCGTAGATCGCGCGGTAGCCGGTGGGCACCGAGTTGGGTGCCGTGACCTGGATCGCGACATTTCCTCGCACCAAAGCCAATTGCGAGAGCCCGGGACCCGAACTGTCGAACTGCGCGCCCCGACCGGAGATCGTGAGCGAGCCGACCTCGACCAGACCATGCATCCCGCGAAAGGTCGGCGGGTCATCCGCATGGAGATTGGCGAACATCAGCCGACCACTGATCGTCTGGAGTGCGTCGAGGCCCGTGAGATCGAGATCCGCCTGACGCATGTTGACGTCGACGGCAGAGACCGTTGTCAATGAAGGCAGCCGCATGCCCTCGAACATCGGATCGAAATCGAGATCGATCTTCCCGCCGACATGGCTGAGGCGCGGGAGCTTGATCGTATCGAAGGTGTCGCGGGTATTCGTATGACGTTCGACGCTGAGATCGCCGGCGACGTGTTCGATTCAGGGGAAGACGAGTAGATCGACCTGGTCGAAATTGTTATCGGTGGACTCGAAGCGAAAATCGCCGTAGGTGGCACGCGTGCAGCGAAGACCATCGATCTTCTTCGGTGATGGAGAGACAGGCCAGCGAACGAGACTTCTGATTCGTCATAGCACTCCACCCAATACGCGTTGCGGGCGGGTCCGACGACACTCGTGATCTAGCTGTTGACGTTCTCTTTCAGTTGGTACTCGGAGGACTCATTCGACGGGTCGACGGCCTCGAACCCGGCCGAAGCCACGCCGGCGACCAGGCCGAGCAGAAACACTGATCCGATGGTCCGTGGGAGAATCTTGAACGACATGATCCGACTCCTCGCTTGGAGCTCTTTCTTTGAGCTCGAACGAAGAATCGGTCGGGTCGCGAATTTCGTGCATGAAGGGGTTCACACAAGGGTGAAGCGGGTGGGCGGGCCGAGCCGGGACGGGCTCCTAGCGACGACGCTGCCTCTCGGGCCGTGCGGCCGCGCCACGAGTCATCGAGAGGGCTTCCTCGGCGACAGCGCGAGCGGCCTCCGCAAGATCGGCGTAGACCTCGGTCGCCAGTGCGCGCCGGGCCTGGGACAGATCGGCCGGTCGAAAGCTCGTATTGGTTCGGGGCCGCAGCGCAAAGATATGTCCAAGCGACACGTCCATCGAGGAAATCGCGCCCTCGGGCCGGTCCGGCGGCGGGGCCGATTCCGGCTTGGTCGAGGGCTTTTCGCGGGCGACCGTCTCGGTTGCAGCCGCCTTCGCCTTCTTGATCTTGGGGGCTGCCTTCTTGGGGCTGGCCTTTTTCTTGGGAGCGGAAGCTTTCTTCTTCGCGGAGGTCGCTCGCTCCTTGGCGGCCTTCTTTGTCTTGGCCGCACTCGATCCCGTCGATTTCTTTTTGGCTGTCACACCGAGATCCTACCCCGACTGGGCCCAACCGCGAAGTGATGATTCGCATGAGATTCGGATCGTCGTGAATCCGCTACGGCAACACGTGGGCGAGTGGGTCTCTGAGCAGGACATTCTCGACCGAAATTCAATCGGTGGGTCCGTCGCAGGTGACATCGGACGACGACTCCGCTGGCCGGGTGGGGGCGTCGGCAAACGCAAGGAATCGAGCGAGCCATTCCGTCGGCAGGAAGACGGCGAGTACGAACATCATCATAAAATCCCACCAGCCAACGGAAGACGTGACAACGAGCGTGGCGAATAATCCGATCAGCGCGAGAGCCCAGAACTTGCCGATGGGCCGGATCCAGAGTGCGATCGGGGCCGCGCATTCAAGGGCGAGCGCGGCGACGCTCGCGACTTCGAGTACGCCGAAATAGGGGGAGAAATCGAAGTCGAACCGACCCCAGTCACGATTGGTCAATACGAAGGGAAGGGCCTGTCCGGCAAGCCAGCTCTGTTCGTCGAAGCGCGACCAGAGAACGAGGAAGACGCACGTGACATGGATCTGGAAGAGCCGCTGCGGCCAGGCCGGGCAAGTCCACTGTGTTGGATCACGCGGTTTACCTCGGTATGTACGCCACCACCCCGTGACCGACCATTGTTTGTCCGACGCCGCGAAGATGGTGTAGAACATGAACGGTTGGATCATCATCCCCCAACCCCAGGTCGCTCCCGGATTGCGCGCGACGAAGAGGACGTTCAGGAGGGTCGCGACGGTGCCGGACAGCTTGGGTCGGATGCCCATCGCAAACGAGAGCGAGCTCGCGAGCAGCGTAAGGTAGAGGACCCAGATCGGTCCGCTCGTCGAAAAGAGTCGGAGATGCTCGAACCGAAAGGGCATTTTTCAACCGGCATCGGAACTCTCGGGAAAGCGCTGGACGAAGTCGTAGCCGGCGATTCCGGTCGGTCCGTAGAGCACTTCGACGAGTGACCATCTCGACAGGTAGGCGAGAAAGAGAACGGATCCGAGCCCCACACGACAGATCAGCAAGGCATGGGTCGGCACGGGATCGAAGAACCAGCGTTCGATTCTCTGGTAGACGGAATCGAGGGCCTCGAGTAACGCCGTCAATCTCGGGCCTCTTGATTCAGCGACGACATTCGACTCGTCCGAAGCGCTCCGATTGGGTCGACTTCTTGCCGGTCACGTAGTGGGTGAGCGGAAGGTCCTGCCGGACTTCGACGTGTGTGAAGTCCGGATTATTCGACTTCTGGCAGAAATGGTCTCCCAAAGCCGAGAGGTTCGATACGAAGTCACCGTGTCGAAGCCAAGACGTCCAGTGCATGATCATGTGTTCGTAGACGACCGGCTTCCAGCGTAGACCGCTCGGCGGACAGGATTCCGTAGGGTAGATGCGAGTCCTGCGGCCCTGCGCGTCGACGCCATCGACGACCGTACAGCGCGCACGCACGAGCGCTTCCAGCCGATCCCGCGGACCGCCGAAGACGCGCAGCCCCGGCATAACGCCTATGACAAGGAGGGCTTCGATCGCCACACTTTGCGAGCGCTTCAATCGGATTGGAAGAAAGGATCTATCCCACGCGGCAAAAACCAGGGTCGCACAGTAGAGAAGCAAGATCGGCGTAAAGAGGAATTTGCGAATCAAGGCCCGATCCTATCCGCACGCGAGGTTTCACCCAGAACCCGTCGTCAGCAAGCGCGGTCTCGAACCAGCTCAGCCCAATACGGACTCACCGAGGCCTCAGCTAGAGGCTCGTTGTCAGACGGCTGTTTCGCAGTGAAAGCCTTCATCGATATCACCGACGGATGCCGGTCATCAAGCGGAGGCGGCAGGCGCTCTCTGGTGAAACCTCGCCATTGCGCGGGTCGTGAGGACGATGATCAGGAGTCCGATGGCCCATGGACCGAGCCCGGGTACCGGGACCGGAGTGAGGGCCGCTCCGTCGACCACGTACACGTTCGCGTTGAACGTGAGGAGGAAGAGTCGCTCTCCGATCGAGTCGAACTCGATCCGGCAAGGGGCGATCGAGATACCGGTATCCAAGCCCAACACGCTGAACCTTCGGAGGAGCGCGCCCGATTCGGAGAACTCGGCGAGATTGCCCTCCGAGAGCGCGCCGGCGAGCCAGACGTTTCCCTTCAAGGGATGAGCAGTCACTCCTCCCCCGCCACGGGTCCCAGAGATTCCTCCCGGGACGTCGAACAAGCCCGTCACGCTGCCACCGGCGATCTCCGCGATCCCCTGGCAATTCATGTCGACGCTCACGAAGAGATCGCGTTGTGTCGAGTACCCGAGGCCTTTTGCACTGTGCTTGAAGACTTCGGAACAACCCGCCGGCGGGGCCACGGAACCGGTGGTCAGTGTCTGCGTAGCCGCGACGACGCCCGTCGTCTCGTCGATTGCGTAGAGCGTCGTTTCGTTTTCATCTTGTGGATCGTTCCCTGACCCGGCTTGGATGAAGACGAGCCTACCCGCCGCTACCGCATTCCCGCCTAACGTCGTCGCTTCTCGGAGAAAGTGGAGGCCGGTCTCGCCGGGTCGACCCGGGGAGAGCAGGGTGATCGGCCGAGAACGAGCATACCGTCCAGGGCGTAGACTCGGAGCCGATCGGAAGTGTCAACGGTATAGAGCCGCTGGGTCGTGTCCTCGAAGGCAAGCGCATTCCGCTCGTTTCCCAGAGACACCCCGAAGAGCTTTGTCGCGACGATGTTCGAGACTTGTGCGTGGCCGGGCCAGGCGGCCAGCATCAGTCCGGCACAGACTCGCAGGACATGAAACTAAATGGTGCAGGTCTCATGTCCCGAGTCTATTCCCGAACGAAGCACCGAGGCAAGCGGGTCTTGTTAGGGATGAACGAACGCTCTCTACCGGCGCCCCGACTTCCGAGTTCCATCCGATGGGGCCCGGAAGCGACCGGGGCACGTGCCTCCCCGTCTATTGTGACACAACATCTGATTTTGCCGGTGGCGAAAACGGAGGCCGTTTTCCCTTTCCGCCAAGACGGCCGCAGTCCTCCTGTTCCGCAGAAGACGCGAATGGGAAATTCGTCAACGTTGTGCAACGCGCTTATCGAAACGTCGTGCATCCAGCCCAAGAAGAGGGCGTCTTGCTGGATACGGCTGCGCTGCAATCGCCGCTCAAGAGTCCGACCTGCGAAGACTTCAGCTACGTCGCCTCATTGAAAGCCCCGCCAGACCCATGCCCAGCAGCAATGCGGTACCCGGCTCCGGGATCGCGGCAAGCGCCGCCGCGGCGATGATTTCGTGGCCCCTTGTCGTCGGATGGACGGCGTCCCAGAACAAGTACTCGTTGGGGTTCGCGCAGGCCGTCACACCATCCCAGCAGGGGTCGACCACGTTCGTCAGGCCATACGTCGCGGGATTGAATGTCACGTCCAGAAAGACCCCAAGTACGTTCAACTTCGTGATGTTGAGCCCGACGAGCGCGTCGAGGCCGGCTAGGAGTGCGCTGTTGAAGCTAAAGCCCCAGGCATCCAGACTCGGAAAATTCGGCACGAGAAAGTCCGTCGCGCCGAGTGCCGACAGCGCGAGAACGGAATTCACGATATTTGTTGCCGCAACGACTGGGTCGTAGGTGCCCGGAGGGACGTTCTGCAGAAAGTCATTTCCTCCTGCCCAGATGATGTAGAGCGCGTTCGGGTCGGCGACGCCGCCTACCGTACTGGCGAAGTTCGGGATCTGCCCAACACCCAAGGTATCCACATCAACGAGAAGCTCGTCACTTCTCTCTCCACCGATCGCGTAGTTCGTCCCGCCCAGATAGGCGGTATCGGCGGAGTTCCCAATATCAGTGGCCAGAATCTCGGCCCATGTCGGGCCGTTCGTGAATCGACATCCGGCATAGGGTGCGGCCGGGCAGGCGGCGGGAAAGATCCCGGCGAAGGCACCGGAATCCGAGAGCGAATCGCCGAATACGAAGACATCGCTGAATGCGTGCGCGACCGAAGCAATCCCAGACAGGAAGAACAATGAGGTGAACAGAGAGATCAGTATTCGCTTCCGCATGCCGCAAGCCCCTTTTGATGCTGACTACCCGAGTAGTCGCGGACGACTACAGCCAGCCAATCCACCGGGAATGGCTACTCAGGTGCTTCAACAGACAATTCAGGGAGACGGCGCACTCGATCGCAGCGCGAAAGCCGATTACTCCGTTCCCAGGACTAGGTTCTCATGAATCGGGCCGGATTGTCAAAGTAAATCGGAACGAGATGGGCCCTAGCTGCGCAACCTTGAGTCATTGAAACACACCCCGGACGCCGAGATTCCGTATCTATTCCGCGGTCATAGCAACGGGTGCCCCATGATCCGGAACAGGGGGATCGTCTCCGCGAGCGGGGAAATCCTGGCAGTCGGAACCCCTCTCCCGGCTGAAGCGATTGAGAGGATCCATCCATTTCCGTGCTCGGCCGAGAGAAGAGAATCTGGCCAACCCACGAGGTCAGTCGCCGATATCATCTCGGATCTCGATCGGCCGAATCTGGCACCCTACGAGAACCGGGATCCCCCGCGAGGATCCATGAGGAGAGAATGATGAAGGATGCACTCGGGTACGAGGGAAAGACAGTCGTCATGACCGGAGCCGCTTCGGGCATGGGCGCGGCGGCAGCGCACCTGCTCGTGGACCTCGGCGCCGCGGTCCACGCCCT
>JAPYTP010000071.1 GCA_029941885.1 Myxococcota bacterium
ACGAATCCCTCCGGTATATGCAGCACGTGCTGGAACTCGACCCGGACAACGCCAACGCTCTCAATTTCATCGGCTATTCCTGGGCGGAGCGGGGTGAGAATCTGGACGAGGCCGAGCGGCTGATCCGGCGGGCGATCGAACTCTCGCCGGGTGATGGCTATATCACCGACAGCCTTGGCTGGGTCTACTACAAGATGGCCGAGGATCTCTTCCAGGCGAAACGCAAGGACGAGGCACTTCGGTTGCTCGAGCGGGCACAGAACCAGCTGATGCAAGCAGCCGAGCTCACCGGTGGCGACTCGGTCGTGTCGGAACATCTCGGCGACGTTTTCCTGCTCCGCGGCGACAGGCAGGGTGCCCTCGACTACTACGAAGACGCAGCGGACCAGGGCGTTCGCGAAGCCGAGCAGCCCAATCTGTTCGAAAAATTGGACGGCTTGCGTCGTGACCTGGGTCAGGAGCCTGGGAGCGATCGGCGCACGGGCGCAGTCCCGACGCCCGGTGAAATGGGTCAGGGCGGGGCGCCGTGATCCGACGCGGAGCGATTCTTCGGGTCGCTCTTCTCGTGTTCGCGCTGTCGTCTTCGGGCTGCCGATGGCTGCCGCCGTCACCGCCGCTCGTGTCCTCGACCGGCACTCCGCTCTCGATCGACGACGAGCGCGCCAGCCGCGTGCTCGAAACCTATCTCGAAGCCACCCGGGATCGCCGCGGTCTGCGCGGCTCGGCGCGGGTGGCGCTCTCGGGTCCCGATTTCAAGCTGAATCGCCCCCAACGCATCGTCGTCGAGCGGCCCGCGCGAATTCGCTTCGAAATTCTGGGACTCTTCGATCAGCTCGCTGCGGTCCTCGTGACCGATGGGCGCCGTTTCGGATTCTTCGAGGCTTCGAGCGGACAGATATCTCGTGGACGAGTGTCCTCTCGCCTTCTATGGAATCTCGCGAAGATCGACCTCTCTCCAGAGGAGGTGGTCGGATTGCTTCTGGGGACACCGGAACCCGCGCCGGGACTCGCGCGGGCGTCGGTCTGGCTCGAACCCGACGGGCGACTTGCGATGGCCTTCGCGTGGCCTTCGGAGGCAAGACCGGAGCCGTGTCGGGCCGATCTCACGCGGGGTCTCTTCGAGCGCGATTGCTTCGTCCCGCAGGCTGCGCTCGCCTTTGGCGGGGAAGTATTCTTCTTCGACGAGGCAGGATATCTGGTGGAACAGCGGTCCCTCGAAGCCGATGGGCTGATCCGGTTTCGGGCGTCCTTCGATCGATACGAGGTGCTGGAGGGGGCCGATGGGGTAAATTTCCCGATGCGAGTCACGATCCGGTCCCCGGGCGTCGATTCCCTGGCCCGGTTCGAATGGAAGCGCGTCATGTTGGCAAGCGAGCTGTCCGATCGACTCTTCAGGCTGCCTCTGCGGCGGAGCCCGGGAATGGGCGGTTGAGGAGAATCGGCGTGTTCGCATGTCGAGGGGGATGGACGGTGGCGCTGGGACGCCCATTCGAGGGGATGCGCAGCGTGATCGACTCGAGCCGTTCGCGATCGAACGCTCTCCGCATAGCGCTTCTCGTCTCGGCCCCGCTGTGGTGGCTCGCTCTCGCGGGTTGCTCGAATGATCCGTACCCGCCGGAGCAGGGCGGCGAAAAGATCCTTTACAGCTCCTTTGTCGATGCTCCGCGCACTCTTGATCCGGCGACCGCCTACACGACCCGTTCCCATGCGATCACCGGCGTGGTCTACGACACGCTGCTCAAGTATCACTTCCTGAAACGACCGCTCGAGCTGATGCCGGGCCTCGCCACCGAACTCCCCGTCGTCGAGTCTCTCGACGACGGGAGAACGCTGTACCGCTTCGAGCTGCGGAAGCAGATGCTCTTCGCCAACGACGAATGTTTCGAACGAAGCGGTCCGGGTCAGCGAACACGAGAGATCGTCGCCGCGGATGTCGTATTTCAGTTGATGCGGATCGCGGATCCCAAGGTGGGCAGTCCGGTCCTCGAGCCATTCTCGAACATCCAGGGTTTCCAAGGCTTCGGAAAACGCCTGGCTGCGCGTCGGGAATCGGATGAGGTCTTCGCCGGTCTTCCCGCGCACGAGCAGTACGCGCGGGTCGGAGGCATCGATGGCCTGGTGACTCCTTCGAGTCACGTGCTCGAGGTGATTCTCGACAAGGCCTATCCGCAGATCAAGTATTGGTTCGCGATGGAGTTCTCCACCCCTGTCCCCTGGGAGGCGGTCGCCTACTACGACGGAACCGAGGGTCGTCCGCGTTTTGATGATCATCCCGTCGGTGCTGGACCGTTCATTCTCGCCGAGTACGATAAACAAGCTCGCTATGTCCTCGAGCGCAATCCGAATTGGTATGGCGCGCGACATCCGGAATGGAAGGCACCGGCTGCCGTTTTTCCGAGTGAGGGCGACGAAGGGGATCGGCTCTCCGGGCGACTCGACTACGCAGGGCGCACGCTCCCAATCCTCGATCGCGTCGTCGTCGTGCGTGAGAAGGAGGGCATCCCGCGCTTCAATAAATTCATTCAGGGGTACTACGACGCATCGGGAATCATCAAGGAGAGCTTCGACCGGGTGGTCCAGGAGGATGCGCTCTCGTCGGAGATGAAGGAGATGGGGATCCGACTCGGCAAGGCCGTCTCGCCGGACGTCTTTTATCTCGGATTCAATCTAGATGATCCGATCGTCGGTCGTGACGGCGGTGATCGAAGTCGGAAACTGCGGCAGGCGATGAGTCTGGCCATCGACATCGAAGAATACCTTCGCATCTTCAACAACGGACGTGGGATACCGGCGCAGACACCCGTTCCGCCGGGGATTTACGGGTACGACCCCGACTATCGCAATCCCTACCGACAGGTCGACGTCGCCCGCGCAAAGAATTTGATGGTCGAGGCGGGCTATGCGAACGGGATCGACCCTGCGACGGGCGAGGCCCTCATTCTCACATTCGACACCTACAACACTTCCACCGCGGGATTGACCGCGATCAAGTTCTACACGGGAGCGTGGAAGCTGCTCGGGATCGACGTCAGGGTCGACGCCACGACCTACAACCAATTTCAGGAGAAGCTTCGGCGCGGCGCCTACCAGCTCTTCGAGTTCGGCTGGGTTGCGGACTATCCCGACCCCGAGAACTTCTTTTTCTTGCTGTGGTCCGAGATGGGCAAGCGCGAACACGGGGGACCGAACGCGACCAACTTCTCGGATCCCCACTTCGACGAACTCTTCGTGTCGATGAAGGCTCGGGGAAACGGTCCCCAGCGAATGACTGAGATTCGCAAGATGGTGGCGATCCTGGAGCGCGAGCGCCCCTGGATCGAACTCCATCATCGAGAGGACTATTCGCTCTACCACGGCTGGGTCAAGAACGTGAAGCCGATGGGCCTCTCGATTCCGACCTATCAATATCGTGACCTCGACCCGGTGCAGCGTCGAGAGCGCCGGCTCGCCTGGAACGAGCCCATCCTGTGGCCGGCGTATTTAATGGTCCTGGTTGCCGCTGCGATCGTACTGCCCGGGATCAGAACGTATTTCAAGGAGCGCCAGTAGATGGGAATCTTCATTCTCAGGCGACTCGCCTACGGAGCCGGTGTCGTGCTCGGCGTCCTGTTCTTGCTCTTCGTGCTCTTCTTCACGGTGACGGCACCGGAGGACATCGCACGCAAGGCGCTCGGGGACAAGGCGCCACCGGAAGCGATCGAGATCTGGAAGGCAAACCACGGATATGACCGGCCTCTGTGGCCCTGGCAGGACTGGGACGAAAATCTCCTGTTCGATCACTATCGCCGGATGCTGACCTTCGACTTCGGTCTGAGCGACGCGGACGATTCACCGATCGTCGATCGCATCGCGGCCGGCATGGGGCCGAGCCTTTCCCTGACCATTCCGCTTCTCGTGCTCGGCCTGTTCTTCGGGATTCCGTTGTCCTTGCTCGTGGCGTTTTTTCGCGAGACCTATATCGATCGGATGGGTGTCTTTCTTTGCGTGCTCGCGATGAGTATCTCGGCGCTGCTCTACATCATCGGAGCCCAATTCCTGATCGGGAAGGTGCTGCGCTGGTATCCGATCTCGGGCTTCGATGCTGACCTTCTGATGCTGCCTCGATTCCTCGCAATGCCGGTTATCGTTGGCTTGCTGAGCGGGATCGGAGGTGATGTCCGCTTCTACCGAACGGTCTTTCTCGAGGAGAGCAGCCGTGACTTCGTGCGAACCGCCCGGGCAAAAGGGGCGAGCGAACCTCGCATCATGACCCATCACGTTCTGCGAAACGCGCTGATCCCGATTCTCACCCGTGTGGTACTCGCGATTCCCTTCCTGTTCATGGGCGCACTCCTGCTCGAGGCCTTCTTCGGAATTCCCGGGCTCGGCTCGATGATGGTCGATGCGATCCAGGCGAACGACTTCTCGACGATGCGCACGATGGTCTACATCGGTTCGCTGCTCTTCATTCTCGGCCAGGTCGCGACGGATATTTCCTACGGATTGGTCGATCCCAGGGTGCGCCTCGAATGATGAACCTCGAACCCTATGTGTGGTCGAATATCACGACGCTCCTACTGCTCTGCGGTCTGTGGTGGGTGACGCGCATCGTTCGCCGCAACCGACTCTGGCGAGAGGCCATTGCGGAACTCTGGCAGAGACGCCGGTTGGCCATCGCGTTCGTCGGGCTCTACCTGCTGGTCGGGCTCTTCGATTCCGTTGCGTGGAAGGGCGGCATCCCCGAGGACGCGGTCGGGGTCCTGCCGAACGCACCGCTCTCGATGCTCGATCGAGCTTTCCTCGACACCCAGGAAGCGAGTTATTCGGCTCCCTTCGCCGACGCCGAATTCTACGGCGGGAAGTCACTGCGGCGTCCCGGATCCCACCCTCTGGGCACCGATATCCTCGGTCGTGACGTGCTCTACCTGTCGCTCAAGGGCGCAAGGGTGGCGCTTCTGATCGGGGGGCTGACGAGCCTGATCGCGATCCCCCTGGCATTGATCTTCGGCGTCGGGGCGGGGTATTTCGGCGGACGCTTCGACGACTTCGTGTTCTTCCTGATCTCGACCCTGGCGTCGATGCCGAATCTGTTGCTCTTGATCGCGCTGATCATGGTGATGGGTCGCGGGACCTTCTCGGTCTGCGTCGCCCTCGCCGTGACCGGCTGGGTGGGCTTTTGCCGACTCGCGCGTGCGGAGACGCTCAAGCTCCGGGAACTCGACTACGTCCAGGCGGCACGCGCCCTCGGTGTGTCCGAATGGAACATCGTGTTCCGACACATCCTGCCGAATCTGGCCCATCTGATCGTGATCACCTTCGTGCTCATGTTTTCGGGTCTGGTGCTCTCGGAGGCCGTGCTGTCCTGGCTGGGGATCGGCGTCGACGGCAGTTGGGGGCAGATGATCGACGGTGCGCGAAACGAATTGTCTCGGGATCCGATCATCTGGTGGAATATCGGAGCGGCGGGCGGCGCGCTCTTCGGTCTCATCCTGGCGGTGAACACGGTCGGGGACGCAATCCGCGACGTGCTCGATCCGCGCACGCTGAGGGACTCCTGAAATGACGAGCCCGCTTCTCGAGGTTCGCGATCTGCGCACCGCATTTCCGTCGGCGCAGGGCCTCCTTCACGTCGTCGATGGGGTCTCCTTCGAGCTGTCGAAGGGCGAAGTCCTTGCGCTGGTCGGCGAATCGGGTTCGGGAAAGTCGATGACTGCGCTCTCGACACTGCGGCTCGTGCCGAAACCGGGTCGCGTCGTGTCGGGGAGTGTGAAGCTCAGAGGCGAAGAGCTGCTGGATCTCCCGGTGACGGAGATGCGGCGGATTCGCGGCGGTCGCGTCGCGATGATCTTTCAAGAGCCGATGACCTGTCTCAACCCGGTCGTTCGTGTCGGTCAGCAGGTCGTCGAGGCGATTCGACTTCACGAGACAGTCGCGCCCGCCGAGGCGCGCGCCCGCACGCGTGAGCTCTTCGCCGAGGTCGGGATCCCCGATCCCGACGAGCGCCTCGATGCGCACCCGCATCAGCTTTCGGGTGGGCTCAAACAGCGGGTGATGATCGCGATGGCGTTGTCCACGCGGCCCGAGGTCCTGATCGCCGACGAACCGACGACCGCGCTCGATGTGACCGTCCAGGCCCAGATTCTGGCCTTGCTTCGAGATCTTCAGCGAAAGCGCGGCGCCGCGATCCTGCTGATCACCCACGATCTGGGGATCGTGAACGAACTCGCGGACCGAGTCGCCGTGATGTATGCGGGGCGGCTGGTCGAAGTCGCCGGCCGGGAGGCGCTGCTCTCCGATCCACGTCACCCCTACACGCAGGGGCTCCTGCGCTCGATCCCGGCCCTATCGGCTCCGGGGGAGCCACTTCCCGAGATTGCCGGTGTCGTCCCCTCGCCAGACCAGTGGCCGTCGGGGTGTCGCTTCTCGACGCGCTGCCCGAAACGCTTCGAACCCTGCGCCGACACCTTTCCAATCGAGACCGAACCGACGAGGGGCCGCCGTGTCTGGTGCCACGAAGTCGAGCGAGAAGCGGGCGCGGGGGGTGGATCGTGAGCAAGGCCCGCGAAACGCTGTTGCGGGTCTCCGGGCTGCAGACCTGGTATCCGATCAAGCAGGGCTTGATGCGGCACACGACGGGTTGGATCCAGGCGGCAACCGATGTCTGCTTCGAGATCGCGCCAGGGGAGACCCTGGCGCTCGTGGGTGAATCCGGGTGTGGCAAGAGCACGGTCGGGCGATCGATCCTGCGGCTCGAATCCCCCCAGAAGGGCGAGGTGCTGTTCGAGGGACGTGACCTGCTCTCCCTCGATTCGACCGAATTGCGCGCCGCACGACAGCGAATACAGATCATCTTCCAGGACCCGAACGCGTCGCTCGATCCTCGGATGCGCATCCGAGACCAGATCGCCGAGGGGATGCAATCCTTCGGCATCGGGGAGAACGAGTCGGACCGGACGGATCGCGTCGCGTCCCTGCTCGAAAGGGTTCAGCTCGATGCCACTTCGATGGATCGATATCCGCATGAATTCTCCGGGGGCCAACGCCAGCGGATCTGCATCGCCCGTGCGCTCGCCGTCGAGCCGCGGCTGATCATTTGTGATGAATCCGTTTCGGCGCTCGACGTTTCGATCCAGGCACAGATTCTGAATCTCTTGCGCGAACTCCAGGATGAACTCGGGCTCTCCTATCTTTTCATCACCCACGATCTATCCGTCGTGAAATACCTTGCTCAACAGGTCGCCGTCATGTATCTCGGCAAGCTTGTCGAGCAGGGCGCGACGACCCGGATCTTCGACTCGCCCGAGCATCCTTATACCCGGGCACTACTCGCCGCGATTCCGTCGATCGACCCCGCTCGTCGCGGGGACGTACCGCCCGTGTTAGGGGACGTGCCCTCGCCCAGCGATCCGCCGCCGGGCTGCCATTTTCACACCCGTTGTCCCGTCGTGATGGATCGCTGTCGTAGCGATTCACCTCCGCTCGTCCCGATCTCGGGGGGCAGCAGCCGTTGCTTCCTGTCCGAGGTCGCCGGGGGGTCTCCGACCTGACCCGACCGGGTCCCGATCTGACTCTAGATCCGGGACTTGCCGCTCATGTTGCGCGCGATTCGAGTCGATGCACTTGACGAGAGGGCGCCATGAACGATCGACCGAAGCTTGGAGAAATTCTCGTCACCGCGGCAATCATCGATGAGATGCAGCTGACCACGGCTCTTGGCGAGCAAGAGCGCTGGGGGCGCCGACTCGGTGTGACCCTGATCAAGATGGGGATGGTCGAGGAAGGCCACCTGATCCGAGCCCTCGCCAAGCAGCTCGACCTCCCGGTCGCGAGCCTCGCGGGCAAGAAGATTCCCGCCGAGGTCATCGCGCTCGTGCCCGCCCGCGTCGCTTCGGAGCACGGCGTGATTCCGCTCTTCACGAAGGACGACGGTCCGAATGGTCAGCTCTACCTCGGGATGGAGGACCCCTCGGACCTCACCGTCCTCGACGATCTGAGTTTTCGAACGGGCATGGAGATCCGACCCGTGATGGTCGGGCCCAGCGAACTCGGGGAAGCGATCGATCGCTTCTACCACGGGCGCAACAACGCGGGACCGCCACCGTCCGCTCCCTTTCGCAACGGCGACACCATGAGCGCGAGAAGTCTGCGCGTGGTGACCGACGACACTGCACAGCCCGGCACCGCGCCCGCCCCCGTCGACGGGACGCCCCAGGCGTTCCAGCCCGAGGCCACACCCGCCTCGCGCGATGCCGACATCGATCTCGAGGAACCCATTGCGAAATTGCCCGAGGGTCTGATCGAGGACGTCGCCCTCGCCATCGAGGAAACGGAACGGACCCGCGTCGTCGCCGAGGCGATCACCCAGCTGTTGATCGAGAAGGGCGTCCTCGGTCTCGAGGAAATCCAGGATCGGATTGTCCAACTGAGAGCCACGACCTCCGCCGATACAGCGGAGGCCGATTAGGCAACCCACGAGCGCCCCGGCGCTCGACTGTCTCCACACCCGGCGCGACGCTGGGCCGCCTCATCAAGGATCCGCGCTGCGCCACCCGCGCGACGCGTCGGGATCCCGGAGTACATCATGCGTCTGGAATACGGCTTCGAACTGGCAGATTGCGAGACCCCACGCTTCGCGGTGGAAGCGGTCGAGGGAATTGGCAAGCTCTTTACCCTCGCAACGTTGGTGCTGAACGTTCTCGCAAGCAAGGGTCAAGTCGAGATCGTCTTCCACGGTCTGAATCCCGACGATCCCGGCCGCAAGATCCGAGCCTTTCAAGACATCGCATGTAGCTCTCCGAGCGGTCCGGAGCTCGAGTACACCCCGGGCACCAGCGGCTCCGTCCCCGGCTCCTCGAGCTACTACCAGTGGCTCACAGTCTACACGAGCAGCTGACCGGGGGTCGGCTAGTTCCGATCTACCGCCATGCAGTCCTCCCCTCGCCAGCGATGACGCCGGGCAAGGCTGCGTTCAGCGACTTCTGCGGCCACCGCTTCGAGCGGACGGTCGAAGGGGAGACGCTCGGCGTAGGCCTCGAGGGCGGCCATCCGACTGGCCCGATCGAAGGCCTCGTTCGTCAGTGACGCGCTGATCTGACAAAGGGATTCGATCCGTGCGGACTCGGGAACCGGGGCCGGCCCGGTGAGATCCTGAAGATCGACCAGCCAGAAGCGGATCCGCGGAGGTGCCAAGCGGATCCGGATATTTCCCCCCTTGAGATCGCGGTGAGAGAGGCCGGCCGCGTGGCCTTCGGCCAGCCAGAGTCCCAACGCTCGCGCGACCCGATGGGCTTCCGCCGCGTCGCGAGGCTCGAATCCGTCGAGGTCGACCTCCCCGACCTTCGCCATCAGGAGCCCGCTTAGCACGGGGAGTCCGCTTCGCCGGAGATCGAGATATCCGAGCGCCGGTGCGGCACGATCGGAAATCAGGCGATCCGCCTGGCCGCGGTGAAATGCCCGGGCGCCAGCGCTTCCCCGGAATCGGTCGGCGATTGCGCGTAGCCAGCTGCCCGCGAGAACTTCTTTTCGGATGATGGGGGGATCCGAGGCGATCATCTCGTAGATACGCGTGCGCTCCGTTCGGCGGATCTCGACCCCGTCGGTTTCGGGCCGCCCGTCGGCCGCGGCCGAATCAGTGGACGCAGCGAAAAGACTCAGGTCGAGTTCGGGGATGCCGAGTCCGCGGGATCTGCGTGACCGGCGAAGGCGCTCCCAGTCCGCACCGACGCGTAGCCTCCGACGCGACCGGCCGCGCTGGTGGTCTCGCGAGAAGCGAAGGATCGCCGCGTCCAGTTCAGTCCCGACGCCCAACGCGGCGCGAAGCGATCGGGACATGGTCCAGCTCGCGCCGGACCGGCGAAGCGAAAACTCCAGTCGGGCGAGGTCTGCGAGTCGATCACGTTCACCCCTGAACCGGCCGCTCCGTTGAAGATCGAGCAGGACGATCCCCGTTTCGCCGAGCAGCAGATTGCCCGCGTGGAGATCGCCGTGGCGAAGGCCTGCGTCGTGCAGCGCACGGATCGCAGTTGCGAGCGAAACACAGATCGCATTCCACGCAACCGAATCCACATCGGGGAGGGTCTCGAGGAGCGACCGGCCGGGTACATACCGAGTCACGAGAATCTCGCCGCCCTCGGCCAGGTGGCCACGGGCCAGCGGCGCGGGAACCGGGACACCGGCAGCCGCCATGCGTTCGAGAGCCGCCCATTCCCGCTGGGCGGCGGCATGCCCGAAACCTCCCTTGATCGTTTCCCGGATGCGGCGCAGAGCCCGCCGCCGGTGATAGACCTTGAGGACGACATCGGTCTCGATCGGCGCGAGAGAGGCGCGGAAGAGCGTGCGCCTCGCGCTCGCGTGAATCGGTCGGGGATCTTCGAGTGCCCGCGCGAAGGCGCGATCGATCTGCGCGCAAAGCACGGGGTCTCCGTCGCGCCAGACGATCGTTGATGAGTTCATGTCGACTCCCGGAGGGAACGCGTCTCGACAATCCGGCGATATTCCGCTCGAAGGGCCGATGTGTGCGTCGACCAGTCGAGTTCTCGGGCCCGTCGCCGGACGCGCTCTCCACAGGCGCGTCGCGTCGTGGAATCCCTGAAGCCGCCGATCGCCGCCGCGAGGGCGGTCGAATCCTCGGCTCGCCGAAGGATGCGCAGGTCGTCGCCGAACCACTCCGCGGCCCCGTTCGCCGCGCTCGTGATGATCGGTAGGCCGGCGGCCGCGGCTTCGAGGGTGACGTTGGCGAAGGGGTCGTAGCGGGTCGGGAGTAGCATCCCGTCGACCGCCTGATAAACGCTGGGCAGGTCGGACCGCTCGCCGAGAAAGCGGACGCGGTCTGCGATTCCGAGGGCGTCGATCTGGGGTCGCCAGGGGCGAGGGTCGTCTCTCCCGGCAACCCACAGCCGAAATCCATCGTCGTCGAGTGTCGCCATCGCGTCGAGTGCCGTTGCGAGCCCCTTGCGCTGCCAGCCCGATCCCGCCAGGAGCCAGATTCGCTCTGCCTTTTCGTCCAGGTCCGCGCGAAGGCGCGCACCGGCCCGGGCGGCGGCGGGGTCGCTGAAGCGTTTCGCGTCGACCCCGTTCGGGAGTAGGAGGATTCGCTCCCGGGCGACTCCCTCGCTTTCGACCAGAACGTCGGCAACGAACCGTGAGGCACATTGGATGCGCTGGCGCGGATCGCGGAAAACGCCTCTTTCGAGGCCGAGCAGGGCCCGGTGACGGGGCGAGAATCGTCGCAGTGCGCGCCCGCGCGCGCTGTAGGTGCGGCGCAGGTAGTCGGCGTGACTGCCGCCGCCCGCGCGGAAGAGGTCCTGTTGGCGGGTTCGCGCGAAGCTGTGGATCACGTCGAAATCGCCTCGCCGGGCGGTGCGCGCCACCGCTGCGGAGAAGAGCAGCACACGCAGGGGCTGCCAGGAGCGGGGGACGACGATCGGCTCGACCCGGATCGCCTCACCCGTTGGGGCCGATTCGAGGCGCGCGGCCTCGCGTGCGAGGACCGTGACCTCCTCGCCCTGGCGCGACAGTTCGTGGGCGACCTGCCACGCCACGTTTTCGACGCCGCCGGCGTCCGGGACGAAGCGTTCGATCACGATGGCGATGCGCAGGGCGGGTGTCCTCGGGCTGGGCGGGCGAGGGTATCCGTGATCTGGGCGGGCTGCGAACCTCCCCGGCTGGTCGCGTGTTCAGGGACTCGCTGTGGGGCTCCCGGCGATCGGCATGGCGGAGACCCGGCTGTTTCGCGAAAATGGCGGGTCCGGACCGCTCTCTCGGTTGGACGACTGAGTCGGACGCCCCAGTCCAATGCTGCGACTACCACGCTGGAAACACGAATCCTCGATGTCTGAAATACAACAGTCTGGAACGAAGCCGTCGACGAAGAAGAAGTCGCTGGGCGCGGCGGACAAGAGTCGATCGGGGGCGGAGAAGCGCCGTCTGATCATCGAGTCCGCGATCAACGTTTTCGCCGAGAAGGGCTATCACGGGACCCGTATCTCCGACATCGCCAAGCATGCGGAGATCGCCTACGGCCTCGTCTATCACTATTTCAAGAACAAGGAAGAGATCCTCGACACGATCTTCCTGGAGCGCTGGGGCGAATTCATCAGTGCCATGCGCGCGATCGCGGCGGATGGTCGCGGAGTCGAGGACAAGCTGCTCTCGATCGCGGCTGTCATCTTGTCGGCCCATCGCACCCGCCCCGAGTGGGTGAAGGTGCTGATCTTCGAGATTCAGCGAACCCAGCGCTTCGCGGATCCAGAGAGGATGGAGGTCGTTGGCGAACTCTTTCGAGTGATCGCAGACATCCTCCGCGAAGGGCAAGCGCGCGGCGAACTCCGCTGCGACCTCGAACCTGATCTTGCCTGCTACATATTCATCGGGGGCCTGGACATCGTCGTGACCAGTCGGGTGCTCGAGTTGATCGAGATCGAGGGAGACGAGGGCGCCTACTACGTTCGGATGGCTCGCACCGTCGTGGACCTCTTCATCAACGGGATGTCCGCAGTCCGGCAGGGGTCGGAGCCGAGCTAGGTCCCGGATGGGGCGCAGCATCGAAACCGCTAGACGATCGAGACGAGGGGGTCGGATCAATTGTCGGAACGAAACACACGAGAGAGCGGCGACCGAGTCCCGGCGATCGCCGTTTCCGGACTCGCCAAGCGCTATGGCGACATCGAGGCCCTGCGCGGGCTCTCCTTCGAGATCGGGCCGGGGGAAGTCGTGGGATTCCTGGGGCCGAACGGTGCGGGCAAGACGACGACCATGCGAATTCTCACGGGGTTCATTCCCGCTTCGGATGGAGAGGTGCGGATCGCGGGACGCGACATCTTCAGCGATGCGCTCGAGGCGCGACGGGCGGTGGGATATCTGCCGGAGACGCCCCCGCTCTACCCCGAGATGACGCCCGAGAGCTATATCGATTTCGTTGCAAAGCTGAAGGATGTTCCGCGTGCGAATCGAAAGCGGGCGGTGGAGCGGTCGCTCGAACGCTGTGGTCTCTCCGAGGTTCGAAATCGTGAAATCCGACAGCTCTCGAAGGGATTTCGCCAGCGCGTGGGTCTCGCCCAGGCGATCGTGCACGAACCCAAGGTCCTGATCCTCGACGAGCCGACGGTCGGCCTCGACCCGATTCAGATCCGCGAGATTCGTACGTTGATCGGGGACCTCGCCTCGACCGGGGGTCAGACCGTTCTGTTGTCGACACATATCCTGCCCGAGGTCGAAGCGATCTGTCAGCGCGTGATCCTGCTCGACCGGGGTCGCATGGCCCTCGATCAGTCGATGGCCGAATTGACCGGCGGCGGGAAATCCCTCGAGGAGGTCTTCGCGAGGGTCATGACCCGGGACGAAGCAACGGAAGGGGAGGCGGCATGAAGCGAACGTTGACGATCGCATCCCGCGAACTCGGCTCGCTCTTCATTTCACCGGTGGCCTACGTGGTGCTGACACTCTGGTCCGTGATCGCGGGTACCTTCTTCCTGGCGAGCCTGATCGGCTTCCAGGAGCGGATCATCCAACTCCAGCAATACCAGATGCTCCAGCAGATCGAGTTGATGAATCTGAACGACGATCTGATCGAGCCCTTCATCGGATCGATGTGGGTGATCCTGCTCTTCCTGCTCCCCGCGATCACGATGGGTCTGGTATCGAGTGAGAAGGCGAACGGAACGGAGGAACTCCTGCTGACCAGCCCGATTTCCATCTGGGATATCGTACTCGGGAAATTTCTCGCGGGCGTTGGCTTCGTGGTGGTCATGACCGGGATCGTCTCATTCTTCCCGGCTCTCCTCTTCGTGTTCGGCGAGCCGGAGATCGGAAAGACGATCACCGGACTGATCTGTCTCTTGTTGGTCAGCGTGACCTACGTCGCGGTGGGTATATTCGCGTCGTCGGTCACCCGCAATCAGTTGATCGCATTCGTCCTGACCTTCGTGCTGTTGCTCATCCTCGGCATGATGTTGCCCTTCATCGTGGACATCACGATGGCTGGCAGCGGACTCGGCCGCGAATCGGCGATCGCGGAGATCGTTCGCTGGGCGGCAACCGGGAGCCATGTCGATCGGATGCTCCAGGGTCTGGTCGATACCGGGGACCTGGCCTATTTCGTCGTCGCGAGTGGGGTCTTCCTGCTGCTGTCGAAGACGGTGATCGAATCCGCGAGGTGGAGATAGATGACGGGGACGGCAGCTCTCCTGGCAGGTCTGGGAGTCGTCGCAATCGGTTTCGGCATCCTGTCCGCACTGATGGCACTGCTCCAACCCTTCGCCGATCCGCTGTGGATCTTCGGCAATCTCGCAGTCGGTGCTGCGCTGCTCGGAGCGGCGGTGTTCATGAGTCTCGACACGCTGAGAGATCGAATTCGATCGGGCGGCGGTCGGCGGGCGGGCAAATACGGGACGAGCTCGATCCTCGCCGCTGTGCTCGGCATCGTGATCCTCGGCATGCTCGGTTTCCTTTCGACGCGATATCACCATCGCTTCGATGTGAGCGAGGCCAGCGTTCATACCCTCTCCCAGCAATCGACGGATCTGCTGGCGGGTCTCGAACAGGACCTCTCGATCACAGTTTTCTTCAACGCGTCCGAGTCTCCCCCGATCGCCGCCCTGCTGGATCGCTATGCCTTTGCCTCGGATCGCGTGCGGCTACGGTATGTCGACCCGAACTCCGAGCCGGCTCTGGTCGACGAGCTGGGGATCACGAGTGAGGAACTCGCCGCGGGAATCGTGCGTTTCAAGCTGGACTCGGGCGAGGCGACGACGCTCTCGGCGTTCTCGGAGCCGGATGTCACGAACGCGATTCTCACGCTCGTTCGGAGCACGGGGAAGAAGATCTATTTCCTGACGGGTCACAACGAACGCGAAATCGATGCCGGGCCGGGGGACGACGCGCTGGTCGCAGTGGCTGCGAAAAGCTATGGCCGCGCGGCGGATGCGCTCGTGAACGAGACCTACGAGGTCGACTCGCTTCTGCTCGCCAGTCTGCCGGACGTGCCAGAGGACGCCTCGGTACTGGTCATCGCAGGACCCACACGACCTCTTCTGGCCGGAGAGATCGAGGCACTCGATCGATATGTCGCAGGGGGTGGGGCCCTGCTGATCGCCATCGATCCGCGGGCCCAGACGAACCTCTATCCGCTCCTTGCGAGTTGGGGGATCCGACTCGGGGACGATGTCATCGTCGATCGCGCTCTCGCCGTGTTCGGCCAGGCGACGACGCCGATGGCGCAGGAATACGATGGGTCCCATCCGATCACGGCGCTGTTAAGGGAGCCGGCGATCTTTCCGATCGTGCGAAGCATCGAACTCGATGAATCCGCGCAGGGGGCCTATTCGATTCTGGCCAAGACCGGGCCGGAATCCTGGGCCGAACGCGATCTCGAGGGGTGGCGCGCCTCCGGGCGCGCCGAGTATGACGAACGCGACCTGATGGGTCCGGTTCCGATCGCGATCGCGGGATCACCCGAGCCGGCGGACGCTGCCCATGCGCCCCACGGAACCGAGCAGACGCCGGGTCGCCTGGTCGTTTTCGGGGATTCGGATTTTGCGACGAATGAGTATCTCGATGCGCTGCGCAATCGGGATCTCTTCGTGAACTCGATCAACTGGCTGGCCGGGGATGTCGGCCAAATCACGGTGCGCCCGAATGTCTCTCGCGCGTCGAGTTTCCAGATGACGCAGGAGGAGTTCCGCGTGATCCAGTACATGTCTCTCTTCGTATTGCCCGAGGCGATTGCGGTGATCGGGGTGTTGACCTGGTGGATGCGCCGGAAGGCGCCGGGGGCTTCGTGAATCCGAAGACCACCGGGGTCCTCGCGCTCTTCGCGCTCGGGCTGGGTGCCTTCGTCTTCTTCTACGAGATCAAAGGTGGCCTCACGCGCGAGGTCGCGATCGAGGAAGCGAAGAAGATCCACTTTGGCCTCGAGGCGACCGAGGTGACCGCGGTCATGCTCACCACCCTCGACGGCGTGTCCGCGCGTTTCGAGCGAATCGAGGGTCGCTGGGAGGTCGTCGAACCGATTTCGGCACGCGCGGACGCCACGGCGCTCGACGCGATCGCCCATGCGCTCGTGAACATGCCCCGCGAAGGCAGCGTCGAGGGCGGCGGGCCGCTTCGCGGATTCGGGCTGGGAGACTCCGCACAGGCCATTCGATTCGAGATCGGCGACGAGACGCGTGGACTCCGTATCGGGCGCTCGACGCCCGTTGGCGGCCACCGCTATGTCGCTCGTCTTGGCGACGACGAAGTCGCCTTCGTCGCCAGCTATCGGGTGAATGCGTTCAAGCGAAATCTGGATGACCTGCGCGATCGACGGATCTTCCAGTTCGAGGCGGGGGAGGTCCGAACCCTTCGCGTCCGCTGGCCGACCGGATCCGGCGGCGAGCAGACCGAGGTCGCTCTGGCCCGGGACGATCTGGGGCAATGGCATCTCGGTGTCCCGCTCGTTGGGCTCGCGGATCAGAAGGTCGTTCGGGATCTGCTTTCGAACCTCGCCTACCTGCGCGCGGAGGCCTTCCTGGACGATCCGGGGGCGCTCGCGCGCCTCGAGGGAAGCGAGGGCCATGCGGGCCCACTCGAACAAACGGCGATCCGCTTTGACTGGACCGTCGAGGGCTCGCACCTCGAACGCGGAGCGCGGATCGCGGGCTCGATCGACAATCGACGTGTGATCGAGGCGCCGGGGGGCCGACTGTACGCGATCGGCGCGGAGCGACTCGATGATTTTCCACGAGGGGTCGTCGACTATCGCTTCAAACGCCTGTCGTCCTTCGAGGTTTCTCGGGCGCGACGGCTCGAGATGGAGTTCCGGTCTTCCGCTGAGGGAGGGGGTGGAGAGGGGGCGTCGTCGGTGCTCCGCGTCGTGGCGGAACTCGCTCCGACGGGTTGGGTGAGCCCAGGATCCGGGATCGATCCCGATCGCGTCTCGCGCCTGATTCGCGAAATGGCCAGCCTCGACGCCGTCGACATCGTGGCGGACGCAATGGGCCCGAACGAACTCGCCAGTCTCGGGCTCGACCCACCTCTTGCCAGGATCCGGATCGAGGCAGCGGCCGATCCGGAAGCGCGACGGGAGACGCTCGCCGAGCTGACGATCGGGCGTTTCGATCCCGATCGGGGCGTCTTTGCGAAGCGGGGGGATGCCTCGACGATCTTCCTGCTTCCGAAGAGCGTCGCTGCGGATCTGCCGATCAGCGTGCAGCGCTATCGATCGGATTTCCAGGTGGCGACGGATGAGGATGGGGAGGGCGAGGCGTCGAATTCGCACGAGCCGCCCGGCGCAGATCCGCTCGAGGGCCTGGATCTTCCCTGACTGTGGAGGGCGGGTGGGCGCAATCAGGGGGCGCCGGGTTCGAGTTGCGCGAGCAAGGCGGCGTGGAGCGGGCCATTCGACGAAGCGACCTCGCGGCCCTCTCGATCCGCGGGTCCGCCGCGGAAATCCGTGATGCGGCCGCCGGCTTCTTCGACGATCAGGAAGCCCGCAGCGACGTCCCAGGGGTGGAGTTTCAACTCCCAATAGGCGTCGAGGCGCGCTGCGGCGACGTAGCACAGGTCGAGGGCGGCACTTCCGTCCCGCCGAATCCCACGCGCGGACTTCACGACGTTGTGAAAGCTCGCGAGATTGTCGTCCTCGGAGCGATGGACATCGTAGGCGAAGCCCGTAGCGACCAGGGCACGACCGAAATCCGTCTCGGACGTGACCGTGAGGCGCCGGTCGCGCAACCAGGCGCCCTCGCCTCGAACGGCTTCGAAGCGCTCTTCGAGAAGCGGGTCGTAGACGACAGCGACCACCCGTTCTCCCTCCCGCTCGACGCCGATCGAGACACAGAAGCGCGGGAAGCCGTGGGCGAAATTCGTGGTTCCATCGAGGGGGTCGATGATCCAACGAAAGCGCGCCCGGTCATCGTCGTCTCCGTAGCCCTCTTCGGCGAGGATCGCGTCCTCCGGGCGTGCGGCCTGGATGCCTTTCACGATCAATTCTTCGCAGGCGCGATCGACCTCGGTGACGAGATCGATTGCGGCGCTCTTGGTCTCGATGGAGAGCTTCGTTTCATAGCGATCGCGCTGGATCGAGCCCGCGTCTTCGGCAAGGGCTCGGGCGAGTGCGAGGATCGTGGCGAGTTCGGGATCGGTCGTGGTGAGCGGCATTGGGGTTCTCTCGGCCGAACCGGGGCTCAGGCCGTAAGGCGATAGAGTTTTCGAGCATTCGCCGCCGTGCGTTCGGCGATCTCGGCGACGGGGAGGCCGTGAAGTGTGGCGAGAGTCTCGCCGACGACGCTGACCCATGCGGGCTCGTTGCGCCGTCCTCGATGGCCCTGGGGCGCCAGGAAGGGCGCGTCCGTTTCCACCATCAATCGCTCGACCGGGATGCCGCGGGCGACTTCTCGAAGGGCCGAACTGTTCTTGAAGGTCACGATCCCCGAGAAGGATACGTAGAAACCGTGCTCCATCGCGCGCTGCGCGAAATCGAGGGTTCCGGTGTAGCAGTGCAGCACGCCCTCGAGGTTCCTGCCGCCTTCGGCGATCCAGATGTCGAGGAGCTGGTCGTAGGCGTTCGGTTCGTCTCCGCGAACGTGGATCGAGACGGGCATATCGAGTTCGCGCGCGAGCGCCACCTGTTCGGCGAAGACGGAGCGCTGGATTTCCTGCTTCGCGTTCATGTAGTGATAGTCGAGACCACACTCCCCGAGCGCCACGACCCGCTCGTGACGAAGCCACTTCCGGATGGCCGCGCGATTCTCGTCGTCGAGTTCTTCCGCTTCGTGGGGATGGACGCCGACGGTCGCAAAGATCCGTGAATCCGACTCGGCGAGTTCGATTGCGGCCGCGTTTCCACGAATCCCGTAGCCCGATCCGATCGACACGAGCGTGTCGACTCCGCCGGAGAAGCAGCGGTCGAGCACGGCATCGCGGTCCTCGTCGAAGCGGTCCGCGGTCACATGGCAATGGCTGTCCAACCACATGGATCAGCCCACTGAGTCCCGAAGGCCCAGCAGGAGCCTTTCCGCCACCATCTGCGGGTTGGCGTTTCGCTGGATCAGGTCGCGCCGGAGCTGTTGGAGGCTGCGATGGGCATCGAGAGATCGGCTGCTCGGCGACACTCCGTGCGCGACCCGCGTTTTCACTTCCTCGCAGAGCCACTCCGCCGAGACGTCGATCAGCTCCGTCACACTCTCCGCGGCGGGAGCGCGTGCCCCACGGTACTGCTCGGCGAAGTCGAGGAGTTGCCCGACGGAATGATCACGGATCGCGTCCAGCGTCTGGACGATCAGGGTGACTTCTTCGCTCGCATCCGGATCCCGGATCCCCGCGCCCGACGTTGCGGGGAAGCGGATGCGTACGCTGCGGGAGCGGATCGTCGCGAGGATGGCGGAGGCTCGACTCGCGACGAGCACCAGATTCGTACCCGGCGGCGGTTCTTCGAGCAGGCGAAGCAACGCATTCTGGGCCTGTGGATTGAGCCATTCTGCGCCGTTGATGACGGCGACCCGGCGCCCGCCCTCGTTCGCCCCGAGCCGGAGCGCGGCCTGAATGTCACGAACCTGTCCGATCGAGATCCGGGTATCCTCCGGGCCGCGTTCGACCCAGAGCAGGTCCGGATGATCCCCGACGTGGCGATAGGTCGGACCTCGCTTGCCCTTGCCGTCGAGGACGATCCCCTCCGTTTCCGGGTCCTCGCGAGATCGCCGACAGGGATCACAATTCTCACAGGCGACACCCTGGCCGTCGCGACACACGAGGGCTCGGGCAAAATCCCGAGCGGTCGTGGAGGGAAGGTCGCCCGCTCCTGTCAGGAGATAGGAGGAATGGACTCGGTCGTTCCGGATCGAACGACCCAGGATCTCGGCGGGATGATTCTCCCTGTGGATTTCATGCTGCATGGCGGACGAGTCTAGCGGGCTGCCGTGAGGCGCGTCACGGCGATGCAGAGCCCTTCATAACCTCAGGGCAGAACGAGGCTTTCCGGCCCAAATGCGCTCAAGATGCTCATGATGTCTCCCGATAGAGGGGAGGTCGGGCAATTCACGGAGGCAAGTCGAGCGCATGGCGATCAGCGGATTCGGTCGAGGCAAGGGTGAAGGAGCGACTTCGCCGCCATCGGCGAGCGCAGGGGGTGCGAGCGGGGGCGGAGGTCTCGGCAATCTCACAGCGTTCATCGATCAAGGGTCCGAATTCGAGGGCAAGCTGTCCTTCAAGGACACCGTGCGGATCGATGGCAGCTTCCGCGGCGAGATCTCGAGCGACAATACGCTGATCGTCGGTGAATCGGGTCAGATCGCGGCCACGATCCATTCGGTCTGCGTCGTGATCAGTGGCCTCGTCGAAGGGGATATCCATGCCAGCGATCAGATCATTCTCCACAAGACCGCCGTCGTGAACGGCGATCTCGACTCACCGACCGTGGTGATGGAAGAGGGCGCGCAGCTGAACGGCAGCGTGCGGATGGGCAAGGACGCGGGTGGCGCGAAAAAGCCCGAGGCGCCAGCGGGTGCCAAGACCGAATCGCCTCCCAATCAAGGGACGTCTGACTAACGAAACAAGGCGCGCCCGAGAGGGCTCGCTGAGGGTGCTAGGGGGCCGGCCCCGCTTTTTGCGCACATCGCGTGGAGGGCGGGGCCATTCCCGTTCTGGGGACCGTTGGGTGATCCGGGGGGGCGCCCGGCTAGGTGTCGTCCGCGACGACCGCCGGGCGGATCCCGTCGAGCCAGGCCTCGACCGCTTCGCGGGTTGGCGGCGGGTCTTCCCATGCTTGCATCATGTGAACCCAATCGGTGTGCCGGGGGGGGGAGCTGAATCGCCCTGGACTCCCACCCGCGTGGGTTCGGCGCCCGAGTCCTCAAGCGGTTGCTAGAAGGCGAGAATCGTCTCGAGACCGCTCTCGGCGTCCCAGATTTCGAGATCGTCGCCGTTCAGCCAGACGATCTCCGCCGCGCCGTCGTCGTCGAGGTCGAGGGTCGCGACGAGATCGAGGCCTTCCGTGGTGTCCGCCGGGCCGGCCTGCCACGTGAGCACCAGCTCGGCGGAGTCGACCGTCTCGACGACGAGAGCCATGAGCAGGGTGCCATCGGCCGCCCGGCCGAGCAGGTCGTCGTGCCCATTGCCGTCGAGATCCGCGACCGCGAGGAACTCGAACCCGTCCGGGGTCGAAGCCATCGGGTCGAGGCTGGGAGCCACGCCGCCGGGTCGCTCCAGCTGCAGGCCGTTGTCCACTCCGATCCAGAGCAGTTCGGCCTGACCGTCGCCGTCGAAGTCGCCGTGACCCGCGAGTCGCGTCTCGGGATCCAACTGATCGGAGGCCGTGCTCTGATCGGTCACACCGTCGATCACCCAGACCTCGCCGGTCGCGGTGTCCTCGATCAGCCAGTCGCCCTGGCCGTCGCCATCGAAATCGGCGAGTCCGACGAAGCGCTCGGTGGCGTTCAGGCGGAGGGCTTCGGCGAAGGTGCTCGGGAGGTCATCGGCGTCGAGGAAGTTCTGCCCGTCGGAGACGAAGAGCTGGCCCGCGTGATCCTGCCACACGAGGTCGCGCAGAGCGTCGTCGTCTTGATGGCCGGTGCCCGCGAGAGAGACGCCGGCGGCGATTTCGCGGTCGACCTGGGACTGCAGCCACTGGCTCGCTTCGGAACTGAGTCCGCTCTCCGGGAGTCGTGTGTCCGCACCGAGCAGGAGGGCTCGGAGGGTTGTCGCGAGCAGAGAGCTCGTCTCTTCGTCGCTCGCTTCGGCGTCAGCCGTTTCCGGCGCGGGTTCGGTGGTCTCTTCCGCGATCTCTGTCGGGTCTGCGTTCGAGGGGGTCTCCTCTTCCGCCGTCGCGACCACCATCGGTGCACCGCCGCCCGGGGCCGACTGCGCCATGACGGCTGCGATCGACGTTTCCGGCGGGTGGAAGATCAGCGGGGGCGAGGGCGGCGATGACTCGCTGAGCTCTCCATTGGTTCCGACGGCGATCACCGTGATCTGGAGGGTGTCACCGGGCACACCGGTCACGTCCGCGCTGGCAACCACGGTGATCTGGCTGAACGTATAACCCGAGCCGTTGCGTGACTCGAAGACGACATAGTGCTCGATCGGACCCTCGGAGGGGGGCCACGCGAGCTGGGCAACCGTCTGGCCCTGGGCGAGATTGACCGGATCGACCGCGATGACCGCAGCCGCACCGGGGGGGGCACCACTGCCGCCGCCCGATTCGCCACAACCCAGTAGGCCGAGCACCGCAATGAGGCCGAAGACGAGCGCCATCGAGCGGGTGCGCGCGACATTGGCTCTGCGCGCGTCGGTTCGTTCAGGACCGTTCAGGGTCGCGGAAAGTGGCTTTGAGAAGTGATTGCTCGGCACGGGCCCCCCGTGGCCCAGCTTCCAAACGGATTGGAAGCCATCGGTGGAGTCGGATCACTCGTTTCAGCAGAATCCTCGTCTGCCTTGGGATTGATCCGGTGTTTTGATTGAGTGTCGGTACGTTGCCCAAGGCCCAATGTGACGGAAGTCACAGGGCAGTCTCGCGATTCGGCTGAATCGTCAGTTTTTCGACATTCCGCAGCCAAACCTCAGCCCGGGTGTTCGGAGCCGGGCTGATTGAGCTTCCAGGGGGACGGGGGTAGGCTACTGCCCGAAATGGCGCCCATGAAGATCACGCTCAAGCTATTCGGCTCCCTCCGCGAATCGACCGGCGAATCGAGCCTTCAGATCGAGCTTGCGGAGGGTGCCTGTGTGGCCGACGTCCGAAACTGGCTTGCGGAGCGCAATCCGCTCGTCGACAAACTCGGGGATCGCCTGGCGGCGTCCGTGAATCTCGAAATTGCTGATCTCGGAGATGCCCTCGAAGATGGGGATGAGGTGGCATTCCTGCCTCCGGTGGCCGGTGGCGACGGCAGCGAACCGGAAGCGCAGGGGCAGCCAGCGAAACGCTGCACGATCTCGGAAGAGGCCCTCGACGAACTCGAAGTTGCTGCGCGGGTCGAGGGTCCGGATGCCGGCGGCGTCGTGACCTTCATCGGCCGCGTGCGCAACCACGCCCGCGGCCAGGAGATCGAGCATCTCGAGTACGAGGCCTACCCTGCGATGGCCGAGCGCGAGATGGACAAGATCGTCGAAGAAGCCGCTGCGACATGGCCGGGGACGCGGGTGGCGATCGCCCATCGTGTGGGTCATCTCGAGATCGGGGATGCAGCGGTCGTGATCGTCGCTGTTTCGGCACACCGCGGGGAGGCCTTTTCGGCCTGTCAATTCGCCATCGATACGCTCAAGGTGACGGTTCCGATCTGGAAGCGCGAAGTCGCGACGGATGGAGCGTATTGGGTCGACGACCATGCCTGACTCGGTCCATTGCGCCCATCGGCGCCAATTGCAGGCCCCCCCGCACGTTTCGGCGTGGGCGGGATCCGAAATCCGCAAAGGATTTTCAGCGTGAGCCACGATTCGGACTCCTCTCCGGCCCACCCCAGCCACCATCATCGTCAAGATGCGCCCGTTGCAGTGCCGACGATGATCGTCACCGTCAGCGATACGCGCACGCTCGAGACCGATCGCGGCGGAGCCCTGGTGGAGGAGATGTTGGTTCGCGCCAACCACCCTGTGATCGGGCGACGAATCGTCCCAGACGAACCCGAGGCGATCCGGAGCGCCCTCGATCAGGCCATCGAGGACGCCGAATCGAAAGCGATCGTCTTCACCGGCGGGACGGGTATCGCTCCCCGGGACGTCACCCCGGATACGCTCGAGCCCGAACTCGACCGGCTGATTCCGGGCTTCGGCGAACTCTTTCGCGCGCTCTCGTACGAGGACATCGGATCCGCTGCGATCCTCTCGCGAGCGGTCGCGGGTCTCAAACAGGGAAAGGTCGTCTTCGCGATCCCCGGCTCCCGGGGCGCCGTCGCACTCGCGATGGAAAAGTTGATCGTCCCGGAGATCGGACATCTGGCCGGGGAAGCGGTCAAGACCCGCTGATCCCGAGCAGGGTCGGTTCGTTTCGTTGCGGTCGCTGCGGGACTGTGGTCCCCCAGCCGGGGGGCGGGCGGGCGTCAAGGCGCTGCCCCCATGCGCCGATGAATCCCCCATGAAGTCGATTTTCCGGGTTTCTCGAGGGCGGCCCCGTTGGGCCGCCCAGGCCCTGTTGCTTGCCGCCTGCGCATTCGTGGTCCTGGCGGCCTCCGATTCGAAAGGTGAGATCCACTACTGGGTCGACACCGCGGGTGTCACGCATTTCAGTGACGACCCGGAAGCGGCGCCGGAGCGGGCTCGGTCGACGGAGGACGCCGGGCTCGAAATGCTTCGGTCGATCTGGGACGACGGTCTGATCGGCCCCGAGCCCGTTTCCGAAGGCGAGTCGAGCTTCGGTGTCGATCGCGTGGATCGGCTTCTTCGTGGTGCTCTAGCGGATCTCGAGCGGGGGGAGATCGCGCGGGCGGGCTCGACCCTGCGTGGGGTGCTGCGCCTCGATCCACACCGGGCCGAGGCCCACTGGTATCTCGCTTCGCTAGCGCGTGGGCGCGGTCGCTTCACCACCGTCGAACGGCACCTTCGCGTCTTTCTCGATGTGGCGGGTCCGGAGCACGAAGCCTGGCGAGCAAAGGCGCTCATGCGACTTGCCGCGATCCGGGATGAACACGAACTCGCCGATCCCGACGCGCTCGTGGGGCCGCTCGAATTGCAGACGCTTCGGGATGAGAATTTTCGCATTCAAGTCGACGCGCGTCTCGGGGAGGTCTCCGGCGACTACGCGACGCGAGTCCTCGGCTTTCTCGAAGCAGCCCGCTCCGATGTCTCGCGCTCGATCGGGGTCGAGCCCCTCGAGCCCCTCGGTGTCGTTCTGTATGGACGCGCGGCCTACGTGCGGGCGCACGCTCATCGATTCTCGTTCCAGACGATCGGATTCTTCGATGGGCGGATCCATGTGGCCTCGCCGGCGCACCCCACGGAGACGCTTCGGGGGATTCTCTTCCACGAATACACCCATGCGGTATTTCGCGAGGTGACGGGTGGGGATCGGCCCTATTGGTTGAACGAAGGTTTCGCCGAACAGATCGAACGTCGGTCCCGTGGCCTCTCAGTTTCGACGCGGAGTGAGCGTGCGGCGTTGCGTGCAAACATCGAGGTCGGATCGTGGATCCCGCTTCATGAGATCGCCGAGAGTTTCTCGGGCCTGACCGACGAAAGCGCGCGGTTTGCGTATCTGCAGTCGGTCGTGGCGGTCGGCTTCATCCATGCGCAGACCAGCGTCGATGATCGTCGACAGCTGCTCGAGCGGATCGGTGAGGGCTTCTCGGTCGACCAGGCGCTACACGAGATCATGGGGCTCGACACCGATGGGCTCGATCTACGGGTGCAGGCGGAAATTCGCAGGGAGTTTCCGGAATGGACGCTGCCCGCGGCTGATCTCTACCGGCCCTGAGCGGCATGGCGGCTGGGACCGAACCGGCTCTGGCGCTAGGGCGAGGTTCCAGTGCGCTGGAGCCGTACGCGACTCCCGATGCGCCAACCGCTCGCCGCGGAATAGCCCGCCGGGACTTCGAGTACGGCGTCGATGGCCTCCCTGGGCCGAACCGTGGGACCGTTGCCGCCCTCTTCGAAGGGTACGTCGCGGTGGACGTCGACGATTCGCCCCTTGCGGATCCAGATGATGTCGATCGAAAATCGCATCCCCTTCATCCAGAACGAGTAGAAGGCCGGTCGGTCATAGACGAAGTACATGCCCGTGTCCCAGGGGAGTCGGTCGCGATCTCCGAGGCCCTTGGCTCGTTCCTCTGGGGTCTCGGCGAGTTCCACCGCAACGCGTTGTGACGCGATCTCGATCCAGGCGTCTGGGGGGGGCCCAAGATCGGAGATCGGGCAACCCAGGCCGAGCCCGGTGAGGAGCCCGAGAGCGAGGAGAGCCCAGAGGGACCTCATCGAGCCCCCGGCCCGTAGTATTCGAAATCTACGAGGTTCTCTTCCATATAGGTCCGGAGGCGATTGACGAGTTTGACCTCCAGTTGGCGGACGCGTTCGCGGGAGACCTCGAACTCCGCACCCAACTCGGCGAGGGTGCGCGGTTCCTCTGCCAGAACGCGTTCGTTGAGGATCTGTCGGTCGCGCTCTCCCAGCGTCTCGGCGAATTCGGAGACCTTTCCGATGAAGACCTCGCGGAGCTCGCTCGTTCCGACCGCGAATTCGCTACTCACGCCGGGTGCCACCATGCGGTCGCCGAAGGTCATGCCGTCTCCCTCGTCGCTTCGGAGCGGGGCGTCGAAGGAGACATCCGGTCGTGATAGGCGCGCCTCCATGTCGATGACGTCGTCCTCGGACACCTCCAGGCGTTCCGCGAGCAGGCGGGGCTCGGCCTCGTACCCCTGCCGCTCGAGTTCGCGCTTCTCCTTGTTCAGTCGAAAGAAGAGCTTCCGGGAGGCGCGGGTCGTTCCGAGTCGGACACTGCGCATGTTGTCGAGGATGTATTTGAGGATGTACGCGCGGATCCAATAGACGGCGTAGGAGGAGAGCTTGACTCCCTTGTAGGGGTCGAAGCGCTGAACCGCTTCCATCAGGCCAACGTTGCCCTCCTGGATGAGATCGAGGGTGTTGGTCCAGGCGCGGCGATATTCCATGGCGATCTTCACGACCAGTCGCAGGTTCGAGAGGACCAACATTTTGGCCGCTTCGACATCACCCTCTTCGACCCATTTGACAGCGAGTTCGTGCTCTTCCTCTCGCGTAATCGGCGCGTGATGGCGGAGCTGCGACATGTAGGCGGTGAGGGCGCTGGCCTGCGCGAGGCCCGGGGCGCTGGGATCCGTCGGGACGGGTAGATCCGTCGGGACCTGTCGAGAGGAATCGAGAGGACCCGAGGACGTGACGTCGGTCTCTTCGAGCGACTCGTTCCCGAGGATGATCACGCCGTCGACTTCCAGATCGACCTCGGAATCCACCTCCGCATCGACGGCCATTTCGCCATCGGCGTTCGTTTCGGCGTCATCGTGACCGTCGCGGGTTCCTTTGTCCGGGATCCCGTCGGCGGATTCCTCCGTGGCGTCTTCCGCTAGATGATCGTTGCTTGCGTCCATGATTCGGTGACGGCCGAGAATAGCAAAGCGCGCCGCCTGACTCGCTTGGGCGAGTCGGACCGCGCGCTCCGGGGATTCTCTCGAATTTCACGCCCGAGATCTAGCGTTGCGGACGCGAAATCGACGCTGGCCTCTACCCCTTGAGGG
>JAPYTP010000072.1 GCA_029941885.1 Myxococcota bacterium
TTCCTTGCCTGGCCAGGCCCATCACGCCACCTTAAGCAAAGCTATGCGTGGAACAGCTTAGAACATCCGACCTGCCATCGCTGTTTTATGCGTCTGGTTGTTCATCGCTCTTGAGACGCGCGCTCTGGATCGTTGTCGCTCTCCTCGCGATCGGATTCTCGGCCTGGTGGATTCTCCGCCCTCCGGACCCCGCGAAGATTCTGGCAGGGATCGATGTGCCTCCCGCCCCGGTCCTGAGCCCCGAGGCAGAACTCGCCACGTTCCGCCTTGCCCCGGGCTTCCGCGCGGAACTCGTCGCGGCCGAACCCCTCGTCGTCGACCCCGTTGCGATGGACTGGGATGACCGGGGTCGCCTCTTCGTGGTCGAAATGCGCGGCTTCATGCCGAACGTCGACGGAGAGGGAGAGGACGAGCCGAGCGGTCGCGTCGTCGTCCTCGAAGACCACGACGGCGACGGCCGAATGGACGAGAGCCACGTCTTCCTGGATGGCCTCGTGCTTCCTCGGGCGATCGCGGTCCTGCCCGAGGGCGTGTTGATCGGGGTCCCTCCCGATCTCTTCCTGTGCCGGGACGCGAACGAGGACCTGCACTGTGCCGATGAGGAGAGGACACGCGTGCTCGACTACGCCCTGGACTCGGGCAATGTCGAACACCGTGAGAACGCCCTGCTGCCCGGACTCGACGGCTGGATCTACAATTCCAAGTCGGCGCGCCGCTTTCGAATCTCGCAAGACGGAATCGCAGTCGAGTCGACACTCTTTCGAGGCCAATGGGGAATCGCCCAGGACGACGAAGGTCGCCTCTACTACAACCACAACTCGGGCTTCCTGTACGCGGACCTCTTCCCCGCGGAATACACCCTGCGCCAACCGGCGACCGCCGCATCGATGTCGAAGCCGGGGCTCAACGTCGATCTCGGAAGCGGTGAGCAGGTCTTTGGGATCCGCGTCGCCCCGGGGCTGAATCGCGCCTATCAGGCGGGATCGCTGCGGCGCGATGGTCGACAGGACGCCCCCACGGCGGTCAGCGGACTCGTGATCCAGCGCGGCCACCAATACGGGGACGCCTACCGGGGCGACGCGTTCATTCCGGAGTCGGCCGGTTCGGCCGTCGCGCATTTCCGGATCGAGGAAGACACCGACGGATTCGGCTTGCGCGCCACCCACCGGCGCTATCCCGATCCCGACTATGGCGAGCGGGAATTCCTGGCCTCGACGGATGAGCGATTCAGACCCGTCGACGCAAAGGTGGGACCCGACGGTGCGATCTGGATCATCGACATGTACCGCGGCGTGATTCAACACGCTCACTACGTCTCCGACTACTTGCACGACTACGTGGACAGGCACGGCCTCGCGCCACCCGGGGCCACCGGTCGAATCTGGCGCCTCGTTCGCGAGGACGAGAAACTGGAGACGGGATCGCCGCCTCTCGATCGTCTCGCGGACCTGATCGCGGGCCTCGACCATCCGAACGCCTGGGTTCGTGACCGCGCCCAGCGCAGGCTGGTCCATCGTCACGACCCGGCGGCGCTCGCCGCCCTTCGCCGGCTCCGCGACTTCAGCCCTCTGGGACGGCGACACGCGCTCCGAACGCTGGCTCTGCTCGGCGAGCTCGACCGAATGACCTGGCGCGCGGGACTCGAGGACGAGGACCCGGGCATCCGGCGGTTGAGCCTTCGTCTCGCTGAGCGTCTGATCGATCCGGCCGAAGACGTGAAGAAGGAGGCCATGCGAGCCCTCGACGACGTCGATCCGCGTGTGAGGCTTCAGGCGCTGCACAGCCTCGGCTCGCTTCCCGCTGACATCCGACCCCTCGAGATTCTGCTCGAACACGCGCGGAGAGGGAACGAGCTCGAGCGACAAGCCGGCCTCTCGGGTCTCGGGCACCTCGAAGAACGGGCGCTCGATCGAGTCCTCGCTCGCGACGGTGGAGCGGACCCCGAATGGATTAGCCACTTGTCGAGCGCTGTATTCATGCAAGCACAGGCGAAGGCGAATCCCGGCGAAGCGACGGCCGCGTTTCTCGATCGGATCGTCGTCCTCCGCTCGCACCCGACACACGAGGCGACCGCACTGGCTCTCATCGAAGGAATCCACGCCGCCCAGGAACTCCCCGGGACGGCGCGCATCGTGCTCGACCATCCGCATCCGCTCTTCGCGGGCGAATCGTCTTCGACGTTAGGCGAGGCCGTGCTGAAGATACGCCGGGGATTCACCTGGGAAGGCGACCCGAGCCCGGGTGGGGCGCGCCCTCTCGACGAGGAAGAGGAGCGACTGCGGGCTCGGGGCGCCGAGCTTTTCGCGGCGACGTGCGCGACCTGTCACGGCGCGGAAGGTCGAGGAAACGCGGGGCTCGCGCCGCCCCTGGCGAAATCGAGATGGGTTCGCGACGCGGACGATTGGCTCGTCCGAATCGCGCTGCAGGGCCTCCGGGGCCCGGTCCGCGTACGCGGCGAGGCCTGGAACTCGGCGATGCCCGGACATGGCCACGACCCTCGCTTCGATGACGAGAGCCTCGCGGGCCTGTTGACCTTCATGCGCCGAGCATGGGGGCACGGCGACCGCCCCGTCTCAGCGCGAACCGTCGCGGGGATCCGCGCCGCCACGGTCGACCACCCCGAAGCCTGGACCGCAGAGGAACTGCTCGCGCTCCCCGTCGCGCATCGGCTGGATCGGTATGTCGGGGTCTACCGGGTCCCGATCGTCGGCATCGAACTCTCGATCACGCGCTCCGGCAGCCAGCTCCAAATCGGGCGTCCGCAGGGCGCCCGGGCCCCGATGACGGAGATCGATGATGGCGTCTTCACGGGGGAGGGCCTCCTGATCCGGTTCGACACGACCGGATCGGGACCGACCGAGACGGCCCGCGTCCGGTTCGGATCGGATTCCGTCGAGGTCACCCGCACGGATCCCCGATGAGCGGGTTGCAGGGGAGGAGCGCGGACCGGACACTCTGCGCCGCGCCCAACGTCTCGAGATGCCTCGGTCGCCGTCAACGCCTGAAACAGGAGCCCGCGTTTGCGAGTTCAGCTGAGCCCTCCCACGATCGCTCGCCATATCGTGATGCTCGGACTCTCGGCGACGATCGCCAACGCAGGAGAGACCTCTTCCGGCACGAACAATGACGTGGCCACCGCGACCGAAGAGATGATCGTCAGCGGATCGCGCGCGCCGCAACGTCGCTCGAGCATCCCGAATTTCACAACGGTGCTCGATGGCGACGACCTCGACGCCAGCATCAGCACTTCGCTCGATGACGCACTTCGCTTCGTTCCCGGCCTCCAGATCACGCGTGAGGGGGGACGCGGGGGTCGAACGCAAGTTGCGCTGCGGGGACTCGACCCGAACCACGTCGTCGTCCTGATCCATGGCGTGCGACTAAACGATCCGACCAATGCGCGCGGCGGCTCCTTCGACCCGACAACCCTTGCCCTTCTCGATATCGAACGGGTCGAGATCGTCCGGGGACCGCTGTCGACGGTCTACGGTTCCGACGCACTCGCCGGAGCGATCAACATCATCACACGGAGCGCTTCTCCGAGCGATGCACCCGAGATGAGCGGCGCCTCCGTGGCGGACGTTTCCACAGCGGACAGGTAATCGCCCAGGCTCGAAGCGGCATCGCCGATCGAGTCGGCCTCAGCCTCGGCGCCGCGCTCGACACTTTCCGAGACCCGGACTCCGACGGCGGCTACGACGGGGCGAACCTCAAGGCAAAGATCAACACCACGATCCCCTATCTGGACCTCGATTTCGAAGCCTTCACCCGAATCCATCAGGGCAGCGCCCGAAGTTTCCCCGAATCGAGCGGTGGCCCCGAACTAGCCGCCCTGCGTTCGCTCGAGGACCGAAAAGTCCGGGAACTTCTCTTCGGCGTTGCGTTCGAGCGCGACATCCTGGACGTCGGCTAGGTGAAAACGCGACTGGGCTACTCGAGCCGACGTGAAGATCTCGAATCCCCCGGCGTTGATCCCAATCCACCCATTCTCGATCCATTTGCCGACATCCCGCCCACACGCTCCGGAGACGAATACAAGAGATGGGATCTCTCGGTCGTCTCGACCTGGACTCCGCCAGACCTTCGGACGGCGACGAGTCGACTTCGTTCGAGATCCGTAGCCGGCGTCGATTTCACTTGGGAGGACGGCGAAAGTGATACCTCCCGTGATTTTTCCCCAATGGGCACCGGTCCGTTCGTGCGAATGCCCTTCTTCGACGAACGCCGCACGATCGGAATCTTCGGCGAACTGGAGGAGGGCATCGGCGAATCCGTCACGATCTCTGGCAGCCTTCGCTACGACACGACACCGGATGAGGACGACCGTCTCTCCCCGGCAGGCGGTCTCGCGATCGAAATCCCCGGCACCTCGATCACCCTATTCGGCAGCTATGCCGAGGGCTACAAGCGTCCCAGCTTCTACGCCCTCGGCGGTCCGGTCGGCAACATGGCACTTCGCGCCGAAGAGAGCCGCGGCTGGGAGGTCGGCGCACGCGGAAACGCGCTGGACGGACGCTTGCGTGGGCAGGTCGGCTATTTCGATCTTCGGGTCAAGGACCTGATCGACTTCAATCCGAGCCCGCCCCGGCTCGAGAATCGCCAGCGCTTGATTTCGCAGGGTGTCGAACTCGAGTTTGCCTGGCAGGCGCTCGATTGGATCGACTTCCGTGGCGGCTTGACATTCAATGCGACCGACTTCGAGGGGACGAGCGCGGATCCGCTTAACCGGCCGCGCTGGCGGGGCTTCGGTTCGGTCGTGGTCGCCCCGATCGAGTCCCTCGAGGTGACACTCCGCGCGCTCGTCGTTGGGCCCTCGAAGGCATCTTCGTTCCACACGGGCGGGCGGGTCGACACCCTTTCCGGCTACGAGCGGGTCGATCTTCGCGTCGCGTGGATGGCCTGCGACGGGATCGACCTCTTCGTCGAGATCGAGAATCTGTCCAATACGACGCCTCGAGAAGCCGTCGGATTCGAGTCGCCGGGAATCACGCCGCGGGCCGGCGTGACGTTTCGGCTCTAGCCGCCGAACCCCTCCGGACTCCCTCGTCGCACCCGCCCCACACGTGCGGAGTCCGCAGCCGGTGCACGCGACCCTCGAGCAGCCGTAACCAGACCCAAAAAGTAGACTAGAATCACTTTTTGACGAATGTCATGATTGGATATTCGTCCGTCTCTATATAGCTGATTCATCGACGTATTGATCACCGATACCAGGAGAGGCCCATGGCCGATACCACGACATCGACGGATTCGAAGGTCCTCATGATCAGTTCGGATTGCCATGCGGGCGCGCTCCCCTCGATCTACGAAGACTTCATGGATTCGAAATATCACGAGCCGGCGCGAACCTGGTGGGTCCAATTCTCTCGCGAGATGATGCGACGGGCCGGGACCTTCTTCGATCAGGAAGCGGTCGAAGCCTACGAGGACGGGACGGGGGCGAGCAGTCGGATGAGTGCGCCCGAAGCGAAGGAGGAATCCGGCGAGCTATCGGACACTGCCCTGCTCGATCTCCTGTGTGACGAACACAGCTCCTTCGCACCGCGACGCGGTGAGTTCAACATCGACGCGCGGCTCGAAGACCTCGACGGAGATGGCGTCGCCGGCGAAGTCATCTTCCCGCAGATGGCTCCTTTTGGCGCGGGCCTCTCCCAATACCGCAAGGAAGTCTCGAAGGAGCACAATCTCGAAGGCATTCGGGCCTACAACCGATGGCTCGCCGATTTCTGCAGCGCGAATCCCGAGCGACACGCGGGTGTCGCGCTGATCAATGTGGACGACCTCGACGTGACCGTCTCGGAGATCCGCGAAGCCAAGGCGATGGGGCTGTGGGGTGGAGTGCTCCTCCCAACGAGTACCGGAGACAATCCCTACTACCACGATCCCTGCTACGAGCCGCTCTGGGCCGTCTGCGAAGAACTCGACATGCCGCTCCATTCGCATTCCGGCTGGTCCCCCGACTACGGGGACGCCGATTGTGCGACCGCCATGTTCATCAGCGAGGTCGACAAATACGCTCAACGTGCCTTCACCCCCCTCCTCTGGTCGGGTGCCTTCGAACGCCACCCGGGCCTCAAGTTCGTGTTCACGGAAGCCGGCACCCAGTGGATCCTCGAGACCCTGCGCGTTCTCGAGTTCAAGGCCGCGGATCCGATCTTCAAGTATTTCACGAAGGACCTCTCGCTCACTCCGAGCGAATACTTCGCGCGTCAGTGCTACATCGGAGCGTCGTTCATGCCGCGGGCGGAGGGGGAATACCGCCAGGAGATCGGCATCGACCGCATCCTCTACGGCACCGACTATCCGCATCTCGAAGGAACCTGGCCGAACACGCCGAAAAGACTCAGAGCGACGTTCGCGGGCTATTCGGATCAGGACACACGAGCCCTCCTCGGCACGAACGCACTGACCGTCTACGCCTTCGATGCGGAGAAGCTCGCGCCGATCGTCGACCGGATCGGGCCGGAACTCGCCGACATCAATGGCGCGAGCTAGACCAGGCGTGCCGGGCTCACCCGAATCGCCAGACGAAAAGCTCAGCCGCCGAGAGCGCCGTCGCGCTCTTCGAGACACGGGGCTACGAGGCGACGACCGTCCACGAAATCGCGGAAGGGGCGGATGTCGCCTACGGAACCTTCTTCCGGCACTTTCCGACGAAGCTCGATGTCCTTCGGAAACTCTCGGATCGTGTTCTCCGCGACCTGTTCACGGACGTGGAGGAGGTTCGCAAGAGACCGGGCCCCTTCAGTGAGAAATTCGTCGCCCTCTTCGAGGGAACCGCGGAGCGCGCGGACGAGAAGGGACCCGAAACTCGCGAGCTGCTCGGTGTGATGCTGTCGACGGCCTATCCCGAGACCGCCGTCAGCACCGACCTCCGAATGCGCACCGCTTTTCGAGACTTCATGCAGGACGGATTCGAATCGGGCGCGATCCGCGATGACGTCGATCGGGAGACGCTGATCGAAGTGGTCGTCGGGACCTGGAGCTCGATGTTCCAGAGCTGGATCCATTTCGACGACTATCCACTGCGCCAGCGCGCGGTCTCGGCAGGCCGATTTCTCGCGGCGACGATGGCACGCCCCGCGAGCTAGATCGAACACGCGGTCGAACGGGTCGAACTCGGAATCGCACCCGCTGAACCTCGAATCGACCTTCGGGAGTCGGGGATCCGAGTCACCCCGGCCAACGAAGCCGGCTCAGGGCATCGCGACTCCGCCGTTGGGCCGAACGACCTGTCCCGTCACGAAACGCGACGCGTCACTCGCCAGATAGAGCATGGCGAAGGCGATGTCCTCGGGCTGACCGATCGAGCCGAGCGGCACTCTCGCGCTCATTTGTCCCCACATCGTGTCCCGGGCCTCGAGATCCTGATTCCCGTCCCCGTCTATCCAGTGGCGTTGTGTCATGCCCGTGTCGATGAAGCCCGGTGCGACCGTATTCACCCGAACACCCTGCGGCCCCATCTCGATCGCCAACGAGCGCGTCATCATCGCCACCGCGGCCTTCGTCATCGCGTAGACCGAGATATCGGGTGCCGGCGAATCCATCCCCGCAGAAGCGATGTTGATGATCGACCCTCCGCCTCGCTCGGCCATCGCACGCGCCGCCGCCTGACAGCCGAAGAAGACGCCCTTCTGGTTGACTCCGATGATCGCGTCGAGGTCCTCCTCGGTCACGTCGAGGAACATCGCGTTGCGCATGATCCCCGCGACGTTGGCCATGACATCGAGCCGCTCGAATCGATCGAGGGCGGTTCCCACGAGCGCCTCGACCTCGCTTCGGATCGAGACGTCCATCACGACCGGAACCACCTCTCGACCCAACTTCGAAATCTCGGACGCCGTCTCCGCCAACGCCCCGCTTTCGCGGTCGGCGATCACGAGATTCGCACCCGCCTTGGCGAATAGGATGGAGGCCGCACGACCAATCCCGCTGGCCGCGCCGGTGACGACCGCGGCCCGGTCGGTCAAATCAAAGGCCCGAGCAATATCGGTCTGCATGGATCTTCCTCCTGGTCCTCATTGTGCAATATTCCGCGGAGAAAAGGAGCGCGCAATGGAGCTATTCGAAGCGATGGAAACCTGTCGGGCGATGCGATATCTGAAACCCGACCCGGTCCCACAGGACATGCTCGACCGGGTGATCCATGCCGCGACCCGTGCCTCGAATCCCGGCAACAGCCAACGCTGGGGCTTCGTCGTCGTTCGCGACCCCGACCAGAAACAGCGCATTCAGCAGGCGGTTGCGGCGGCGGTGCGTGACATGACGGAGATGGCCACAGCGGCCGCCGAGGCGAATCCCGATGCGATCGACCCGATGAATCGCCGCATTCTGCTCGGTGCGGGCCACCTGCTCGAAAACCTTCATCTCGCTCCGGTGATCGTCATCGTCTGTGCGCACAATGACTATCCGCCGGGTTCTCCCCCGCAGATCGAGTACGTGTACTCGACGGTCTATCCCGCGTCGCAGAATCTGATCCTCGCCGCACGCGCACTCGGACTCGGGACGGTTTTCACGACCTTCAATCTGAGCTGTGAAGCAGAACTGCGCCAGATCCTGGAGCTGCCCGAGGACGTGCACATGGGAACGTTGATCCCGATGGGCTTCCCCGAGAAGGCGTTCGGGCCGGTCAGACGGCGGCCCACCCGAGAAGTGATCCACTACGAGCGCTGGGATCCTTCGCCCTAGACGATCGGCCGATCGACTTTTCTTCCCCGCCTGGCCACTACCTCGAGGAAAATCACGATGACCGCGCCGTCCCTGCCGCCCTCGGGAATACCGCCGGCGTCACCCTCCTACGTCCGATTCGTCCTGGGAATGATGATGCTCGTCATGATCATCAACTCCGTCGATCGAACGGTCCTCTCGATTCTCGTCGAGAACATCAAGGCTGATCTCCTCCTCGACGATCGCGAGATGGGCCTCCTGCTGGGTCCCGCCTTTGCGGTCTTCCATATTCTCGCGTCCTTCCCGCTCGCCTCCATCGCCGATCGCGGCCGACGCCGCCTCGTCATCTCGCTCGGCCTCTTCTTCTGGAGCCTCTTCACGGTTCTGACCTCGCTCGTCGCCGGCTTCTGGTCGCTCTTCCTGCTGCGCATGGGCGTGGGAATCGGAGAAGCCTCGGCGGGTGCTCCGGGCCAATCGCTGATTTCGTTCTATGTCCGCCCGGAACAGCGCGGCCAGAGTCTGTCGGTCATCGCCATCGGCTCGGTGCTCGGACTCGCCGTCGGGATGATGCTCGGCGGCTACGTCAGCGAATGGCACGGCTGGCGCATGGCCTTCATCGTGGCGGGACTTCCGGGGGTCGTGTTCTCGGTCGTCTTCTTCACGACGATTCGCGAACCCGTCGTGCCGAATCGCGGGGTCTCGTGGCTCGACACCCTGCGCGAGATGTGGACGATCCGAAGCTTCCGCTGGATCGTCGCTGGACAGGCGACGGCGCTCTTCGCCTCGATGGGGCGCAATCTCTGGGAGCCGACGTTCCTGCGACGGGTCTACGAGATGGGCGCGGGAGAAGCCGGAACCTGGTATTTCCTCACCAGCCCGCTTGCCGTCGGCGCTCGGCATCTACCTCGGTGGGCGCTTCGCTGACAAGCTCTGGCAGCGCGATAAGCGTTGGGTGATGTGGGTTCCGACGATCGGTCAACTCGCTTGTATTCCGCTGCTCTCGCTCTTCCCGCTGTGGCCCGAAGACCATCGGCTGCCCTTTTCCGCAATCTCCGGCGGCTTCCCCGTGGCACTCCTGTGGAGCGTCCTGGCCTCGATCTTCGGCTCGTGGTACGCCGCTCCGATGCTCTCGATGACCCAGGGACTCTCGCCCGTCGCGATGCGAGCCCGAGCGGCCGCCCTCGCCAGCGCGCTCAGTGGAATCGTCGGCTCGGGGCTCGGGCCGCTGGTCGTTGGCGATCTGAACGTGAGACTCGAACCGACCTACGGCGTTCACGCGATCCGGTATTCCCTGCTCGCGGTCGTTCTCACGACGCTGATTTCCGCAGCCTGCTGGTTCGGCGCATCCCGAACATTGCGTAACGACTTCGAAGGGCGGGACGATCGGGGGGACGCCTCATGAATTCGGGCTACGGCCAGTAGCGCCGGCTCGACGTGAAGACCCGCTCGGCGAAGGCTTCGAGCGCCATGCCGCGGGTCTCAGACGACAAGATCTCACAACTCACCACCCCGTCGAATCCCTTTTCCCGCAGCAGGAGGCAGAAGCGATCCAGTTCGAAGACGCCCTCGCCGGGCATCACCCGACGCATCAGGGTCTCCGTCACGAGATCGTCGCTCTCGAGCGCGGGATGGTCGTCGAATTGCACGTAGGAGAGTTCGCCTAAGGGGAGCGATTCGAGATCTTCCCAGGTGTCTCCGCTATGCGTAAAATGCCAGGTATCGACGAGCACGCCCGCACCCTCGATTCCCGCCCGATCGAGAACGGAGCGAGTCGATCGGATATCTCGAACTTCGGGCAGCCAGGGCAGATACTCGATCGCGAGACCGGCGCCGATCTCTCCGAACACGTCGCCAGCCCGCCGCAGATCATCGATCACGTCGGCATCGACCTTCGAGTCCATATTCAACTGGATGAAGTCCGGTCGCAGGATGCGTGCGATCCCGGCCAGCCGCTCGATCTCCCCGCGCGTGGTCTCGCGATCATCGTTCACCATCAGCGTGGGCAGTTCGAAGGTCCGAATTCCGACCGCTTCCATCCGTTCGGCCAGCGCCTCGACACGTCCGCCCTCGCGACGAAAACGCGCGATCGAAAACTCGTCGGGACCAAAAAACCGAAACCCCGCGTGGGCTGCTGCATCGATCTGCCCCAGCAGATCGGGGTCCTCGTCGCCCAGGATGAACGCCGATCGATTCATCGAGTTGAAACACAGATCCGCCATCGCCCTCTCCCCTCACGTTGCTCCTCGGTCAATCCTACCTCGCTCACGTAGGATTCTCCCTCGGTCCCGGCCTCGTAGATCCGAGCGCAGAAGGGATCGCGGGCAGACCCGCGCCGCCCTCGGGAGCGGATCGGGCCTGCTAGGCTTGCCCGTCATGGCACGTGTGTGGGTTCTCACCAGCGGGAAAACCGGTGACGACAAACAGTCGCTGCGTCTCGCGACGGCGCTCGGGATCCCCTTCGAAGAAATCAAGATCGTGTTCAACGATCGCGCGCGGGCGTGGCGCGTCATGTTCGGCCCGAGCCTCACGAGTGTCGATCCCGAGCGTTCGAGTGAATTGCATGCGCCGTGGCCGGACGTGATCATCTCGAGCGGCTGGCGGCAGGTCCCGGTCGTTCGCTGGATCAAGCAACAGTCGGGCGGCAAGACACGATTGGTCCAGATGAACCGCCCCCCCGGGCCGAAGCATTTCGACCTGATCCTGTCACCACCGCAATACGGGGTCCCGATCCGCGCAAACATCGTACGCCTCGACTGGCCGCTGCACCTCCCACCTTCGGCGGACGCGCTCGATCAGGCCGGCTCTCTATGGAAGGGCCGGCTCGACCGCTATCCGCACCCATGGACCGTTCTGTTGATCGGAGGAGAATCCTATCCCTTCGATTTGGATCGCCGAGCCGTCGCCGTTCTCCTGGAGGGTGCGCTCGACCGGACGCGGGCGCTCGGAGGGTCGTTGTTGATCTCGACGAGTCGGCGTACACCGCAACGCGCACTCGAGGCCATTCGAGAGGCCGTGGGAAGCGCGGACGATCGGACCCTCCTCTACGAGTGGCAGCCGAATTCCCCGGACAACCCCTACACCGCCTTCCTCGCCGGAGGAGACGAGTTCGTCATCACGCCCGACAGCATCTCGATGTTGGTCGAAGTCGCGCGGCTCGGACGGCCGATCGCGATCGCACCCCACACCCAGAACCGCTCCCTCTCGAAGAGGCTCCGAACCGGCATGAAGCGCTGGCTGCATGGACGACTCGACCGTCCTCAATCCGCGACCGCCGAGTTCATCAGCGATCTCGCTTCACTGCTGGGCCTGAAATATGTTCGCCATCTCGAATCCGTTTCGAAACAGATGGTCGAGCTGGGCTGGGCGGCCGACTTTCCGGAGTTCAGCGGTGGGCACGGCAATCCCCTACCCGACAGCGACCTCGATCGGCTCGTCGCGAGAATTGACCTCCTTCTCGGCGACTAGAGTCTCCGATCGAAGCGAGACGCGACCCACTTCCGCGGCTCAGGTCGAGGGCTGCCCCGGTTCGAGTCCGCGCATCAAATCAGGGAGAGAAATAATTCTGCCAAATCCCCGGGGCGAGACGCGAAGGCGCTGTGACCGGCCTCGAAGCGAACGATCTCTCCCGCGCCCACCGCTTCCGCCTGTTCGAGCTGAAAGGCGGGCGGCAGCACCTCGTCCTTTTCGAGCAAAACGTAGGTCGACGGGATCTCCGGGGGGCCGGTGACACGTTCGATCGGCTCCGCCAATACGCCCGGAGGCTGGGGGCCGAGATTTCCCAGCAGCCAGGTCGCGGTCTCCTCGTCGAGATCGCTGCAGAACGCTTCCGTGACCTCGACGCCCCGCGAGATCGGCGAGAGGGGGTGCATCATGGAATCGTTCACGCAAGCGCCGGCGGTGGGATTCGTCGTCGACAGGTAGACGAGGCGGCGGATCCGGCCGGGCAGTCTGGCGGCCACATGGGGAATCGAGATCCCGGCGAGAGAGTGGCCAACGAGGATCACGTCGGTCAGGGAGGCAGCCTCGACGTCTTCCACCACGGACTCGACGTAGTGCCGGATCGCGATCTCGTGCTGCGGGAGGGCATCGATGCGCGTCCCGTGGCCACACAGATCGACGGCAACGACCCCTCCCACGCGTGGATCACGCGCTAGATGGGGCACCAGCCGATCCCAGCACCAGCCGCCGTGAGAACCACCGTGTACGAGTACAAAACTTGTCATGTGGCCTGAATACCCCTGCCCATTCCGGGACGCCATCGGCCCGCCCGCCCGGGATCGGCCCCATCATGGCCAGGGATCGACGTCCGCGCTCCCCGTGGGTTGATCGAGCCTTCGTTGGGTTCAGTGAGTCCGGATCATGAAACCCCTAGGGAATCAGGTACTTGGCCGAATTCCCAGGCGCCGAATCGCGTCTGGAGCGCTATTCTGGTGGCTCTGTTGGACCACTTCTAGCCTCCAGAGTACACCCCATGAATCGCATTCGAGCCGCTCGACAAGCCTTAGGCTGGACCCAGAACGACCTCGCCAAGAAGTCCAATGTTTCCCCGCGCACGATTCACGCGGTCGAGAAGGGACGCGCGTGTCGTCAGGCGACGAAGCGACACATCTTGAACGCGCTCGGCGTCCCGTGGGAGATGCGCGACGAGTATTTCGTCCGTGCTCGAAGCGTTCGTCCTCTGGTCCGCGTACTGGGTGAAGCGCAGAGCGCTTGAGCCTTACCCACGATCCGAATAATCCCGCTCAACAGGATTCGGCGAGTCGATCCGCCGTATCCACCAGTCGCTCCGCGGTCCTCTCCATGAATTGAGTGAGCGCCTGCTCGCCGTCGTCGAATCGATCGCCATCGAAGAGTCCGGCCACTTCCTGTTCCACTCGGATTCGTTCGAGCTCGACGGATCGCTCCATCTCCTTCCAGCCCTCTCGTAGGATCGGAATCGACCGTTCGAAGTCGAGGGTCGCGCGTTCCTGAAGCGAGCGCAGGGATTCCCACGCAGAACGCATCGTTGGATTCCGCGAAGCTCGCTCCCGATGAAACGCTGGCTCGCCCGTGCTCGCCAGTCGAGCCGGAATCACGCCATCCAGATAGACCGGCACGAAGACACCCGTGCAAGGCGTCGCGAACGAGATCCAGACGGGCCACGGGCGTCGGCCGAGATCTTCGGGCAGACGCGCGACCATGCTCGCAGTCGTCATCGAGGTCGGGTCGGCGTGCATACAGACGCTATAGCGATCCGGGTCCACCGCGTCACGGTGGGGCGGAGGGGGTAGAGGAGACTCTCCGTGGTCACATAGCCAATTCTTCATCGAAGACACGGTCAGCGGCGGCCCGGCCAATCCCCGCCGGGCTGCCTGCTGACGCCGTTCGGTCAGATAGCCCGGCCAGCTCTCCAGACCGTAGGCCGCCTTGAAATCGAGTCTTTCATCCCGAGTCCAGAAGCCTTGTTGAAGCGCGTATCGTTCCAGGCCCCGCGAACCGATCTGCCACTCCGCTCCGAGCGTCAGCGCGTTCGTCAGGCCCGCGCCCTCGACCCTCCGAGCCGCCCAGCCCCGTGCTGTCGTTTCGAGCACCCACGCCGAGAACCCATCCGCGATCACGAAACTGTTCTGATATCCGTCGTCGCCTTCGGCGGCGAAAGCCGATCCACCCTGGCCGTGGGTTTCGAGGAGTGCCGCGATGATCTCGAGCGCCTCTCGCGCATCACGTCCGCGTTCGAGTCCCAGACGGACGAGGTCCATTCCGATCAACCCGGGTTCCTGTTCGAGGGGCTCCCGAGACCAGGTCGCGTGATTGCCGATCGCGACTCCGTATTCGTTCACGCCGTGCTCGAATCCCCAGCACCACCCGGGCGAATGACCCATGACCCGGTAGGTCTCGGCCACCTGGTCGATCTCGATGTGGCTGCACCGAATCACCGAACCGCGCGAATGGTAGGCCGCCGGGAACTGGACGAAGGGCTGCGGTTCACGACCACGGCGATCACTGTTCTTCGCGAAGAGCGTTGCTCCATCCGCCGTCCGGGCGCCGCGAGCAACGAGCGAGTCACACATGGAGACGGAGGGTATCGCGGTCGCAGCGGGATGCTCGCCAGTCCGAAACGGCACGTGGACGGCAGCTCCGACGATCCCCTAGGATCGAGGGCGACTAATCCAGATGATGGAGACCAGGATGTCCTACGAACCCCGACTGAACAGCCCCGCAACCGGGGTCATCATCACCGGCGGCGCCTCGGGCCTCGGGCGCGCCACCGCGGAAGCCGTCGCCGCCGTCGGGCGCCCGGTGTCGCTCTGGGATCTCGATGCGGAAAAGGCGTCCTCGGTCGCCAAGGAGATTGGCGATCGCTACGGCATCGTGAGCCAGGGAATCGCAGTCGATGTCCGCGACCCCGAGGCCCTCGTGGCGGGGGTCGAAAAGGCGCGCGCCGCCCTTCCGACCCTGGGAGGCCTGGTGCACGCCGCGGGAGTCGTGGACACGGATTCTCTCGACGGCCTCACGGCGGAGAGCTTCGACAATGGCATCAACGTCCATCTGCGCCCCCTCGCGCTGCTCGCCAAGGCCCTGCTCCCGGACCTCGGTGGACAGCGGGGCTCGGCCATCGTCGCGTTCTCTTCGATCAACGCGACGCTCGGCAACGCCGTCAATCCGATCTACAGCGCAGCAAAAGGGGGTGCCCTCTCGCTCGTACGTTCGCTGGCCGATCGCCTCGCCCACGATGGCATTCGAATCAACGCAATCTCGCCCGGCATGATCCGCACGCCCATGATGCAGCCGAGCCTCGACGCCCTTACGGAGGAGAGCTTCACCCAGCGAATCCTGCTCGAGCGAATCGGTGACCCCGAAGAGATTGGCCGGGTCGTGCGCTTTCTTCTCTCGGACGAGGCCAGCTACATCACCGCCGCCGAGTTCGTCGTCGACGGCGGCAACATTTCCTCCCAGCGGACCTAACGGATCGGTCGGAACGAAGACGATTCACCGCAGATCGCGAGCGCTCTGCCCCCCAGGATCCGAAGATGTGACGGCCTCGAAGAACTCGGGTGTGAGAATCTCGAGTACGCTTTGGCCGGAAGACAGATCCGAGCCGTTGAATCGCCACATGAGCGGATTCCCCGTCCCGAGCGCGACGGGGACTGCGATGCCCGGAATTCGAACGACGGCGTCGGTGTTAACTCAGGCCGTCCCCGTGCCAGAAACACCCGCTCCGTTAACGGCGGCCGGAACCGATGTGCCCTTGGTTGAGAGTTGCGCACCTGCGATGACCCATCCAGGAAAACAAGGGGCCTTCACGCATCACTGAGTGGTACAATGGCGCGCGTCGACTACGTCGGACTGCTGTGCCAAAGAGAGTTCGTCGCGCAGGGGTGGGTGCCGACTCTCCGTTTCCATGCCATCCATGGCCGCGCGAGCTGGGCCCCGTCAAGCGAACCCATGGAACGCCGGATGCGCCGCATTCCGTTTCCCGCGTGAACGAACGCCTCGTCATGCCTGCGGGATCGATCTGGTTTTTCGACTATGGTCTTTCGGTCGTGGGTCGTCGACACACGAATCGAATCGCGCCCGCGCGGGTGCTAACTGGAGTTTCGCAAGTGACCCTGATCAGAATGTTTCAGCCAGCCTCCCTGGCCCTCGCGGCAGCGCTCGCGCTGGCCTTCACTTTCGCCGCGTCGCCTTTGCTCGCCGAGGAGCTCGCCGAGGAGCAAGCAGGCGAAAGTGCTAAGCGCTCCTATTTCGAGTACATGGTCGGCATGTCGTCCTCCCCGGACCAGACCGCAGAGGGCGACAGCGCGACGGGAAGCGGACTCAAGGGTGACGCCGAGGCCGACCCCGCCGGCTATTTCGTTGGAGTCGCCGCCGGATCCCGGTTTCTCGAGCATTTCCGAGCGGAGCTCCAACTTGGCTACCGCTCGTCCGCGATCGACAACATCGCGCTCCAAGGCGAAAAGTCGGACAGCAAGGGCGATCTCTCACTCTTCAGTCTGCTGGTGAATGGGTACGTCGACTGGGATTTCGGGATCGGTGTGATCCCCTTCGTCGGTGTCGGCATCGGTTGGGGAGTGCCCCGACTCGACGTCGAGAACGAGGGCGGCGCAACGCGAGTCGTGGTCGATGACACCGACAGTGTCTTCGTCTGGAACGCAATGGTTGGCGGAAGTCTGCCGCTGTCTGCGAACACGGATCTCTCACTCGGATACCGCTACATCGCGACCGAGGAAATTGCACTCGAGTCCAGAGTGGGAGCGACTTCGCAGCGCTTGAAATTCGAGTACGATGCCCACGAGTTGTACGTTGGGCTGCGCTTCAGCTTCTAGCGACGGGCTCGCTGGTCACCGTTGGGCCCACGGCCACAACGACCGCCGCCAGAAGAACGACCGCCGCCAGAAGAACGACCGCCGCCAGAAGAACGACCGCCGTTAGAAGCGGAACGTCCACCGGAGCTTCACCGCCGGCTGGGTTTCGCGCGTTCGAAAGTCACCCGGCTTCGCATCGAATTCTTGTCCGACGACCACGAAGAATTCCTTCCCGGGCTCGATGATCCATCGAAGGCGAGTCTGGAATTCGAGATCCTCGGAGAGATTGTCGTATTGAGCGACCGTGCTCCAGGAAAGATCTGGGCTGAAGGCGATCTGTACACGGAAACGCGAGAGTCGAATGGCGAGTGTCCTGTTCTCGACATCGCCAGTCTTCTTGACGCAGCTCGCTCCCGTGAAACCCTTGCACCCCTCGATTCCGAAGAACATCCGCTCGTCGTATTCCAGAGAAAACAGCAGATACTTCGAAGGTCGCCACTCGAGCAGTGGCGCCACGCGAAAACCCCAGCCATCGAAGAACTGACCCACGCCGGCGTCCAGTTCGAACGCGATCGGACGATGCCGACTCGTCTTCAAAGCGATCACTCCCGACGACTGATGGTATTCGCCCGGCGGAATGCCAAAGTGGTCCGCGATGTAGAAAGGGAAGACCGTATCGTCGTAGATGAAGGCGTATTTCAGTTCGAAGCTATCGTCGACCTGGTTCGTGATCCGAAACGGGGTCAGAAAGATCAAGGCACCCTCGATGTGATTCGTGCGATCCGTCGTGACGGAGGAACTGATCATCATGTCGACGGTGCGAACGTCCGCCCTCGGATTCCGGAAGCGGTAGCGAAAGTTCCCGTCGTACTGCCGAATATCGGGACGGTTGACGAACCCGAGCGCGGGGTCGAACCCCTTTTCGATTTCCTTGAACTTGAGTTTCCAGTTGATGGTGTCGTTCGGGTAGGAGGCCGTCGCTCCCCAGGCGGTGCTGCGACGACCGTATCGGTCCCCGGTGAAATCCTGTTGGATCCACAAGGATCCCGAGACGAAGCGATTCTCGATCAGCTGGCTGCTCCGAAAATTGAAATCGGCCCCGGCGAGCAGATTCTCCTCGTCCGAATTCGGATCTCCATGGGTGACCAGAATTCCAACACTCGACTCCTTCAGTATGTTGGCCGAAACACGGGCGACGGTGAGATTTTCGCCCTCCCGACCGGCGTTGCGGTCCTGCTGAATGTCGAGGAAACCAATATTGAATCGGCCGACTCGACCCGTCACGCGCCCACCCCCGAGGATCCGCACCCCTGAGAGTTGTTCCTCCCTCCTGATTCCGATCTTGTCGTTGTCGAGTCCGATCCGACGGGAGAAGAAGGGAACACCATTCTCCGACTGAAGATCCGCGAAAGTGAAGATTCCGGAATCACGCAGGAAGAACTCACGTTTCTCGGGAAAGAAGAGCGCGAAACGACCCAGGTTTACCCGCGTCTCGTCGATCTCCGTCTGTGCAAAATCCGTATTCGCGGTCACGGAAGCCGTCAGGGAAGGCAGCACCCGATAGAAGGCGTCGAAGCTCGGTTCGATCCGCAGCTCGCCGTGATCATCGGCGTCCCGGATGGCATCGATGCTGTCCTCCCCGAGCCCGTCGATGTTCCCCCCGAACGAGAAGGTCGGGACGACATCGAGACCGATTCCCTGACGCGCGACGCTCATTCCGTGGAGCGTTCCGGCGCGGCTCATATTGATCCCGAATCGCTGAAGCGACGGGTCGGCCCAGCGACTCTCCTCATTGACGCGACGCACTCGTCTCGTGAGATTCAAGCCCCAGACATCCGCATCCGGTCGGAATCCCAGAGTCTTGAACGGAATGGCTACTTCGGCGGTCCATCCCTGGGAGTCGATGCGGGCTTTTGCGTACCAGATTCCATCCCAGTTCTCCTCATAGCTGTCGCGGGCGAAGGTGCCATCGCGGCGGCCACCATTGGGATTGACCTGGAGAAAATATCCGTTCTGACGATCGTGAAACGTGTCGAGCAGGATGTTGAAGCCGTCGTCGTAGAACAAGACTTCGCTTCGGGCCATCCGATTCGCGACGATCTTGTCCGGCTCGGGATCGAACGCGCGCAGATAGAAGAAGAGCGTCTCCCCATCCGTCAGGATCCGGATTTCGCTGCGAAAGGCGCTGGGCGCGCAGAAATCGGGTTCGACCTGGGTCATCTGGGTGATGACTTCGGCCTTTTCCCAGATCGCGTCGTCCAGAACGCCATCGATCGTGGGCGCTTCGTCGACGAAGACTGCGTTCGCGCGGGGCGCGACACCCTTCTCGCACTCCCCGGCAGCGCGGGCTGTTCGAGCCGCGAAAGAGGAGAGCAGGAATGGAAGGAGAAGAAGCACGAGCACCGCCGGAAGGCGAACGAAGCGTCTCCAGCACTGACCCGGGCCCAATCAATCTCTCCTTGTCCGCGCCGCTCCTGGGCACCGGGCTGACACTAACCCGTTCGAGAACCGGTACCACCGGTAGACGCTCGAGACCTTCTTGGACTTCGAACCCCCTTCGAGCACCCATCCGGGACAAATATGTCGCGCCAGGCCTCGCGCTTCCCTCACGCCAACGCCCTCCCTAGACTCGTGTCCTCCGCCGAAATGGCCTCTGTAAGGGACGAATCGAATGTCTACCTCCGCTCGTGAACTCCGCTCGGAGCTCGGTCATCCCGTGATCGACGCCGACGGCCACACCGTCGAGTTCCTGCCCGCCCTGCTCCCCTATTTCCAGAAGGCAGGCGTCGCGAACCAGGTCGAGTCTTTCTACGCGAAGGTGCTCGACTCGGGCGCGGGGCTCTGGTCTGCCCTCTCCACTGAGGAGCGCGCCGCGCGCCGGACGACCCGTCCCTCCTGGTGGGCCCTGCCCTCTCGAAACACACGCGATTTCGCGACCGCGACGATGCCCGCTCTCCTCCACGAACGCATGGACGAGCTCGGACTCGATTTCAGCGTCCTGTATCCCTCGCTCGGATTGGTCCTGCTCGATATCGCCGACACGAAATTGCGTCGTGGATGCTGTCGAGCGCTCAATCAATTCCACTCGGATGCCTTCCACGGCCTCGAGGATCGACTCGCCCCCGTGGCGATCATCCCGATGATGACGCCGGAGGAGGCCATCGAAGAACTCGACTACGCCGTTCTCGAGCTGGGCTTCAAGACCGCACTCATCTCGAGCTTCGTGCGCCGCCCGATCGATGCCGTGGCCAGTCACGGCCCGGAGGTCCAGTATCAGGCGAGCTGGACCGACTCGTACGGGGTCGACAGCCCCTACGACTACGACCCCTTCTGGGCGCGCTGCATCGAACTCGGAATCTCCCCCGCCGCACATAGCGGCGCCGTCGGCTGGGATGGGCGGCGATCGACGAGTAGCTACATGTTCAACCACATCGGCTTCTTCGCTGCGCCGAGTGAAACCCTTTGTCGCTCGCTCTTTCTGGGCGGGGTCACCCGACGCTTTCCCGAGCTTCGGCTGGCGCTCCTCGAAGGCGGCGTCTCCTGGGCATGCCGCCTCGTGAACGATCTGTTGGGACACTGGGAGAAGCGAAACCCCGAGGCGATCCAGAACTACAACCCGGCGCATTTCGACCGGGAGCTCTTTGGCGAACTCCTCGCGAACCACGCAGGCAACCTGAAGAAGATGGGTACGGGACCGGATATCCAGGAGTTGGCGTTCGGTGCTCCCGCCGGCCAGCAGGAACCGGATGACGAGTTCGCGGCCTGCCGGATCGAGAAGCCCGAAGACATCGCCGAACTCTTTGCCCCGAACTTCTTCTTCGGATGCGAAGCCGACGACCCGTTAGTCCATCACGGTTTCGACCGGAAGGGGCTTCCCTTCGGACGACAGCTCCAATCCATCTTCGGCTCGGATATCGGGCATTGGGACGTTCCCGACATGCGAGACGTGCTGCACGAGGCCTTCGAGCTCGTCGAAAAAGAACTGATCGACCGCGACGAGTTCCGCGCCTTCACCTTCGAGAACGTGGCCCGCTTCTATACCGACACGAACCCGGACTTCTTCAAGGGAACGGTCGTCGAGCAGGAAGTCGAAGCCCTGCTCACGAGCAGCGAGACCGGAACGTCCGGAGACTGATCCGATCCTTCGCGCCGGTCCCTCTCTCCGGCACTAGGCGGTGCGACTAGATCTCATCGACGTAGCGATCGGTTCCGGGCAGCGTCGGGAGGAAGCCCGCCGCGAAGGCGATTTCGCCCATCCCCGCATCGGCGTGGGCCGTTTCGAGTCCTGCGAAGAGCGTGCCCCATCCCTCGCTCGGATCCCGATCGAGAAAATAGAGTTCGAGCCCGCGGCGATCCGAACCCGGCGCGGGAGCGACATAGGCCGGTGACTCCTCCGGGAGCTGCATCGGGTCCAGCGACAGGCAGAGCGCCGCATCGGATCCCGCTAGCGCCTTCGGGAGAATTTCTTCGAGGAGCCATCGCTCGCGCGCCTCGGCCGATACACCCTCCGGCCGCTCACTGATCACCATCACCACCCCAGCGAAGGGATGATCCAGTGCGACCTCCGCCGGGATCCCATCGTCCTCCCGCATCGCTGCCCAGCGATGCGCGTAGAAACTCGCGTGAACGGCTTGTCGACCGCCGCCGCCGTCCATCCGGCCATTCGCGCCCAACCACAGCACGCGCTCGACGGCCCACGCCTCGGCCTCACGATGATGGCCGCGCTCCATCCAGTAGAGCGCCAGGAACGACCCGATCGACGTGTCCTCGACCGCGTTCGAAGAGGCGGGATAGCGCAGATCCTTGAGAGGCCGGGTCGCAACGAAGCGCCGACCGGCGAAGAAGGTCTGCCCGCTCATGCAGCCCGCGTAGAAGTGGTCGCGCTCGTACCAGCGATTGAATTCCCGAGCCTGCCCGGGCGCCGGTTCGAGCAAGCTCACGAGGATGCTCCCGAGCGCCACGCCGTACTCGGGGTCGTCGTCGACATGAATGATGCGCAATCTGATCCGCCTCCCTGGTTCACCCTGCCCACGAGCAAGATGTCCTCGTGCCGACTACTCCCCGACCAACACCTTTCGAGCGTGCTCGGTGTCCATGTATTCCTTCCACTCGATGATCATGCCGTCGCGAGCGCGCATCAGGAAATGATATTCCTGCGTGTACTGGTCCCCGCGGAAGGTCTTTCCCGAGCTCGTCGCTTCGATCGCAACCGACTCACCCTCGGCGACCATCGAGTGCACCTGGAAAGCGAGTCCCTCCGGAAAGAGATCGAGCACCATGGGCATGCTGGCAAGCGCGCCCGCGCGGTCGTTCGTTCCACTGAACGGCAGCGAACCGGTCACCCAGAGCTTTACATCCTCGGCGTAGTGCGCGGCGACCCACTCCTCGTTGGCGGCGCTCAAGGCATCGATCATCTCGCGTGCGAGCTTCTTGTTGTCTTCTTCCTGCTGTCCCATCGAATCCCTCTTTCCAACCAATCGACCGACCGATCTAGATCAGTCTTCCGGTCTGGTGTTCGCCCTTCATCGTCGTGCGGTGAACGACGCGATCGTATCCGGGCGGCGCCCCTCGTGCGGTATGCATCGTGCGCCAGTTGTCCCAGAGAATCATGTCCCCGTCCTCCCACTCATGGAGGTAGGTGAATCGACCGTCGAGGGTATGGTTCAAGAGTTCCTCGAGAATCGGATCCCCCTCGGTGCGATCCATCCCGACCATGTCGATCAGTTGGACCGGCGAGAGCGAGAGCGATTTCCGCCCGCTGATCGGATGGGTCCATACGAGGGGATGAGCCACATCCGGAAACTCCGGGTAGTCGATATTTCCAAAGTCGGCGATCTCGATCTCGTGGGTCCGGCCGAAGCGCATCTTTCGCAGATCGCTCACGAAATCGAAGCGAGCTTCGAGTCCGTCGATGCGGTCCTTCTGGGCCTGCGTGAGGGCGTCGTAGGCCTCGGCGGTATCAATCCAGCCCGTTTCGCCGCCCAACGCGGGTCTCTCGACCATACGAAGGATCGCCCCCCGATTCGGGGTCGTCGTGTAGATCAGGTCCGTGTGAAAGGGAATTCGACCGACCACGGGCTCGCCGTCGAAGTAGTAGGTCATCTGATTCTGGTCACCCTTCTGGGCGAGCCGGATGATCTCGGGCGTACCTTCGAGACGAATACTTTCGACCGGATGAACCTCGAGTTCACCGAAAACGCGGCTGAGTCGTAGATGCCTTTCGTTGGAAGTGCCGATCCGGCGAAAGAGCACGATCGCGTATTCCAGCCAGACGTCGTTGAGAGCCCGTGCGGTCGCCTCATCGATCTCACGATCGAGGTCGAGCCCGACGACCTCTGCTCCGATTCCCCCTGCGAGGGGCTTCGCCTCGAATTCCATATCCATTCTCCACGGCCTCCACGGCGGCCTCGTTCGAGGCGAACGATCAGCTCGGGTTCGTCGCCAGCATCTCTCGCGTCGTTTTCGGATCGGCGATCGAACGCCCGCTGCGTTCGGCCATCAAGACCACCCGCTCGATCTGCTCGACGTTCGTCAGACAATCCCCCTCGAAGAGCGGGTTGTCACCGACGCCTGTTCGCACATGCCCACCCTGCTCGACTGCAAATCGGCACAGCTCAGCATGACAGTCCCCTTCCACGTACGACATCCAGCGGTAGGGCACATTTGGCGGGATGATCGCCTCCGTCAGGATCCGGATCCCCTCTTCACTCGGCGGAATGCCCCACCCGTGATTCTCGCTCATCGTGACCTTGAAGAAGAGTGGATCCTCGGCCCAGCCCATCTCTCGATAGGCGAGGACATGTCGAACGTGTCCGAGTTCGCGAATCGTGTAGCTGAACTGGATGCCCCGTTTGCGTGCGAGCCCGAAGAAGTACTCGACCTCGGTATGGGACACATTCAAGACATAGTCCCAGCCGAGTGCCTTCTTCGCCGGGTCCGCTTCGCTCCAGTTGAAGTCCCCGTAGTTCACCGCACCGGGATCGATCGTTGCGAAGTCGAGCCGGATCTCAGGATCCTCCGCGAGCGCATCGAGGTGGCTGAAACGCTCTTCCGGAGTCGGAGAAGCCCCGTAGGTCGGGTAGAGCAGCACGTCGGGGTTCGTTCGCCGTATTTCGCGCATGACGTCGCGATAGAACTCGGTGCCGGGATGGAGCAGGTCGCCCGTCTCCTCGTCCCGCGCATGAAAGTGCAGAATCGAGGCACCGGCCGCCGCGGAAGCCAACGCATCCGCAACGAGCTCGTCCTTCGAAATCGGCACGTGCGAATTTTGTTCTTTCGTGACCTGCTCATTGAGAGAGCACTCGATGATCAGTGGCTCCATGGCGCTCCCCTAACGTCCGGCGTTTTCGCGGCGCAGCAATTGTCCGGGCAACGCACCCGTGTGTTCGCCGTTTCGAAGCAGGATCTCGCCCCCGACGACCGTCGCAAGAAAACCCTTCGCCTTCTGAACCAGACGGCGTGCTCCACCCGGCAAGTCGTGTTTCATCTCGGGAAGTTCCGGCGCGACGCTCTCGGGGTCGAAGATCGCGAGATCCGCAACATACCCCTCGCGAAGTTGGCCTCTATCCGAAAATCCGAAGGCCGCCGCCGGTTGGGCGGTGAGCATCGAAACGGCTTCTTCCAGACCCACCGCCTGCTCCTTCCTCACCCAGTGGCCGAGAAGATGCGTCGCGATCGAACAATCCGAGATCTGGGAGACATGGGCTCCGGCATCCGAGAAGGTGACGATCGAGCGCGGGTGCTTCATGAGCGAAAGGACCTGGTCTTGATCATGGTTCGCAAAGGGCTGAATGAAGTTCTGCTTGAAATTCGTTTCGAGCGCGATGTCGATCATCACCTCGACCGGGTCGACACCCGCCTCTCGGGCGAGGTCACTGATGCGATCGTGAGGGCCGAGCGGATCGCTCATACGAAACACCCAGTCGTAGTCGGGCTTGCGCGCCTCGGCGCCGACGGCGTCGCCGTATTTCCCGTGATGGGCAACGTGGATCAATTGGGCGCGCGTCTCGGGATCGCGAAGTCGCCGCATCTGCTCCGCCCGCGGCAGCGCTCGCAGCGCCTTCCACTCGGGCAGACCATCGAAGGGAAGCTGGCCCTCGAAGTTGAGGATGATGTTGAATTGGCGTGAATGGACCTGGGCGAACATGCGACCGCCGCTGTCCGAGACACGCTCGACGAGCTCCATCCAGGGTTTCCAGGATTCGGGCTGGGTTCGCGTGCTTCCCATGCCAAACATGATCGTCGCGCGGCTCTCCTTGGCGAGCGCCTCCAGGCGACCGAAATAATCCGACTGCGCAGCGACCCCGTCCATCGGCGCGTCCTCGTTCGCAATCTCGAAGATCCCGCCCGCGGCGCCGGCCACCCCGACCAATTCGCGAACCTCGTCCCAGTTCGCGAGTCGGCTCGCGACGGGGCGGTCGTCGGAGGTCTGGTGGTTGAGGGTGCGCGAGGTCGTAAAGCCCATCGCCCCCGCCGCCATACCGCTCGCGAGTTCCCGTTTCATCGCGACGAGATCGTCCTCCGTCGCCTCTTCCTCGAAGGCGCGCTCACCCATCACGAAGGTGCGCAGGGCGGAATGACCCACGTGACCGGAGTAGTTGATCCCCTTCGGCAATCGATCCACGGTGTCCAGGTACTCTGCAAAGGTCTCGAAGCCCCAGGAGATCCCCTCGGCCATCGCCGCCGGCGAGATGTCTTCCGCTCGCTCGAGATTTCGCACGACGAGTTCCCGGGCATCCGCGCGGCTCGGCGCCAGGGTGAATCCACAATTCCCCATGACGACGCTGGTGACACCGTGATACGACGAACAGGTCCCGAGCGGATCCCAATAGACCTGGGCATCCATATGTGTGTGCCCATCGATGAAACCGGGGGTGACGACGTGACCCTCGGCGTCCAGGGTCTCTCTCGCCTGCTGCCCCGAGAGATCGCCGATTCCCGTGATTCGGCCACTCTCGATGGCGACGTCTGCGCGGCGGGCCGGACCGCCGCTTCCATCGATGACGGTTCCGTTCTTGATCAGGAGGTCGTGGGGCATGGATGCATCCTCGCTCGCAGATTATCTCCATGTTCTCTCGGCTGACGACGGCTGTAAAGACGCCAGAATCGCTGGATTGGAGGCCGCGAGCAGGCCCGTCCCTCCTATTTACGGGCCGTCAGACGCTGATGTCCGAGGTGGACCTCGACCGTGGGGTGGCGGCGGGAGCATCCGTGGCGGTGCCCTTCTACTCGGACTCGGCCAGCCCACGGTTTCCGGTCGCGTAGCCCGGCTCGAGGCCCGACTCGGCGGCGGCCTCTTCACCCGGGACAAGCCGGGAACCGCGCTCACAGAGGAATTGGAGACACGCCTCGACCGCGATCTGGGTCGCGAACCGCCCGCTCTCAGCGAGATCGATTGGGTCACCTGGTCGAAGCCCTACGAGACCGTTGCACCCCGTCCCATGCTCGAGCGGGCGATCCCGGACTTCGAGCCTTCCTTCGCCTCCGACAATTATCTCGTCCTACGGGCCGCAGTCGCCGCGGGACTCGGCGCGATGATTCTCGACTCAAGGGGGGCCGCAAACGAACAGCCCGAAGCGCTCACGGAGATCGATCTGGGATTCACGCTGCCCGCGAGCGAGTTCTTCCTCGTTTGCGCGAAGAGCGTGCGGTTCGTACCGCGGGTCCGGGTCGTCGCGGAGCAGATCACCACGATCGTTGGCGCGGCGGAAGCGGTCGAGGACACGACACCCCCCTGAATAAACCGGGTCCATCCGCGATAGACTGAGTCTTCTGACGCCGAGGCGCCGAAGGGGGATGGGTGATGAGCGTTCCGAAGATCGCGATCAACGGCTTCGGCCGAATCGGAAGGACGATCACTCGAATCGCAAAGCTCCACCGCCATTTCGACATCGTCGCGATCAACGACATCGCGCCGCCGGAAGCACTCCTCTACGCCTTCCGATACGACAGCATCCACGGACGCTACCCCGGCACCGCCGATATCTCCGGCGATGTCATGAACATCGACGGGGATCCCTTTCTCATCTTGTCCGAGAAGGATCCGGCGAAGCTCCCCTGGCGCGACCTGGATGTCGACTATGTCGTCGAGAGTACGGGCGTCTTCCGACATCTCGAACAACTCGAA
>JAPYTP010000073.1 GCA_029941885.1 Myxococcota bacterium
GTCGTACACGAGACTCCATCCGAAGATGACGACGGTCGCGACTGCATCCGCAGCGAGTGTGAGCACGAGGGGATCTTCGATCGGTGCGAAGAGGATTGTCGCCCAGCCGGCGGCGAGGGCCATGACATAGGAGGTCGTCACCAGGAACAGGGCGCGAGATCTCGGGATCGGGTTCGACGGGGTGTCTTGATTCACGTCGGGGATCAGTTCCTTGGTTCGGGTCCGCGGCGGATCGATCGTCCTTCGCACGGGTGACTCAGTTGACGAGACGATCACCGTCCCAGAACGCCTCGCGCAGCTTATATTTCTGGAGCTTGCCGGTCGCGGTGCGGGGGAGCTCCGAGACGAATCGGACCTGCGTCGGGCATTTGAAATGAGCCATCCTTTCACGACAGAACGTGATTATTTCGTCCTCGGTCGCGGTCTCGCCTTCGCGAGTGACGATGAGCGCGACGGGCGTCTCCCCCCATTTTTCATCGGGTACCCCGATCACGGCACATTCGAAGACCACCGCGTGCTGGAACAGGCAATCCTCGATTTCGGGGCTGCTGATATTCTCGCCTCCCGAGATGATGACGTCCTTCTTCCGGTCGACGATGTGGATGCTTTCATTTTCGTCCCAGACCGCGAGATCGCCGGTATGGAAATAGCCGTCGTAGATCGCCTCCGCAGTCTGCTCGGGTTGTTCGTAGTAGCCCGCGAAGACGACATTCGAGCGCGCACAGATCTCACCGATTGCGACACCGTCCTTGGCGACCGGCTTGCCGTCGGAGTCGAGCACCTTGAGGTCGACTCCGATGCCCGCGACGCCGGCGCGTGAGCGGCGCGGCCAGTCCTCCTGCTCCGTATTCGCGTCGGGCCGCGAGATCGTGAGCAGAGGAGCGGTCTCGGTGAGGCCGTAGAGCTGGATGAAGTCCCAGCCCAATTCCTTCTCGAGACGCTGGATGAACGCGGCGGGGGGAGGCGCGCCGGCCACGGTAAAACGCGGCTTCGTCTTGAAGTCGAAGCGGTCGAGGTCCTTTGTGTCGAGAATCGTGCGCAGCACCGCGGGGGCCATGCACGCGAAGGTCACGCCTTCGTCGGCGATGAGGCGCATCATGACATCGCCGTCGATCGCTCGAAGGATCACGTGGGTGCCAGCCATTCCGGTCAACGCGAACACCCCGCCCCAACCATTGCAGTGGAACATGGGGAGTGTCCACAGCTCGACATCCTCGTGTCGCAGACTGTTGTGCACGATCATGTTGTAGGCGTTCAGGTAGGAATTGCGGTGCGTCATCATGACGCCCTTCGGCCGACTGGTCGTACCCGAGGTGTAGTTGATCGACACGATCTCATTCTCGCCGATGTCGGGGCGGGTCGGCTTGTCGGCGCTGGCCTTTTCGAGCAGGGCGTTCCAGGAGACCCAACCCTCTTTCGGTTCGCCTTCGTCCTCTGCAACGATCCAGTGTTTCACGCTGGGGAGCTGGTCGCGGATTTCGTCGACGACGTCGGTGTATTCCCAGTCGACGAGGACCGCGGATACGCCGGAGTGATTCAGGATGTACTCGTGATCAGCGGCGACCAGGCGATAGTTCAAGGGGACGAGGATGATTCCGACCTGGGCTGCCGCATAGAAGCTCTCGAGGTAGAAATGCGAGTTCGGGCTGAGCATACAGATCCGATCCCCACGCTCGATTCCAAGATCGAGGAGCGCGTGAGAGAGACGGTCGACCCGTTCGTTGATCTCCCGGTAGGTGATTCGTTGATCGCCATCGACCACGGCGACCTTGTCGGGATAGAGTCGGACGGCGCGATCCAAGAAATCGCTGACGAGCAGGGGGACTTCCATCTCATGAACTCCTTCGAAGCCAGGGGCGAACGTTTTGGGTGGACGCCGTCGGGCGCCCAGTGTAGTCAGCCGTCGCCATTCGGGGGAGGGTCGGATCAGGGCCCGGAGCCGCGCAGACTCCGGGGCGGCTGCTAATGTCCCGCGACCGGCGCCGGGCGAGTGAAGCCAATCGCAGGAATCTGCTTCATTCGAAGGCGATGTGCGCGGCACTGGGAATCCGGAAGAACAAAGACGGTCGACGACGATGTCGGAAACGGCCGAGCGGGGGATAGGGTGAGTCAGCGCGATCAAGTCGAGCTTCGGAGATCGATCGGGCAGCCGGTGCAAATTCGCGCCGATCGTTCGGCCGGTGAGACGGATCCGAAAGAAGGGCGCGACGAGAGCATGGGGCTACGCATGCTCAAGACCCGGACCGTGTTGGTCTCGGGCGCCGTAGACGACAAGCTCGCCGAGAAGGTGATCACCCAGCTCCTGATCCTGGACGCAGAGAACCACGATCCAATCCGCGTGCTGATCACCTCGCAGGGCGGCCACGTGGACTCGGGCTTCGCAATCCACGACATGCTTCGCTTCATCGAGTCGCCGATCGTGACGATCGGTGCAGGGTGGGTCGCCAGCATTGCCGTTCCGATCCTCTTCGGCGCTCCGAAGGATCGACGCTATTCGCTGCCGAACACGCGCTTCCTGCTCCATCAGCCCTCCGGTGGCGCCGGAGGGCAAGCCAGTGACATTCGCATCGAAGCCGAAGAAATCCTCAAGGTCCGAGAGCGACTCAACCAGCTGATCGCCAGCGAGACGGGCCAGCCCGTCGAGAACGTTGCCAAAGACAGCGACCGCAACTTCTGGATGGATGCCAAGCAGGCCCGGGAATATGGCCTCGTCGGTCAGGTCGTCTCCACCGCCGCCGAAATCGCGTAACGACGGCTAGAGCGCGAAAGACTCTCCGCACCCGCAGGTCTCCGCAGCGCCCGGGTGGTTGATCTTGAATCCCGCGTCGTTCAGCGTGTCCGTAAAGTCGATCGTGATCCCATCGAGATAGGTCGCGCTCTCGGGATCGACCCACACCTTGAGCCCATCGAACTCGAGTTCGTCGTCCCCGTCACCCCGGGATCCGTCGAAGAGCAGCTCATAGCGCATCCCGCTACAGCCGCCGTTTCGCACAGCGACGCGCAGTGCGCCGTCGGCGTGTTCACTCGCGGCGAGCAGGTTCTTTGCCTTTTTGGTCGCGGCTTCGGTGAGTTCGAGGTTGACCACGTTGGATTCCTTTTTCGGCAGATCAGCGACGCCTAACGCGGGGCTATCGGACCGGTGCTCTCGAAGGGGGAAGAAGAAGGTCGTCGACGACTTGCGCCACCCGAGAAAATCGATGTTTCGGCGACCGGGAGTTCGATCCGGTCCGGTCGGTCCAGCGCACCGGCGCACAGGTCGGCGAGGGAGACGGCTTCGAGAGAGGAGCGAATTTCCTGTCCGAGGTGGCGCCAGAGAGAGGTCACCGCACAAGTCGTCGTGCGACGACAGTCGATGCGGTCCTCCGGGCGGCAGTCGCAGGTCGCTCCCGGCAGAAAGCTGTCGTCCAGCGCTGCAATCGCGTCCCAGACGGTGATCTCCGTAGCCGGTCGGGTCAGCCGATATCCGCCGGCCGCACCGCGCGTGCTTTCGACGAGACCGGCCAATCGGAGCTGTCGCATCAGTTTTGCCGCGTACACATTGGAGATGCCCTCACCGGCGGCGATCTGGGTGACCGGGACGGGATTCCCCTCGAGGCCGGATCCGAGGCCGCAGCGCGCTACCTGGAGCAGGCATCGGAGGCCCGTTTCTTCTCGAGCGAGGAGATGCATCCATGGGAGCATACGATAGAATACTACTTGGTCAAGATTGATGACGACGACCGGCAGAGCGCCTGCAAATCTGGACGGCACCCTCGCGAAGGGGCACGGCGGGCGAGCGCTGGTCGGCGATCGCTGTCAGAATGAGCGCCCGGCACGCCTGCTTTTGCGCCCGACCTGGAGTTGCCCCACCCGTGACGTCCCCTCAGTCGATGCCCACAGAAGCGCTGACCGATCGACTTCGGCGCCCGCTCCGGGACCTGCGGGTGTCCGTCCTCGACCGGTGCAATTTCCGCTGTCCCTATTGCATGCCGGCGGAGATCTTCGGTGAGAAATACCAGTTTCTCCCGCGCGAGGAGATCCTGACCTTCGAAGAGATCGAGCGCCTCGTCCGGATTTTTCTGGGCTTCGGCGTCGAGAAGCTCCGCATCACCGGCGGTGAGCCCCTTCTTCGCCACGGACTCCAGGACCTGATTGCACGGCTTCGCAGTCTCGATGAACGGCTCGACATTGCCCTCACGACGAACGGCAGCCTGCTCCCCAAATGGGCCGACTCCCTTGCGGAAGCCGGGCTTCGTCGGATCACGATCTCGCTTGACAGTCTCGATCCCGGCGTCTTTCACCAGATGAGCGGCGAACGCTTCGGGGTCGAGCGCGTTCTCGAAGGCATTGCCGCGGCGGAGTCCGCAGGCCTCGGTCCGATCAAGATCAATTGTGTGGTCCAGCGCGGCGTGAATGACGAGGGCCTCGTCGACCTCGCGCGCCACTTCCACGGAACCGGACATATCCTGCGCTTCATTGAGTTCATGGATGTCGGGACCCGCAACCAGTGGGACATGGAACAGGTCGTTTCCGCCTCCGAGATCGTCGAGCGGATCAGCGCCGAGATCCCCCTGGAGCCCGTCGAGGCGAACTACGCCGGGGAAGTCGCGACCCGTTGGCGTTATGCGGATGGGGGCGGCGAAATCGGGGTGATCGCGAGCGTCTCGAAGCCTTTCTGCGGCGACTGCACTAGAGCGCGGCTGACGACCGAAGGTTCGCTGGTGACGTGTTTGTTTGCGGAGGGCGGCATCGATCTGCGCGGGCCCATGCGGACGGGCGCCGATGATGATGCGCTGCGGGAGATCATCTCCTCGACCTGGACGGACCGCACAGACCGCTACAGCGAAGAGCGCGGCGGCTTGATGCAGATCGAGGGGACGACGCCAAAGCGCGAGCGCGTCGAGATGTACCAGATCGGGGGGTAGGGCGTCGTCGTTCGATCCCGACCGGGAGCGAGGGGACGCCACTGTCGGACTTCCCTGGCTCGGGACGACCGGTCTCTTGTGGAATTGTGGAGCACGATGACCTCTCCCGACCAGGCTCTTCGCCACCAGACTCCCCCTCGCGAGCGGATGCCGTGATGTCCGCCTCACCGTCGACGCGACGATCGGTCGCATTCGAACCCCCCGGCTTCCGCGGGGCCTCTGCGGCGAGCGTACGGGCAGCACTCGTGCTGTGTCTCTTCCTCTCCGGTGCATTCACGGTCTTCGTCCATTCGCCGGTCCTTTCCGGCCAGGCACTCTGCTTCGACGACGACGAGTTCCTGACCGCGAATCCGCTGGTCCAGAATCCGAGCTGGGGTTCCGTCTCCCAATTCATGACCGAGGTGTTCGAGCCGTCGACGGTGCGCGGCTACTACGCGCCGCTCAGCATGACTTCCCTGATGCTCGACTTCGCACTCGGCGGGCGACCGGATGATCTGAGACAATTCCACCGGACGAATCTCGGTCTGCACGCGCTGAATACGATGGCACTGGTCTTGCTGCTCTACGGCCTCTCGGGCCTGATGGTGCCTGCATTGCTCGTCGGACTGCTCTTCGGCGCGCATCCACTGACCGTCGAACCGCTCGCCTGGGTCGCGGAGCGCAAGACGTTGCTCGCGACCTTTTTCAGCCTGGGTGGATTGCTGGCCTACTTGCGTTATTCGATCGACGGCATTCCACGGGGGCGCTGGGTCGCCCTCGCGCTCTTCGCTCTCGCATGTCTCTCGAAGCCGACCGCAGTGGTCCTGCCGGCTCTAATGCTGACTCTCGACTACTGGCCGCTGCGGCGCCTCGACCGCAAGGCGATCTTCGAAAAGATCCCCTTCTTCGTGCTCGCGGTGTCGTTCGCGACGATCACGCTGGTTTCGCATCAGAGGACCGTGGGGATCGAGGTCGCCCGGGATGGCTTGTTCTCCAGTTTGCTGACCGCCTTCCATCTCATCGCCTTCTACTTGGGGAAAGTCGTGTGGCCCGTGGATCTCACTTCCGTGTATCTGCTGCCCGACCCCATGGTTCTCGAGAACCCGATCGTCTTGCTGGGCCTCGTGGTTTGCCTCGTCCTGGCGGCTACGACCGTCTGGCTGGCCACGCGCGGGGTCCTGGCGCCGCTGGCGGGGGGACTCTTCTTCAGCCTGGCGTTGGCGCCCACGCTCGGAGGGCTGCGATTCAGCTGGGTGACCGCGTCGGACAAATACGTCTACCTCCCCGCAGTTGGCGTCGCGATGATCGTCCTCTGGGTATTTGGCGTCGTCTGGAATCATCCGGGTCGCCGTTCAGACGCGGCCAAGGCTGGCCTCGTCGCCTTGGTCCTGGTGCTGGCGGTGACGGAAGCCTCCGCGACACGCGATCAGCTCTCACGCTGGCGCGACACGGAGACGCTCTATCGGCATATGCTCCGCCACACCCCCGATTTCGCCCTCTTGCATCTCAACCTGGGGGAGATGCTCTGGCAACGAGGCCGCGCCGAGGAAGCCAAGCACCACTACTACCGCGCGCTGGAGTCCGAACCAGACTACGCCAAGGTCCACAACAATCTCGGCGTGCTGTTCTGGTCTACGAGGCAGCCGACGCGCGCGATCGAGCACCTGTCTCGAGCCGTCGCGGCGGAGCCCGGCCTGGCGGAGTCCCACGCCAATCTCGGAATCGCATTCAGCGGGGTCGGCCGTTTCGAGAAGGCGCTCGAGGCGTTCGAGAGTGCGCTCGCGATCGATGCCAACAACTCCCAGACGCATTGCGGTGCGGCTTTTGCGCTCGTAAAGCTCGGACGAATTGCCCAAGCGAGGACATCCTACGAGGCGTCGCTGCGCCTCGGGCCGGGTTGTGTGCTCCCACCGGGATCACTCTAGTCTCGCGAACGGGAGTCGCCCGCGCGCCGACGAACAGTCCAACCGATCCCGGTCTGAGGGACTAGGATCCATCCAACTTGGAGGAACGATGAAGCCCAAATACAACTTCGATAGTGACCACATCGAGTGGATCCATATCCAGGACCCAGACGCCGGATATCCGTGCGACTACAAGATGGCCGTGCTGGGCTCGGACCCCAAGCTCGGACGCCTGGACCTGATCGTGAAATGGCCGCCGAATTCCTATTGCCACTTCCATCGACACGTTGCCGACACCACGATTCTCGTGCTCGAAGGCGAGCAGCATATCATCGACATCGCCGCCGACGGGACGGAGGGGGCGCACAAGGTTCGCCCGGCCGGGACCTATGCGAGCAGCCCGGGCGGCGACGCCCATATGGAGCACGGCGGACCGGAAGGGGCGACCGTCTTCTTCGCGCTCCAGTCGTCGGATGGACGCCTCTTCGAAACCCTCGACAAGGACATGAACGTCCTTGCCTCGTCTACGGTCGAGGAGATGGGGCAGGGTTTGGATCAGGGCTGAGGCCCCGCGTGGCTCGGCGGTGAGTCCCGATGGGTTCCGGCTTCTCGATTGAAACTCTGAGCAAGTGGGGTTGCCCTGCATGCGTTCTCAAGGTTGGACTGCGCGCACCGATCGCAGATCTATACCCACGCGAGGCGCTCCCGATTTGGCATTTCTGAAACGCGGCAAGAAAAAGGGCGAAGAAGGCTACGGCCAGGGGAAGGCGGCGATCGCTGAGGGCGATGACGTACTGCTCGACGAAGAGGCGATGGTCGAGAAGTTGCTCGGGATGATCGAGTCTCCCGACTACTGACCTCCGACGCTGCCTGCGGTCGCGGTCGAATTGATGACCCTTTCCCAGCGTACGGATGTCGAGATCGACGATGTCGTTGCGCTGCTCGAACAGGACAGCATGATCGCCGGCCGCGTACTCAAGATCGTCGGATCGGCGGCCATGACGGGGGCGGTGAAGATCACCTCCCTGCGTGAAGCGACCATGCGAATCGGGCTGAAGACGATTCACGATATCGTGATGGAAATTGCGATGAACATGCGGGTCTTCAAATCCGCGGACTACAGTGACACGATGGAATTGCTGCGCCGGCATGCGACGGCAACGGCACACCTCTCCCGAATCGTCTGCAAGTACACAGCGCTCGAGGCGGAGTTCGCTTTCATGGCCGGGTTGATGCACGACGTGGGCATCGCAGGCACACTGCTCGTGCTCTCGGATTCGAAGGGTCGAAGCAAGACGCCGCCCGACCTGATCTCGATCCCGCCGGGGCGATGTTCGGCCTGACTTCCCGCGTCGAGTTTCATAGGCTTCGCGGATGGAAAAGCTCACCTATCTCCTCTGGAGCGAAGAATCCGTCTCCGGCCCGGATGCCTTTCGCGACCGATTGCTCGACGCCCTTCCTGGCGTTCTGGCACAGAATGGCGCGATGCAACTCAAGATCAGCGTGACGGACAGCGACGTCGCCGCGGGCCGGGCCCTGCATCTTGGCGCACAGGCACCGGACGCATTCGTGAGTTTCTGGCTCGAGTGTTGCCAGGATCGGGGGCCGACTGAAGCGGTTCTGTCCAACCTCTGTGGTCGAATGGCCGGCTACCTCGTCGTCGAGTCCCACCCGCTTCGAACGGAAACACCGGACGGGGGAATCGGGAAACGCATGCCCGGCTTCAGCCTCGTCGGATGCATCGAGCCGAAAGAGGGCGTGTCGCACGCAGAATTCGTCGAGATCTGGGAGCGGGTGCATCGCGATGTCGCGATCGACACCCAGAGTACTTTCTCGTATGTCCGTAACGAAGTCGTGCGACCCCTCACCGAGGGTGCGCCGGCCTGGGCCGGGGTCGTCGAGGAGGGATTCCCGCTCGACGCTCTCGAAGCTCCGCGGGCTTTCTACGACGCCGTCGGCGATGAGGCGAAATATCGCAAGAATCTCGAACTCATGATGGAGAGTTGCAACGCCTTCCTCTCGATCGAGAAAGTCGACTCCCATCCGATGAGCGAGTACCGGTTCTACGCTTGACGCTTGACGCTTGGCTTTCGGGCCTGAGGGCTATCGGAGGGTCGCTTCGCGCAGGCCCTCGAGCGCATCCTGAAGGCCGCGGACCCGCTCGCTCACCACATCGACGGCGCTGTCGACTCGTTCGAGGGCGGCCTCCGCGCCGTTCGCACGGGCCGTCTCGATATCGATCCGTTCGACGGCAGCGGAGAGAGCCTGCTCGATCTCGGCATTCTGCCCTTCGAGGGAGGCGACGTCGCGGGACTGCTTCAGGTTGATGGCGATCGAGCCCACCAGAATCACAGCCAGGATCAGCGCGATCAGGCCACCGCGTCGAGTGGTCTCTGCGATCGTCGAATGCGGGGTCGCGACGGGGTCACCCGACTCGCTGGCATCGTCTTCGATGGCTCGCTCGACGGCCGGATCGTTGTCGTGCGACCTGATCGGATCGATCTCGAGAAGCGGCTCCGAGACGTCTTCGTCGAGCATTTCGCCGACTTCGAGGTTCGCATCCTCTTCGTGGGGGCTCGCTTCCGGATTGGGGAGGGTCGAAATGGGATTGGACATGCAGGCTCCTGATTTCGTTCCGAGGGGGGTTGGCTGCGCGGACTCGAGCCGGGACTGCGCTTCGCGGGAAGGATCGTCGCCGGGTCCGAACGTCGAAGTAGCAAAGACTCCCTGCGGATGCTGCGGGTGACCCGGAATTCGCTGGATCTCGGGGTCGCCCCGTGAGGGAAGGGCTACCCTCGCGTTCCGTCGCGAAACCGTACGAGGAACCGCTGATGTTCATTCCCGCGATGTTCTTCCTCGCCGCCGCCACGGCCCTCATCTGGTTCGTGGTCGAGAAGGGCAGGCGGAAGACACATCCCGTGCCAGCCGGCTACCAGGAGGATCTGGTCTTTCCGCACACGCAGCCCTTCGAGCTCTATCACAACGCGCTTTCGCTCTGCTCGATGAAGTCCCGTCTCTGTCTGGCAGAGCTCCGGATCCCCTACAAGGGACACCACATCGATCTGATCGAGACCGGTTGCTACGAGAATATTCGGCCGCGATTTCTCAGCGTGAATCCTGGAGGAACGGTCCCCGTGCTGCTTCACGACGGTCATCCGATCTACGAATCCCACGAGCAGATCCGCTACGCAGCCCGTTTCGCGCCAGAGGGCGCACCATCGCTCGTGCCGGAAGATCCGACCCTGCGTGCCGAGATGGAAGCGTGGATCGACCGCTCGTCGCTGACCGAGAATCCCATGGAGAACGGCCACAGGAGTGCTGGCAACGCGGTGCCAGGTCAGACGGTCCCGCTCTTCTGTACGATGATCGAGAAGATTCCATTATTTCGGATCGTCGAGGGACTGCTCTTCCATTTCGACAGGTTCCGGCCCTTCCTCTTCGCCGTTCTCAAGATTCGGGGGATTGGCAGGCTTCATCGGCTCGCACCCGCGGCCGCTGCGATCTCGCGCTCGCGTGATCAGCTCGGGATTCACCTCGATGGGTTCGAGGAGCAGTTGGAAAAGACCGGTGGTCCGTGGATCCTGGGTGAGGAGTACACGCTCGCCGATGTGAGCTGGCTGGTGATCTTTGAACGGCTCCGGCAGGCGAGTGCCGAGGAGGTCTTTCTCGGCGTGGATCGGCGACCGCTCTGTGCGGCGTATTGGAACCGGCTTCAGTCACGACCCGCCTACGAGGAGGCGATCCTCGGCCATTCGCATCCGCTCATCGAATACGGGCGACACCGAATCGAAGAGGCAAAGCAAGAAAGTCCTGAGGTCCGGCATTGTCTCGAGGGCGCCTAGCGTCCGGAAATCACGGGGAAGTCTAGCCGGCGTCGGCCATGATTCCCGATTGGGTGCCCAGCACCCGGCGGACCATCGGCTCGAACTCCTCGAGCGGCAGGGTTTCGCCTTCGGGCTGGAAGGCGGCCTGGTCGTAGAGTTCGCAGAATTCCGCACAGGAGTCGAAAAACGGATGGTCGCGATACATTTCGCGGGCGTCCCGGTCCATCCCAATATGATGCCAGAAATAGTATCCCTGGAAGACGCCGTGATACTTGACGATCCAGTGGATCTCTTCGCTCACGTAGGGCTTCAGGATGGCGGCGCCGATTTCGGGGTGATTGTTGGGCGCAAGCGTGTCGCCAATGTCGTGGAGCAGGGCAGCGACGACGTATTGTTCGTCTCGCCCATCCCGCAGCGCGAGCGTCGAAGTCTGGAGGCTGTGCGTGAGGCGGTCGACGGCAAAGCCGCCGTAGTCCCCGTCGAGCATCCGTAGATGATCGAGGGTCCGGTCGGCCAGTCCCGCGCAGAGCTTTTCATGGTGCGGTCCAATGATCGCCCAGTCGTCCGGGGTTCCGTGCTTCATCTGATGGAAGGCTGCACGGGCATCGCTCTTCGGTTCTGCGCTCATGGGGATCTCCGCTGATGATCTTGTTGCCGACACCATACCGAATTCGATCGCGGATTTCGGGACAGCTGACCGCGGGTTCCGGCGACTCTGTTGTCTGATACGAGTGGTGTAGCCGAATTGCGCCTGCGTCCGGAATCGCGGAATATGGCGCCCATCGAAGCTCACGTGAAGGAGCCCCTCTTGAAGCTCGAGGATCTGCCGACCCCCGCGATCGTCGCAGATGCTGCTCGTGTGGAAGCCAACCTCGCGCTGATGGCGCGGGCCCATCCCGGTTCGGCGCTTCGGCCGCATGTGAAGGCCCACAAGTCGACGGCCCTGGCGAAGCGCCAAGCGGCCCATGGCCACCGGACGTTCTGTGCAGCGACCGTGCGCGAGGTCGAGGGCATGGCGGCGGCGGGCCTCGGAGAGGATCTTCTCCTGGCCAACGAAACCCTCGATGCGACCCGTCTTGGAGAGGTCGTGCGTTCGGGGGCGCGGGTGACCGTCGCGGTCGATTCGATCGAGACGATCGAGGCGGCTCTCTCAGGCGGCGTTCCCGAGGTCCTGATCGACGTGAACGTCGGGCTTCCCCGATGTGGGTGTGCCCCCGAGCAAGCGGGGGCTCTCGGCGAAGAGGCGCGACGACGGGGTCTCCGCGTGCGGGGGGTCATGGGATACGAGGGGCATATCGTGGGCTTGCCGGAGCGCGATCGGCGCGAGGCCGGATGTGAAGCGAGTATGCAGATGCTCCTCGCAGCACATGCCGATGTCGGGGGCGACATCATCTCTGCGGGCGGGACCGGGAGCTACGACTGCAATTCGTGGGCGACGGAGATCCAGGCGGGATCCTACGCCTTGATGGATACGGCTTATGCGCAGCTCGGATTGCCCTTCGTGCAAGCGTTCTTCGTACTCTCCACCGTGCTTTCCGTTTCGTCCGACTACGCGATTGGCGATGCCGGACTCAAGTGTTTTGGGATGGACCACGGGAATCCGGCGCTGCCCGGCGCACGCGTGCTCTTCTGTTCCGACGAACACGTAACCTTCGTTCCGGGACGGGGGGAGAAAGACCGGTCGCCGTCGTTGCTCGACTGGGAACTCGTGGGACCGGTACGCGTGGGCGATCGAATCCGACTCGTTCCCGCGCACGTCGATCCGACCCTCGCCTATCACGAACGACTCTACGTCGCCGACGGCGACGAGATCATCGACGAGTGGGAGATCGATCTGCGGGGATGGTGAGGGCGGGCCCGGCCTTTGCGCCGAATTCAGGCCGCCTTCACGAAGAGCGTGATCATGCAGATCATCCCGAGCCCGAACGATACAGAGCGAATCTTGTCGAAGTCCTTGACGTCGGTTGCGGCGTGAATCACGCGCAGGACGACGGAGGCGATCGTGACGGGAGCCGCCTCGGACGGCGCGAGGCCGGCGGCATTCTATCACGGTCGCATCGGAGTGAGGAGCGACGCTCGGGAGGCCGAGGCGCCGCCTGGAGGCGGCGGACTAGGTCCGGGCCACGGATGTGAATCGAACCAGTCGTGCGGTGCGGGCGGAAATCGTCGACCAGGTCCCGTCGATCTCGAAGTGGGCCGTGGTCGCCGGGGCGAATCCGGCGCGTAGGACATCGAGATCCGACTCGCGAGCGGTGCTGAGTTCGCGGCCGAGCATACTGATTCCCGGGTTGTGGGCAAGCAGGAGGAGCGATTGGACATCGTCGTCGACAGCCAAGAGGGCATGCAGAAGATCGTGCGACGAGGCGTTGTATAGAGCGAGATCGAGGTCGATCTCAATCGCGGATCCCAGACCGCTGGCCACGGCCTCCCATGTCTGCTGACAGCGAAGGGCCGTCGAGGACAAGACGCGATCGGGAATAGCACCGGCACAGGCCAGCCGTTCGCCGACCCCGTAGGCATCGTCGCGCCCGCCGTCGGTCAGCGGACGATCGTGATCACGCACGGCGAGGCCGGTCTGTTTAGCGTGGCGCATCAGGATCAGTCTTCGCGACATGGCCTATGACTAGCCGATCCGTTCGATTCTGCCGAACGGGATCCCGTCTGCTGACGGTCCGCTATTATTGAACGCGAACGCAATGGCTGACTGCGGCGGGTCGCGCGACGGATACGGCTGAACCGGAAACTTCGATGGAGAGGTCATGAGAAGCGCGAAGTTTGGGATCGGAGAGGTCGTCGTCCACCGATTCAGGCCCCTTCGTGGCGTGGTCTTCGACGTCGATCCGCTCTTCAACCACACTGAGGAGTGGTGGCTCTCGATCCCCGAAGAAGTCCGACCGAAAAAGGATCAGCCCTACTACCACGTCTTTGCGGAAACGAATGAGTCGACCTACGTCGCCTATGTGTCGGAGCAGAATCTCGTCCTCGACGAGAGCTGCAGTCCCTGCCGACATCCCCAGCTCGAAATGGTCTTCGATCGATTCGAAGACGGCCACTACGTGCCGAAGGACCGCATCCAGAATTGACTCGCGCTGGGCGGATCGGTGGAGAGGGGTGACTTCTTTGGCCGGCGGCCTCGGTCACACGTCGCAGGAGGGTCGCGATCGCGTCTCGGGGACGGGGAAGCGTCTCTGCATTTCTTCGAAGGGCGTGTCCATGAATTGTTTGATGACGGCGAGTCGGCAAGCCCGCAGATCATTCCCTTTCTGGCCCTTGCACAGTTCGGTGACCTGGGCGCTCACGTAGTCGGACTTCGACGGTGTCCGCTCGCAGCTCGAGAGCACGACGATCGCGAGTATGGAGAGCCAGACTCGTGGTGCAAACCAGACTCGTAGTGAAGATCCGAGGATCACCGTGGGCCGGGGGCTGACTCTGACTGCCATCTCGTTCGTCATTCGTCTCCGCGTGTTTCCGCCTTCATTTCTCGTCGATTCGATTCGACGCGTTCCGGTCTCAACGATCGTACGCTGTGTTCGGCAGCCAGGTTGCGAGTTCGGGCCACAGGAAGATGAGAGCGAGACCGACCAGCTGCAAGCCCACGAAGGGCAGGATTCCGATGTAGAGCGCTCGGACGTCGATTTCGGGCGGCGCGACGCCCTTCACGTAGAAGAGCGCAAAACCCACAGGCGGCGTGAGGAAGGAGGTCTGTAGACAGACTGCGAAGAGCACCGTGAACCAGACGAGGTCGAAGCCAAGGTCGACGACGACCGGGGCAACGAGCGGCAGGATGATGAAGGTGATCTCGATCCAGTCGAGAAAGAAGCCCAGCAGAAAGGTCACGAGCAGGATCGAGAGCACGACACCACTCGGGCCGAAGGGGAGTCCGAGCAGCGCACTCGCGATCAGCTCGTCGCCGCCGAGTCCACGCAGGACGAGCGCGAAGGCGGACGCCCCAACGAAAATTCCGAAGAGATACCCGGTCGTGAGGCTCGTTTCTCGCAGAACATCTCGGAGGACCGCTCGATCGAGGCGTCGGCGCCAGGCTGCGAGCAGCAGGGCACCGAAGGCGCCGACCCCGGAGGCCTCGGTCGGTGTTGCGATTCCGAAGAAGATGCTGCCGAGGACGGCAAAAATCAGCGTGGCCGCGGGGACGATGTCGCGGAAGACGGAGAGCACCAGACTCAGGTCGACGGCTTCGGCTTCCTCGGGAGCCGGCGCGACCTCCGGGCGCAGCGCGGGCCAGATCACGAGGAAGGCGATATAGAGGCTCGCGAGGAGCAACCCGGGGATGACGGCGCCCAGAAAGAGGTCACCGACCGAGATCGCTAGCCGATCGGCCATCAGAACCAACATGATGCTTGGAGGAATCAGGATTCCGAGGGTACCGACGGCGCAGACCGTGCCCGCGGCAAAGCTTGGTGAGTAGCGCGCTTCCAACATGGGGGGCAGCCCGAGCAGCGCGAGGAGTACGACCGAAGCGCCGATGATGCCAGTGCTTGCCGCGAGCACGACGCCGATCAGGGCGACGGTGACGGCGAGTCCGCCGCGCATTCGTCCGAAGAGTCGCGATACATCCCGCATCAGGTCCGCAGCGATTCCCGCGCGATCAAGCAGCAGGCCCATGCATATGAACATGGGCAATGCGACCAGCACCCAATTGTCCATCAGATCCCAGATCCGATCCGCGACGAGCGACGCATAACTCCAGTCGACCCCGGTGTAGATTCCGAAATCGCGTTCGACGATGATGGCGATCGCGGTGAACACGATGGCGACCCCGCCCAGCACCCACGCGACCGGAAAGCCGGTGAGGATGCCCAGGATGAATGCCGCGAACATCGCGACAGCAAGCCACTCCCGGATACTCATTCGATCGGGCTCGACGGAGGGTTTCGATCGGGCCCTTCCGGATCGGCCCCGCTACCAAAGAGGCGGTGACCGAGCTCGACGAGCCGGGCCAGGGATGCGACTCCGAGCAGGGCGAAGGAGATGGGGAGGACCGCCTTGAGGATCCAGCGATAGGGCAGCCCGCCCGCGGACGCGGACTTCTCCCCCACTTCGAAGCTCTCCGCAACGAAGGGCAGGGCGCTCCACAGCACCAGGATCACGAGGGGAAGCTGGAAGAGCAGAACACCGTAGAGATCGATCCAGTCGCGACTCCGCCCGGAAAGGTGTTCGCGGATCACGTCGACCCGGACATGTCGGTCGCGAGAGGCACAACCGACGATGCCGAAGAGGAAGCCCACGGCGTAGAGGTGCCATTGGAGTTCCTCGAGTTCGATCCGCCCGATTCCGAATACGAAACGCAGCAACACCGCGATTACGATGACCGCGATCAAGCCGAGCCACACCCAGGACAGCCATCCCCCAATCCGGTCGAGTACCGACTCGACCCCGAAAACGAGACCGCGCCGTTCATCCGCCACCGCTGGCCTCGTCTCCGCGCCTTGCCTCCAGCGGATCCGCCGACGGGGAGTCCTCCCGGGGATAGGCAAGCCGTCGCCAGCGGGCGTACTCCGCGCGAAACCCACGCTGGTGTTCGAGGATCCGAGCGAAATCGGGATCCGCGGCGGACTCCTCTTCGAGAACTTCGTCGGCCGCCTCCCTGAGTGCGTCGAGCAGTTCCGGCGAGAGGGTGCGCGTCTCGACCCCACTTCCGATGAATCCGGCGATCACCGCTCCCTGGCTCGCTTCGGCGATCGCCAGATTTCGATAGACGCCGTTGCCGCAGGCGAGTTCGATCATCTCCCGGGTGTTCTCCGGCAACGCCTCCCAGATCTCCCTGTTCACGACGAGATGGAAGGCCGTATGTGGCTGATGCCATCCCGGGAAATAGTTGAAGCGCGCGACGCGATCGAACCCGAGTCGCGAGTCGACCTCCGGCAGCGAAAATTCGGTCGCATCGATCGCACCCTTCTCGAGGGCCTGAAAGATTTCTCCACCGGGCATCATCGTGACGGACGCCCCGAGTTTCTGGAGCGCCCGCCCGCCGAGCCCCGCGAAGCGGATCTTGAGGCCCTCGACGTCTTCGGGCTTCTCGATCTCGTCGCGGAACCAGCCGGCGGTCTCCGGACCGATGATGCCGCACAGAATCGGCTCGATCCCGAGCGGGCGGTAGATTTCCTGAGCGAGTCCGAGTCCTCCACCGCGCACCCACCAGGCTGTGTATTCCCAGGGCGTCATGCCGAAGGGAACGGCGCCAAATAGCACGGAGGGCGCAAGCCGCCCCTGGTCGTATCCGAGCCAGGTGTATCCAGCTTCGATCTTGCCATTCCGAACGGCATCGACGATTGCGAAGGCGGGAACGACTTCGCCCGGGTCATCGATGGTCCAGTCGATCCGGCCACCACTCGCGGTGCGCAATCGCAGGGCGACGTCCACGGGATTTTCGCCGAGGCTCGGGAGGTGGGTGCCAAAGGCACTGGTCACGCGCCACCGGAGGATCGGTCCCGAAGCGTCTCCTTCCGATCGATCACGATCGCCCGCGACCGGAAATCCGCCCCTCTCTCGCGGCCCGAGCGAACCCGCCGCGAGCACGCCGACGATAAAGGCGATCACGACCGCAACGAGCGCTTCTCGTATCGACATCGTCCTGGACTTCTCCGGTGGCCGATCTCCCGGCAAGGGACCGCGATGTGTCAGCGCCCGATCTCCGAGAGCTTCAACTCGAGTGGCAACGTTTCGTTCCCACGGACGACGGTCAGAAGGACTTGATCGCCTGGTTTCCGACCGTCGAGCGCGTTCGCGAGCTCGGCGAAGTTCGCTACGCCCCGTCCGTCGATCGCGGTTACGATGTCGGCCGATACGGGGTTGCCGCGGCGGTCCCAGCCGATCGAGCGAAGCCCGGCTCGAGCGGCTTCGGAGCCTGCAAAGACCTCGCGTACGACCACGCCGGAGACACCCCAGCGCCGTGCGAAATAGTCGGATACGACGGTGATGCCGAGTCCGGCTCGGCGAACCTGTCCGTAGCGGATCAGTTGCGGGACGATGCGGGCGACGGTGTCGATCGGAATGGCGAAGCCGATGCCCGCGCTGGTGCCGCTCGGGCTGTAGATTGCGGTGTTCACGCCGATTACGCGACCCGCTGAATCAATCAGCGGTCCTCCCGAGTTGCCCGGATTGATCGATGCGTCGGTCTGGATCACGTCCTCGATCACGAATCCGCCCTGCGTCGGAAACTCGCGACCGAGGGCACTGATGATGCCCGTCGTGAGCGTCCGGTCGAGGCCGAAGGGATTTCCGATTGCGAGCACTTTCTGGCCGACGATCAATCTGTCGGATCGACCGACCGGTAGCGCCGTGATCTCGAGCCCTTCGGTATCGAAATGAAGCACGGCGAGATCCTTGCGCTGCTCGACGCCGATTACCTTCGCTTCGCGCGTCACGCCCGAAGGCAGGGTGACGGAGAAGGTTTGGCCGTTCTGGATCACGTGGTGGTTGGTGACGACGTGGCCGTGGGCGTCCCAGATAAATCCCGAGCCGGAGCCTTGGGGTACTTCCGTGACGTCCATCGAAAAGAAGTCGCGGCGCAGCGCATTATTGGTCACGAACACGACCGACGGGCCCGCAGTCCGAAAGACTTCGATCGTGTTCTTTTCGCTCGCGAGCAGGCCAGCGGGAATCGGCGGCGGCGGCGGCGCCTCCGCCGTGATGGAGATCGTGGGACTCGCGCCACCCGGAAGGGGTGGGGAAGTGGGTTGGGCGTTCGAAGTTGGAGCTCCAGCGAAAAAAGAGGATCCGAGCGCCAGGCCCGTCAGGATCGTCGTGGTCGCGGCCAAGGCAGCCAGTGTGGAGCGCGTGATATTCCGTGGGGTCATCAAATCACGTCCGAATGTGCGAGTTCGGACGCGGCTTCCGCGAGGTTGTCCACCTGCGTCCTGAACGCGTCGGTGTCGGCGTTCTCACCCATCACGCCCTTCATGTATCGCGAGAGCACGCCTTCGACGATCGCGGCCAGACGCCAGTATTGGAAGGCACGGTAGTAGTCGATTCCCTGGGTACTCGTCCCCGTCAGCTCTTCATAGCGGTTGAGCAAGGCTTCGCGGTCGGGGAATCCGCCGCAGGAAATGGCGGATGAGCCGGTTCCACTGGCGGTCGGGCGATCGTCGCCGGGGCCGTTCCAATCATTCATGACGTAGCCCACGTCTGCGAGCGGGTCGCCGAGGGTGCAGAGTTCCCAGTCGAGCACGGCTTCGACCCGGCCGGCGGGGCCGTTGGTCAGGAAATTGCCCATCCGGAAATCGCCGTGCACGATCGCCGTCCCCTTTTGCTCCGGCATCCTTGCTTCGAGGACGGCGTGGACATCGTCCATGAATGGGATTTCGCGAGTTTTCGTCTTTTTCCATTGCGTCTTCCAACGCTTCAGCTGGCGGGCGAGGTAGGCCTCGCGTCGCCCAAGGTCAGCGAGTCCGACGTCGTTCGGTTCCACGTTATGCAGATGGGCGAGGATATCGATCACGTTGAGTCCGAGCGCGTGGCGCTTGGATTCGGGGACGACCTCCGCGGTCTGCTCGGGAGAGGTGAGGACGGCTCCTTCGACGTAGTCCATCACGTAGAAGGGGGCGTCGTTGACAGAATCGTCCTCGCAGAGAGCGAGCGTTCGCGGGACGGGGACGGCGCTATCCGCCAGGCTCGAGAGGATGCGATGCTCGCGCGTCATATCGTGGGCTGTCGCGATCACCGCGCCTGTCGGCGGTCGCCGCAACACCATCTTGCGGCCGGTCGCGTCCTCGACGAGGTAGGTCAGGTTGGAGTGGCCGCCGGCGATCATCGAGATCGAGAGCGGCGTCTTGACCCCGTCGATATGATCGGCGAAATAGGATTCGAGAGAGTCTTGTTGAATGCCCTTCATGGCAGCGCGAGTGTAACAGGGATGGCCCGTCGGGTGGTCGAGACGGTGAGTCTCTCTCCGGGTCGTGGGAATGGCTGCCCACGGTCAGTCGATCAGCTCGATGCGCCCGCCCGCTGTTTCGCCCTCCGTCTCGGAGACCCGCCCCGAAATTCGCCCGATCCGCACGATCGACGGCTCTCCCTCGCGCGCGAAGGTACGGACGATCTCGATTGTTTTTTCGGGAGCGACGGCAAACAGAAGTCCACCCGCTGTCTGTGGGTCGAAGAGCCACGATTCGTCCGACTCGGTCGCGCCCTCGATCCGATGGCCAAAGGCCTCGCGATTGGTCGGGTGGGCGGTGCTGCGAAGCCCAGCCTCCCATAGCGTTCGCGCCCCGGGCAGGAGGGGAATCGACTGTCGCTCGATCTCGGCGACGAGGCCATCGCGATCGAGCAGCGTCAAGAGGTGGCCCGCGAACCCGAACCCGGTCACGTCGGTGGCCGCGTGAACCCGCAATTCGCTTGCGATTCGCCCGCCCGCATCATTGGTGTGCTGCATCGCTTCGTGTGTCGCGTCCACCCACTCGCCCCGAGCGAGACCCTGCATGTCGGCAGCGAGGACCACCCCGGTTCCCAGTGGCTGAGTCAGGAGGAGCTCATGTCCTGGGATGGCGCCCGTCTGCGTCAGGAGCGCCATTTCGTCTGGGCTTTCCCCCGTGACGGACAGGCCGACGGTCAGCTCGTCCCCGATCGTCGTGTGGCCTCCGAGAAGGGAGACGCCGAGGGCGTCGAGGGTCGCGCGCACGCCCGATAGCGTCTGGAACAGAATTTCCCGCGCGACGTCCGGGCTGAGATCGGGGAGCCCGATGATGGCCTGGGCGTGTCGAGGCCGGCCACCCTTTGCATGGAGATCGGACAGTGCATTGCTGGCCGCGACGCGACCAATCAGCCACGGATCGTCGCAAAAGGAGCGAATCACATCGATGTTATGCAGTGTGATGCGGCCATCCGCACCGCGCGTGGCGGCGACGTCGTCTCGCGCATCGAGTCCGAGCAGGACCGATGTGTCGGTTGGCGGTGTCGGAAGCTCACCCAGAGCGGCTGAGAGCGGGAGTGCCCCGAGCTTCGCCGCACACCCTCCGCAGGCCATCTCCACGGGTTCGCCGAGATCATCGGTTTCGGACATCGCGCCGAGCCTTTTGAGCGCAGGGTGGGGCCGACCCTCCTTGTCGAGGATCTGGAATCGACCCATGAAGCGGCGATCGATCCAGTCCTTCAATCGGAAGACGAATCCTCCCGCGAGCGAAAGACCCCACTTGGCGCCGAGGGCGCGCCGATCGCCGAGATTGAGAAGCGAGAGGAAGTCGCGTTGGGGGCGATAGCGACGCAGGGGGCGACCACTCAAGTGGGCCCGCAGATTCTGCTCGAGGAATGGGCCCTGACGCACGGCGTAGACCCCCGACCGCGGAACCCAGCGCGCGTCGACGAGTCGGGCGCAATCTCCGACCGCGAAGACATCGTCGAACCCGACCGTCTGAAGTGTGTCTCGGACCTCGACGAAGCCCGCTTCGTCGACCGCGAGTCGGCCGACGCCTTCGTGACGCGGAAAGGCGACGGGTGCCGCACCCGTGGCCCAGACGATGAGGTCGCCTTCGTGGCGGGTCTCGGGGGTGAGATCCGTTTCCAGTCGGGACGACGAAGTTCCGGCCGCATCGCAGGGGCGAGTGAGGACGCTCCCTTCTTCGACGCGTACGACGCGTTCGCGAAGAATGATCTCGATCCCGCGTGTCGAGGCCTCGTGGTCGAGAGTCCGACGGGCATGTCGAGTCGCGCCGCCCGGGAACTCGCCGTCCAAGCTGATCACGCTGATGCTCGGGACGAGGCCCGCGCCGCGGAGTCGAGCTTCCAGGGTGAACGCGATCTCGGCCCCCGCGGCGCCGCCGCCGACGACGAGCACGCGGGGTGGGCGGTCGAGTTTGGCCAACGCGTGGAACCGTGCATCGACCTCGCGAACGAATCGGGCGATGGGTCGCGTCGCGAGAGCATGCTCGCGCACGCCTGGCAGGTCGAGTTCACGGACCGTCGAACCGACGTCGAGACTCGCCACATCGTATCGAAGTGCGGGTCGGCCCTCGATCGAGATTTCGCGCCGGACGGGATCGAGATCCGTCGCCGCGGAGAGTATGACGCCGGCGCCAGCGCGTCGGGCGAGGGGGAGCACGTCGATCTCGAGTTCGTGGTGGGCGTAGTCGCCGGCCACGAGGCCGGGAACCATGCCGGAATAGACCGCGACGGGCTGATCGAGAACGACCACGAGCCGAAGATTCGTTGGTGAATTCATCGCCCAGCGGCGAAGAACCTGAACGTGAGCGTGCCCTCCGCCGACGAGGACGACGGTCTTCGACGGTCGTTTCGGTTGGCTCTTGATTGGAGGAGACCTCTGCGGGGGCCCCTTGCCTCCGGGCCCTCTCAGTCACCGACGGGTGGAGAGCAGCGGCGAAGAGGCGAGACGCCAGGTGAGTCGAATTCAGAGCTTTCGGCGTTCGACGAGCTGATCGATATCCCGAACCGCGCCCATGGCCGCGCTCGTCGCCATCATGCCGTAAGCCTGCAGGGCCTTCGAGACTTCGCGCTTTCGGTTGGGCGTCCAAGCCGCCGCCCCGCGGTCGTTCATCGCTTTTCGACGCGCCGATAGATCCGAGTCCGACACGAGCAACTCGATGCCCCGGTTCGGGATATCGATCTGGATGCGATCGCCTTCCTCGATGAGACCGATCGCACCGCCCTCGGCGGCTTCGGGGGAAATATGACCGATCGAGAGTCCCGAGGTTCCACCACTGAAACGACCGTCGGTGATCAGTGCGCAGGCCTTTCCGAGCTTCTTCGACTTGAGAAACGAGGTCGGGTAGAGCATCTCCTGCATTCCGGGCCCGCCCTTGGGTCCCTCGTAGAGGATGACGACGATGTCTCCCTCCTTGATCTGATTGTTCAGGATCGCGTCGCAGGCACTGTCCTGACAGTGGAACACTCGTGCCGGGCCCTCGAAATTCCAAACCGACTCGTCGACGCCCGCGGTCTTCACCACGCAGCCATCCCGGGCGATGTTGCCGTACAGGATCGCTAGACCCCCTTCCACGGTATAGGCGTGCTCGACCGAACGGATGCAGCCATTCTCCGCATCGTCATCGGTCGCATCGAAATACTTGTCCTGGGAGAATGCTTCGGTCGTGCGGACTCCTCCGGGTGCCGCCAGAGAGAGCTGCTTCGCTTCTGCAGTAGCGGTTTCGCGTCGAATATCGTTTGCGTCGATGCCCTCTCCGAGGGTCTTCGAGTGAACGGTGGAGACGCCGCGGTGGATCAGGCCGCCCCGGTCCAGTTCGCCAAGGATCGTGAAGATCCCCCCAGCCGAGTGGACGTTTTCCACATGGAATTTGTCGGTCGCTGGCGCGACCTTGCAGATGCACGGAACCCTCCTCGAGAGCCGGTCCATGTCCGCCATCGTGAAATCGACGCCGGCTTCCTGGGCGATCGCGAGCAGGTGAAGCACCGTGTTGGTCGATCCGCCCATGGCGATATCGACCGCCATTGCATTCTCGAAAGCCTCGAAGGTCGCGATCTCACGCGGCAGGACCGAATCGTCCCCTTCGATGTAGTGTCGATTGGCCATCTCGACGATGCGCTGGCCCGCTCGTTCGAAGAGTTCCCAACGCTTTGCGTGGGTTGCGACTACGGTGCCGTTGCCGGGCAGCGCGAGTCCGAGCGCTTCATTGAGACAGTTCATGCTATTGGCGGTAAACATCCCGGAGCAGGAGCCGCAGGTCGGACAGGCCGAACGTTCGAGTTCGAGTAGCTCTTCATCGGACACCGATTCGTCGCCGGCCGCAATCATCGGGTCGATCAGGTCGAGCTGTCGGCCCGCGCGGTCGTGGGTCCCAGCGAGCTTCCCCGCCTCCATCGGTCCGCCGGACACGAAGATCGTCGGCACGTTCAGACGCATGGCCGCGAGCTGCATCCCGGGCGTGATCTTGTCACAGTTGGAGATGCAGATGAGGGCATCGGCCACGTGGGCCTGGACCATGTACTCGACGCTGTCCGCGATCAAGTCGCGGGAGGGAAGCGAATAGAGCATGCCGCCGTGGCCCATCGCGATTCCGTCGTCGACGGCGATCGTGTTGAACTCCACGCCCCATCCCCCGGCTGCGTCGATCACCTTCTTGACGCGTTGTCCGACGTCGTGGAGGTGGACGTGGCCCGGGACGAATTGGGTGAAGCTGTTGGCGATCGCGATGATCGGCTTCGTGAAGTCGGCGTCGGTCATGCCCGTGGCGCGCCAGAGCGCTCGCGCCCCGGCCATATTGCGCCCAAATGTCGTCGTTCGGCTGCGATATCCCTGCATGGACGCGAGGATAGGCACGAGTCCGCGAATCCGCACGAACCACCGGGTCGGTCGGCAAGTCGGCTGGATTTCACCCCCCTGGGTCGATCGCCGACGGCCGCGGCGGGTCAGCGGCGGCGTGTTTCGGGATACCGCGTCTACCTGCCGGAGCGCGTGGCTCGAGCCCGATCACACAGTGGCTGCAGCCCCCCCCCTGGCCCGCAGAGCCCACGCGGAGTGCGCGGGACCGGGTGTCGGATGCATCGGGATGTGCCCGACCGGCAATTTCGGGCTGGCGATGATGGCCGACGAAGTCGTCTTGGCACCGGTGCTGTCCCGACCCTCGCTGCCTTTCCCGATCGGGGCCGAACGCCGTGCGGCATTGTCCGTCTCGGAGGAGGATCTCGCGAGGCCGTCGACCGAGTCCTGTCCTTCTTCTCCGAGCGGCTCAGGGTTTCCTAGTCGTTCTTCTCGAACGCTGCGTAGATCGTTTGAACGGTCCGCTCGAAATCGTCGTTTTCGACGCCCACGATGATATTCAACTCGCTCGAACCCTGATCGATCATACGGATATTGATGCCCGCATCGGCGAGGGCGCCGAAGAGCCGTGCGGCCGTACCCGGAACGTGGCTCATCCCGCGCCCGACCGTCGCGATCAGCGCCATGCCCGGCTGCACGACGAGGGTATCGGGGTTGCATTCCTTCTGGATTTCCGCGAGCAGCGCATCGAGGCGGCCCGCGACGACGTCGTGCTTGAGGACGACCGAAAGAGTGTCGATTCCGCTCGGGATGTGTTCCCAACTGATTCCGTGCTTCTCGAGGACAGCGAGCAGTCTTCGGCCGAAACCGACCTCTGCATTCATCAACGTCTTCTCGAGCGCGAGGATCGTGAAGTCTCGGCGACCCGCGATACCGGTGATGCGTCCGGTTGGTGCCTGGTCTAGGCCACCGCGAGTGATCCGTGTCCCGGCGGATTCCGGATCGTTGGTGTTCAGGATATGGACCGGGATGCCGGCCTCACGGACGGGGAAGATCGCCTCGTCATGAAGCACGGTCGCACCCATATAGGCGAGCTCGCGAAGTTCGCGATAGGTCAGCTCTTCGATGGTGCGCGGGGAGTCGACGATGCGCGGATCGGTCATCAGGAGGCCGGACACGTCGGTCCAGTTTTCATAGACATCGGCACCGACGCCCCGGGCCACGATGGCACCGGTGATGTCACTGCCGCCTCGGGAGAACGTCTTGATCGATCCGTCGGGGAGAGTGCCATAGAAGCCCGGAATGACGCCGGAATCTTCCGTACCGAGGCGTGCGTTGACCGCTGCCTGGGTCTCCTCGGGAAGAAAGTTCCCGTCCGGATCGAAGCGGATCATCGTCGCCGGATCGACCAGGGGGCGATCGAGAAATTTTGACAACACGAGCCCCGAGAGGTACTCGCCGCGGCTGGCGGTGTAGTCCGCGCTCGCGCCATCGCGAATTCGATCATGCACGTCTGCAAGGGCGGGCTCGAGATCGAAGCCAAGGCCCAGATCGGCGACGATCTTGCCGAAACGTTCGGCGACCAGATCGAAGAGAGGGCCGATCGACTCACCGCCGGCCGCCGCTGCCTGCGTCCGGTAAAGGAGATCGGTGACTTTGTGATCGTCCGGCGTCCGCCGGCCCGGAGCGGACGGGACGACGAAGCGTCGGTCGGTGTCGGCCTCGATGATGGCGCGGACCTTTCGCAACTGACCGGCATCGGCCACGCTGCTGCCGCCAAATTTGCTGACTCGGATCCCCATACTCGCTCTCGATTCCACTCCACGCGCAGGGACGCGCACTTCCAGTCGGGTTCGCGCCTCGAAGGCCGATCGCCGTCGCCGCGAAAATTGGGCGCGCATTGTAGTCGGCCGTCTCTTTTCCCGAAAGCGCAGACGAGAAGTCCGAAAAACTCGCCGGCGCACGAGACGGCAGCTCGTGTCGGATAGACTCGGGTTGTCATGGATTCTAGGAAAACGATCCAATCGCGTGGAATACGCCTCGATGCCTTTCTCTCATGTGCTGGGCGGGCCTCTCGCAAGGAGGCGCGTGGCCTGATTCGAAGGGGTGCCGTCCAGGTCGACGGCGAGGTGTGCCGCGAGTCGGCGCGGCGGATCACCCGGGAGCGGGTCACGCTCGGCGACAATCCGGTCCACTCGCCGGCGGACGCGACGGATCTTCTGGTGCACAAGCCGACGGGACTCTCCTGCACCCGCGACGAGCGAGAGTCTCCTCTCGTCTTCGACCTGCTCGACGATGTGCTACGCCGAAGAGAATTGAAGATCGCCGGGCGTCTCGATCGGGCCACCTCGGGGTTGCTCGTGCTGACGACGGATGGCGATCTCGTCCATCGTTTGACCCATCCAGGCCGGAAGGTTCCGAAGCGCTACCGGATCGCATTCGAAGGCGTCCTCGTCGAGGATGCCATCGACCGCTGCCGGAAGGGATTTCCACTCGGGGCAGATGCTCGTGTGACACGTCCTGCGGAGCTCGTGCTCGAAGGCCAGGGTCGGGCCACGATCGTTCTCCGCGAGGGACGTACTCATCAGGTGCGCCGCATGATTCGGGCGCTCGGTGGAGAAGTCATCGGACTTCATCGAGACCGGTTCGGGGCCCTCGATCTGCCCAAGGATCTCGCGCCGGGAACATTGCGCGCTTTGGAGCCGGAGGAGCGGGCACTTCTCTTGAGCGAAAGCAGCTTGTAGCCGCGCTCCGATCCCAGGATCTCGATCTTGCCAACGCGTGCGAGTGGCGCTTCATAGGGGAGCGTGTGGTTCGCGACCAGCAGCGCTCGACCGTTTCGTCCGAGCCATCCCGAGAGTGACTCGAAGATCGCGAGGGCGGGCCCGAGGTCGACCTCGGGGCCGCGATGGTGGAAAGGTGGATTTACGAGGGCGAGGTCGAAGCGCGTATCGACGGGTTTCTCGCAAGCGTCCCACCACTCGACTCGAACGCGATCCGTGAGCCCGAGGCGCGAGACGTTGGCTCGGGCGCATTCGACCGCGCGTGCATCTGCATCCGCGAGCAGGAACTCGGCTTCCGGGTACAGGGTCGCCGCCGCGATACCGAGGATGCCGGTGCCACAACCGAGGTCCAGAACTCGCTTCGGGGGCTTGTAGCCGACGAACCGGGGGAGGGCGTCGAGCAGCATTTCGCTACCCCCATCGAGTTTCTTGGCGCTGAAGACGCCGGGTCGCGTCTCGATCGTGAGGTGGTGGAG
>JAPYTP010000074.1 GCA_029941885.1 Myxococcota bacterium
TGGAAGCAGACGGGACGCCGGAGCTTGTCCGTGCTGCGTCTCAGGGCATTCTGGACTCGACCCGTTGCAGTTGCAACGCCCTGAACACGCAACGCATTTTCGAGCCTCCCGTATGGTGCAAATACTCAAACGACCGTCTAAGCGGCCCTCCTTTCGTAGTAGTTGAGCACCCCATCCAGCCTTTCATGGCGGACGACCGCCGAATCCATGTCGACCACGCCATGCGGCTTCTCGATCAGCCGATTACCGAGCCCCTGATGGTTCCTCTCGACGTGATAATGCTCCGTGTATTCGTTCACGGCGTGGCGTAGATGCCGCTCACCCAATGGGATGATCTGGGCGAGGCACTCGGATTTGATTGAGCGAACAAATCTCTCTGCGTAGGCATTCAGATTCGGGCTTCGCACGGGAAGCTTCACAGTTTCGATGCCCGAGGACTTTAAGATCGCGCGAAACGATCTCGTGAATAGCGGATCCCGGTCATGGATAATATGGCTGGACCCCTTCAGAAATCCCTCGTCACAATCAGTGAGATTCCTCGCGATCTGCTTCATCCACTCGCCATTCGGGAGGGGAAGGATCCCAGCGATCTCGACTCTTCGCGTCTTGAGGTCTATGACGAAGAGAACGAAGTACCGAACCAAGCCCGACCGCGTGATGACTTCGATGCTGAAGAAGTAGGTCGCCGCGATACTCGGAAACGATGTTTCCTCCCCCACAATGTGCTCTGCGGATAGGAGTTTTAAGCGGCGTTTTCAGCACCACCGATACTAGGTATTCTGACAACTAGGCTCTTGATCGGGGATCAAACGGCCGTTTTGGGCGGAGACACTGCCCGACGGACGCGTGACCCTCTTCGGCCTCGACATGCAATACGCCGAGTCGCCTGCCTTCCCGGGGCGTGGCGTCGTGGCGCTTGCGTCGGACAAGGATCCGATGGCCCGCACGGGCCAGAGTTTCTGGGTGAGGGACCTCGCCGTCGAGCTCCCGCCGTCCGGAGTCCGGCCAGGAGTTCCGGACCGGTCACTCGAACGGCCTGGCGTTCGTAGCGGCGTCCATCGATGCGCAAGACCACTCGGCCATCGCGCAAGGCGTCCTCGTGCCACCTCCGGAAGTGGGAGATCACCGATAGCACCCAGCTCGCGGGAGCGGTCGCCCTCTTCCAGATCAAACCGAGGTCGCAGCCCACGTAGAGTTGTCCCTCGTACTCCATCGCCCCAGTCGTTCTCGACCCCATCGGCGCGCAGAACTGGAGTTAGATCGATTGGCCAGCGACGAATGACCAATCGACATCCGACTCGACGACGAGATCGCCCGCACGGAGCCGCCCACCCGACAGCGGACCCATCGGTCCGTCCGACACACGCTGGCCGATCAGAACCGCCGCGATGAGCAGCGTAGCGACGCCCCCGCGATCATCGCCGAGCGGGCCAATCACTCCCTCCTTGCACGTGCACGGGCTCGGTCTCTCAAAGACTCAACCCGGGCCCTTGAGTGCTCACGTCGCCAGCGCGCGCGAGCAGGCACGCGGCTCGCGACGCCTAACCGAGTCCGGGGACTTCGAGTTGGTACACCTTCGCCGCGGTCTCGTAGAGGATCTTGCGCTGGGCGCTCGGCTCCAGGCTCTTCACACTCGCGTGCAACGACTCCTTGACGCTGGGATAGAGGCAAGTCGCGTGGGGAAAATCCGTCTCGAACATGATGTTGTCTTCTCCGAGTCGTTCGACGGCGTTGCTGAGATCCTGCTCGAACCAGTACGAACCGTAGATATTTCGCCTGAAATACTCGCTGGGTCTCAGCGCGAGGTCCGTCACCCCGTTCTCGTCGAACTGATATTCGAGACTCTCCAGCAGATGCGGAAGCCAGCCGACGCCACTCTCGACGGAGACGAACTTGAGCCGCGGAAACCGATCGAGCAACCCGCTGAAGATCACGTTCGTGATGCAAACCAGATTCGCCATCTGGAGCATGGTCGAATACGCCGCGAACATGCGGCCGGGCGGATACGGTCCCCAGAGCAACGGCGGTGCGGCGCCACCGCCGATGTGGAAGTTGATGGGAATGTTGCGGGCCTGAATCGCGTCCCACAGTGGATCCCAATGAACATCGCCGAGCGGTGGAAGTCCCCAGATATCCGTGGAGTCGGGCAGGATGATTCCTGTCAGGCCGAGCTGGTCCTGGCTGCGCTCCAACTCCTTGATCGACGCGGGAAGATCCCAAAAGGGAATCATCGCCTGGGGGAAGAGCCTCCCCCCGCTCTCCTTCTGCATCTCGGCGCCGGCGTCGTTGTAGGCGGTCGAACAGAAGGCTCGATGTTCCTCGTCCTTGATCCCCATCACGAGGTGACCCGCGAAACCCAGGATGTTCGGATAGACGATCTGGATGGTGAGGCCATTCTCGTCCATATAGTCGAGTCGCGGTACGACATCGATGGCGCCGGGATGAACCTCGTCGAAGGTGTCAAAGGCGATCTGGGCCTGGGACTTGGAACCGTCCGGTCGGATCGAGCAGTAACCGACCTGGCCCATCACGTCCCCGTCTTCGATCACCCATTGCTCGACCCCGTCGTCATTTCGCTGCACACGAAGAGTCCGATCACGAAACTTGGCCGGGGCACGCGAGGTCCAGAGGTCGGGCGGCTCGGTCCAATGGGTGTCGACATCGATTACGGGCATCTGGGCGAGATCGTCGGTCATGCTTTCTCCTGGGCGATTGAGCGAAGTCGTCGGCTCTCCGAAGGGTAGTTCAGCGATGGAAACCTGCGAGATCTCCGATCGAGTCCGACGGCCCCGCCGTCCGCGGCCGGGACAAGGACAACTGGGGCCAAGCCATGCGCCCATCCATGTGCGGTGCGCCACCAGCAAGGGAGTCTCGAGATCACATTGCGGGGCGGATCCACGAACGAGGCCGTCGGTTCTTCGGCCCGCGTCGGGCCTCGAGCATCGGTGTCCTGGCTACTCGGCGGGCACCGCGTAGAGCAGGGGCGGGATCGGGATCGGGATCCCGGTTTGCTCCGGGTCAAAGAAATGTGGGACAAAGGCCGACAGGTTCACGAGACAGTTTCGACAGAGCGGCGGGGGCCTCCGACTCGAACGTTGAAGGCCGACTCGCGGCGAATCACTTGGGGCTCCGTTCCCGTCCCCCTCACCTCGGGGCCCAAGGGCGACGCCAAGACCACGCGCACCAAGCCGAAAAACGCTGGCCCCTGACAATCGGGAAGCAGGTGGAAGATGCGAAGTCCCGGATGTTCGACCCTCTTTAGCTGACCGGTCGGGGAATCGCTGGCAGTGATTCCGGCGTGCTCGAAGAAAACGTGGATCGGACCGCTGAGAGAGCCCTCCGACGCTTCCCGGCGGTCGATCGAAGAGTCGCGACCCGCGCAGAGGCCCACTTCACGGCCCTCACCGTCGCAGACACGCAGACCGGTGGCGGATAGGAGTTTTAAGCGGCGTTTTCAGCACCACCGATACTAGGTATTCTGACAACTAGGCTCTTGATCGGGGATCAAACGGCCGTTTTGGGCTCGCTCGGAAGCGTGCCGGATCTCAGAGACCGTCTGGGTCTGTTTCTCGAGGTGGAGGGGGGGCGTGAGTACGTAATCCGCGTGCCCGGAAGCGCCCTGTCCCCGCTCTCGAACTCGGATCTCGCGCAGCTTCTGAACTGGATGATTCGTAAATTCGGCCCGACGCAGGTCTCAGACCGTTTCGTCCCGTTCACGGCGCGTGAGGTCGATCAGCATCGCAGACCACTGGTCGACATCGAAGAGGTGCGTGAGATTCTCATGGAGCGGATTTCGAATCATCAAGACAACTGAGGGTAGGCTATGGATAGGCAAGACTGGTTACGTCAACTGAACTATCTAGGATCTGCGGTCGGAGGCGCGAAACACCTCATCGATCTCGACCCCCAAGGGATGCTGTCGAGCGCACAGGCCAGCACCGGACTCAGCGATTTTGGTGACGACGACTGGCGCGAAGCTTATGACGTTTTGGTTGCGTCGATCGTCGAAGACATCGATCTCACTACCATGGGTCGATTGATGAGCCGCGGGGATATCTTGCGGGCGCTGCGGAATCGATTGTTGGTCGTGGACGCCCTGAAACGAACGCCCGAAATATTGCAGGAGCGGATCGCCTCGCCGCTTCTGATCGCGGGCCAGGGCCGCTCAGGCACTACGATCCTCCTCGAGTTGCTGGCACAAGATCCCGCGAATCGGGCTCCCCTGGCCTGGGAAGCGGCCAGCCCGGTGGCTCCCCCTGAAACGACCCTGGCCGACGGGATCAGCCGCGGTGAAATCGCTCAATGTGACAACGAACTCTGGGATAATGTCCAGCCAGAAATGCTCGCCGCCCACGAACACCGCTGGGACCTGCCGGTGGAATGCATACACTTCATGGCTCTCGATTTCTCATCGGATTTCTGGATGGCGCTTTACGCCGCCCGCGGCTATCTGGAGTGGAAATTCAAGACTCATCGCACATCGGCCTACGACTGGCACGAGAAGATTCTCCAACTGCTCCAGCACGGGCAAAAAACGAATCGCTGGCTCCTGAAATCGGCTGCGCATACCCGCAGTCTGGATGTGCTACTCGCGCATTATCCGGACATGCGCATCATCCAGACACACCGCGACCCGCTCAGGACCATCCCTTCCACCATCAGCATCACGGGATATCTGCGCTGGTCCCGGGTGAACGATGTGGATCTTCGAGCTCTCGCTCAGATGATCGTCCAATCCTATCAGGACTCTTTGCGCCAGGTGATGCAGCAGCGCGCCAACCACCTCATTCCGGCGGACCAGATTGCGGATGTCCACTTTCAGGACCTGATGATCGATCCGGTGGGCACCATTCGCGGCGCCTATGAAGAACTGGGTATGGAATTCACTGAAGAGTATGGAAAGAAGATTCGCGCGTATCTGGTCGAAAAACCCCGAAACAAATTCGGCAAGCATGTCTACACCGCCAAGGATTACGGACTGAGCGACGATCAGATTCGGCGAGACTTCGCATTCTATACGGACCACTATGGCGTCGCCTTGGAGGCAAGCGCCTAGGAGTGTGCGCGGCAGAACGTGATCGAGCAAGGAGGCGATGATTCGCGGCTGATTTCATCGCGGGATTCGTCCCGGCGGCTGATTTGGAGACTCAGGTGTCGCTCTGCGGAGTGGGTGTTGGCGTTTTTCTGAGGCCTTCGCTGCTTCAAGTCTTCGTTCCCGACTCAAGTCCACGCCATCTTCCGATGCATCCGCTTCAAGTTGGCCGCCAGACAGGCCAGATTCCATTCGCTCGTCACGTTGTCGACGCCGCGAAGACTGAACTGATTGAAGCCCATCACGGACTTGATCCAGGCGAAGGGGGGCTCGCCCAAATACTTCCGCTTGCGGTAATGCTTCTTCGCTCCTTCGGTCTTCATCTTCTTTGCCATCCGACAGGTGGCTTCGTTCTGGGGGTTCGGCTCCTTCGCCTCGCCGTTCTTCTCACGACCCATCGGAACAAATCCTTCGATCCCCTTCTCTTCCAACATTTGCAGGTTGGCTTCGGTTGAACGCCACGTCCTGGGACTGGCTCGCATAACGGCCGGTGCGCAACACCGCCTCCGAGGTGGCCATGTACTGGAGTGGCATGCCCAGGGGAGGCGGCGCCTCCTCCCCGTCCCAGGCCTCGGTCCAGGCGTTTCGCAGCATACGGTTGGGCTTTCCCGTGAAGGATTTCGAGCGGACCGTATCGCCGCTACCCGCTGCCAGATATGACTCGGTCTGCGCAGGCTGCATGTCGGCCTCACGAACCGTCAACCAGATCGATCCGGTCCAGACTCCGGCGGCGCCCATCGCGATGGCGGCCGCGATCTGCCGTCCCGACCCGACACCGCCCGCTGCCAGTACGGGTGTCGGCGAAACCGCGTCGACGACTTGCGGCCAGAGCACGGCGCTCCCGATCTCGCCGCAGTGCGCGCCGGCCTCGTAGCCCTGCGCGATCACGACATCGACGCCGGCCTCCACGTGCGAGGTGGCGTGCCGCACATTTCCGGCCAGCGCCGCGACCAGGCGGCCCGAGTCCTTGATCTCGCGGATCACGTCCGCGGGCGGCGTTCCCAGGGCACTCGCGACGAGCCGCACCTTTTCGTGTCGCAGCGTGGCCTCGAGTTGCGGCCGCGCCGTTGCGAGCGTCCAACCCAACAGCTCCTTCGGACGCGCGCCCTCTGGCAACTCCGGAACGCCATGATCGGCCAGCAGCTTGCGAACGAAATCTCGATGCCCTTGCGGAATCATCCCGCGGAGCTTCTCTTCGAGTTCCTCAGGGTCCTGATCGCTAGCTCCCCCGTGTTGGGTGGGAATCACGATGTCGACGCCGTAGGGTCGGTCGCCCACGTGCTCGTCGATCCACTGGAGCTCGATCTCGAGTTCCTCGGCCGAGAAGCCCAGCGCACCCAACACACCGAACCCACCGGCCTGGCTGACGGCGGCGACGACATCGCGGCAGTGGGTGAAAGCGAAGATCGGGAATTCGATCCCCAAGCGATCGCAGAGTTCCGTCTTCATGCATCTCCTCGCGAGCCGATCAGCAACGAATCAGCCTCGCCTTCCTCCGCGACGCGCTGGTCCGCCGCAGTTCTCGCCTCGACGGGCGCGATCTCTCGCCCGATGCAACGACCCGCGCCGGTGACGATCGCGACAATCCCGAAGCGACAGCACCCCGAACCCGCTCAATCGTTGATCGCGCTCGCGAGCTGTTGGGCCACCTGCGCCACGGTCACCAGCGCGTTCGGGTCTTCCGATGGCTTGAGCCCCCCCTGGCTCTTCGGGCGCAGATCGACGTCGCCAGCCTGAGCTCGCAGGGCGCCCACGGTGCACTGCTCTCGCGGGATGTACGCAAACGGATCGTAGGAAAAATGACGCATGGCGTTTTCGTGCGTGATCCTGTTGATCTCGTCGTCGGGGATGCCCGCCATCTGTTTCATCAGGACGTCGGGTGCCTGGGGCCAGGTCGAGTCCGAGTGCGGGTAGTCGCACTCCCAAGTGATGTTGTCGATATTGAGCCGTTGGCGATTGGCCAGACCGGTCTCATCCGTGATGAAGCACAGCACACAGCTTTCGCGGAAGACTTCGCTCGGACGCTTGTCCCCAAAGTCCTGGTGCGTCCATGCCCGATGTTGTTCGTAGACGTAGTCGATGCGCTCCAGGAAATACGGCACCCAACCAATGCCCCCCTCAGAAAGCGCGAACTTGAGAGTGGGAAATTTCCGCAACACCGGCGACCAGATGAGGTCGGCCGCGCAGCTCGCGATGTTGATCGGCATCAGCGTGATCACGACGTCAATCGGGGCCTGCATGTGGGGATAGACCATTCCTGACCCGGAGCCGAAATGCATTGCGACGATCGCCCCCTCGTCGACACAGGCCGACCAGAAGGGATCCCAGTGGTCGCTCTGGAGGCTAGGCAAGCCGAGATTCGTAGGGTTCTCGGAGAAGCTGATGGTGTGGCAGCCCTTGCGCGCGACACGCCGCACCTCCTCGGCCATGAGTTCGGGATCCCATAGAGGGGGCAAGGCCAGCGGGATGAAGCGGCCGGGAGCACCTCCGCACCACTCGTCGATATGCCAGTCGTTGTAAGCCTGCAATACGGCCAGGCCCAGTTCTTTGTCGTCGATCGAGGCGAAGAGGTTGCCGCAGAAACTCGGAAAGGATGGGAAGCACATCGAGCCCAGCACGCCGTTCACATTCATATCGTCGATTCGCGCCTTCAGGTCGTAGCAGCCTGGGCGGAGCTGCTCGAAGGCGGTCGGTTCCATGCCATACTCCTCCCGGGGCCGCCCGGCCACGGCATTCACTCCGATGTTGGGCACCTGTCGGCCCTCGAAGGTCCAGACGTCGATTCCATTCTTGTGAACGAGTCTCGGCGCGCGCTCGCGATAGCGACGTGGGATGTGCTGATCGAACATGTCCGGCGGCTCGACGACGTGGTCGTCCACGCTCACCAGAATCAGGTCCTCAGTACGCATTTGAATTCCTCCAGGGCGGGACGGGACAGGGGCTTCGGTGCGGTACGACTCATTCTAGACCTTCTCAGCATACCGTAACCTCAGGCATCAGATGCGAATTGACAGCTTGCGGAGTTTTAGGGTCGGAGGGTACGACTCGATATGAATCGTATGAATGGAACGGTCGTCGCATCTCATGCGGTGCAACTCGGCGATCAATGCGGGCCTGAGGCATGCCCACAACTCCGGCCGTGGTCCTCTACCTGAATTCGGCGAACAGCAGGGCCAGGTGCTCGGTCGCGCGCAGCCATTCATCGAGGGTGCGGTGCACTGGGATCGTCATCACGTGTTGAACCCCCGCCTCGCGGTAGGCTTCGAGTTCGCGGCGGATCGTCTCCGACTCGGTGGTCAGACCCTTCCAGTCACAGCGCACTGAAATCGTGAACTCCGGCTCGGGCCGGTCGCGGCGAAGACGCGAAATCACGGGGACCATTGCCGCAGGGTTCCGACGAACAGCGTGGAAGCCGTCACCTCGCTCCACCGCACGGCGCAACGCTTGTTCGCCCGAACCGCCTATCCATATCGGAATCTGCCGGGCGGGCTGCGGCTGCATGCGTACGTCTCGCAGCTCGTGCCAACGCCCTTCGAAGGTGATCGGGTCCTCGGTCCAGCAGGCGCGCAACAGGTCGAGATTTTCGTCCATCCTTGCTCCGCGCTCGTGAATCGAGACTCCGGCTGCGAGAAACTCGGCTTCCAGCCATCCGACCCCGGCGCCGAGAATTACGCGACCCCCGCTGAGCTGGTCCAGTGAAGCGAGCGTGTTTGCCAGCAGAGTGCCGGAGTAGAGGGGGACGACCAACACGCTTGTGCCCAGACCGACTCGCTGGGTCGCGGCGGCCGCCCAGGTGAGCGTGGTGAGAGGATCGAAGAGATAGGCCGGCAGACCGCTCCCCTCGGCCGGGATCAGCTGGTGATCGCTGACCCAGACGTCGTCGAGGCCGAGCTCTTCGGCGTGCTGAGCGACCTTTCGAATTGCCTCCGCACTCGCAGCACGTCCGAACTGAGGAAGGTGGATTCCGAAATGCATAGGCGATCCTGCTAGATCTTTGCGTATCCCGAACCCGGCTGATCCGGATCGACACCGAGGCCAGTCGCGTCATCGATCCAGCCAAACTCCTGCAGGATCTGCTGGCTGTAGCACACCCGGCCCGAGACCTTCTCGGCGGATTCGGTGGCCAAAAGCAGCACGGATCGAGCGAACAGCTCCGGCTCCTCGGCCTGCGGATCGTCGGGCCCGCCCACCAGCCCGAAGTGGATAGTTCCCGGCGTCGGGACGATTCGAGAGGGGGAGACGGCCGCGACGGTGATACCGTGCTCCCAGACCTCCTGGGCCAGGCCCTGGGTAAAGCGTTCGAGAGCCGCTTTGGTCGCGCCGTAGAGGACACCGCCGTGGCCAGGGGACGTGTACGGCCCCCGGCCCGGTCCGATTGCCGACCCGGAAGAGATATTGATGATTGCCCCCGACTGACGTTCGATCATGCCAGGCAAGACTGCCTTCGAAAGGATGAAGGGGCCGTGGACATTGACGGCGAAGCAACGCAGCCAGCGATTCGCCGGGTACTCCGCGATCGGGAGGTAGTAATTGAGCGCTGCATTGTTGATAAGTACGTCTACACCGCCAAAGGCTTCCAGGGCCTGCTCCACCAGGCGGAGACAGTCGGATTCCTCGGACACATCGGCCTGCACAGCGAGGGCGTCCCCTCCTGCCCGCCGGATCTCCGCGACCGTTGTTTCCAACGCACCTTCCAGCAGCTTGTGATCGCCTTCGCTCTCGGTGCGCGCAGCGCAGACGATCTTTGCACCCGCGGCCGCGAATTCCGTGGCAACCGCTTTTCCGATACCCCGACTCGCGCCGGTGACGACGACGACCTTGTCTTCGAGTCGCATCGGTTGCTCCATGGGCACAGACTCCATTCATCGACGGGACTCTGAATCTGTCTCGGTGAAATCTGAATCCCGCTGTGTGCGTGATAGACTTTGCCGCATCGCGACAGACGTCGCAGGAGGCGCCGACATGGCTGATGACCTCGAACCTCTGCGCGACCGAGTCGCCTGGGTGACGGGCGCCGCCAGTGGGATCGGGCGCGCCATCGCCTACAAGCTCGCGGAACAGGGCGCTCGGCTGGGCGTCATCGACCTCGTCGAGGAGGCGGCGGTCCAAGTGGCCGAGAAGCTGGGCGGCACAGCGATCGCCTGCGACGTGTCCGACGCGGAAGCAGTCCATCGTGCATGCCGCGAGCTCGAGCAGCGCGTGGGCCCCCCGGACATCCTGGTGAACGCCGCGGGCGTCGCGCACGGCGAGGCAGTGGCCGGTCACAACGAGGAATCCTGGCGCCGGGTCCTCGACATCAACCTGACCGGCCCCTTCCATTTCACGCGCGAGGTTCTCGCGGGCATGATGGAGCGCGGCTTCGGAAGGATCGTCAACATCTCCTCGGGCAGTGGCGTCCGCGTCGGCGCCGGATCAGCCGCTTACGGGGCGTCGAAGGGGGGGCTGATCGCCTTCACCCGGGGCGTTGCCAATGAGGCAGCGGCGGCTGGCGTCACGGCCAACGCGGTGGCACCTGGTCTCGTCGACACGCCGATGACTCGTCAGGCGATGGGCGACGCGGAGCAGCTCGCTTCAGTGGCGCGAAGCTCCAATATCGCGAACCCCATGGGAATCGTGCTGCAGCCCGAGGATATCGCCCACGCCGTCGCGTTCTTGTGTCACCCCGATTCGAGAGGCATCACGGGGCAGGTCCTTCACGTGAACGGTGGCTCGATCATGCCGTGAGGGTGCTGGTTTGAGGCCTGCTGGGCTCATAGAGCGCGAAGCTTCGCCACCTGCTCCCGGTGTAGATCGCGGTCCTCGATCTCGAAGCGGTCCATGAGCCGGTCGAACATCTCGCCATAGCGAGCGTGGACATTCTCCGCGAGGGCCTCGGACGACGTCGTCAAGCTGAACTCATCGAGCATCTCGTCGCTGATCCGATCGCCCATCTCTTCCCACTGACCCAGCTTCGACATGAGATTGAGCTCTGGCTGGAGATCTTCCCATCCATGCCGCTCGAGCACGCCGCGGTAGGCGGGCGTGCTGGCATAGAACGCAATTTGCCGGCGAAGGCTCGTGCTTTGCTCGACGAAGGTCTGCTCGTCGTCGGTCAGCCGGGCGAATACGGGTCCCATGATTTCGAAGTCCTCCCTCTCCCTGCCCGATCGCGCGAGACCACGCTCTACCGCGGGCAGGGTGATTTCTCGAAAATAGCGTTCCGTCGTGAAGAGGTGCACGATCAAACCGTCGGCCACCTCGGTCGCCACCTCCGTCATGCGCGGCCCCACGGCCGCAAGGTACACCCGTGGCGGACCCTGCGACGTATCCGGGGGAGTGAACATGGGTGTCATCAGCGTGTGCTGGTAGAACTCACCGCGGAAGTCGAGCTTGATGCCCTCGTACCAGCAATCCCAGATGGCGCGCATCGCCAGGATGTACTCGCGCATGCGTGCAGCGGGCTTCGACCACGGCATGTCGAAACGGCGCGTGATGTGGGCCTCGATCTGGGAGCCCAGACCCAGAATCAGACGGCCTTTCGAATAGGCATTGACATCGTGGGCGACGCCGGCGGTGCTCATCGGGTTGCGCGAAAATGCGACGGCAATGGAGGTGAGCAGGTCGATGCGACTGGTGTGCTCCGCAGCGAGTGTCAGCGGTAGAAAGGGGTCGGAGGAGACCTCTGCGCTCACCGCACCGTCGAAGCCGTCCTCCTCGATCTGTGCCGCCCAACGGGGCACAGCGTCGAGCCCTGCCTGGAAAAGCCCTGCGTCAACTTTCACCTTACTGTCCTCCATTCGGTCCACGTCCAGGGAAATGCTGCTGGCATGCGAAGGTATCCGCGTCCCCTGTGCCGAAAAATCACGCAGCTTCGAGCGGCATCGCGTTCGCACGAGCCCTGTCGGGCGCTTAGCCGCGGTCGCGCCGGGGCAGCGATCCGGCCGGAAGGTTCGAGTAGTCAGGGGCACGCTTCTCTACGAACGCGCGCATCGCCTCCACGCTCTCGGGCGCTCCGAGGAGCTCCGCGAAAGCTACCTCCTCGCGATGCTGAGCCCTGAGCACCGATGACTCCCGTGCTTCGATGAGCAGGCGCTTCGTGTACTGCAGCGCGTTCGGAGGCTGAGCGGCGAGTGCCCGGGCCCTCTCGAGCGCCGTCGTGAGCAGCTGGTCGGACTCGACGCATCGATTCGCAAGGCCGAGCTCGACGGCCCTCTCTCCTGAAACGAACTCCGAAGCGAAAAACAACTCGGCCGCATTGCGCAGCCCGAGGAGCCCCGGTGCCAAGTACGTGCTCGCCGCCTCGGGTACGACGCCGAGACCCACGAAGGGCGCACGGAGTCTTGCCCCCGGAGTGACGAAGACAACGTCGCAGTGGAATAGCAAGGTCAGACCAAATCCCACCGCAACCCCGTCCACAGCTGCGATCAGGGGCTTGTAGAGCTTCGACAACAGCTCCACGAGTCCGTGCGATGGATGCGGGCCCTGCGCTGTGGCAGCGCCATCACCAGCCGCACTCAGCTCGCCGAGGTCGGTACCGGCACAAAAATTCCCGCCATCTCCGGTCACGACGAGCGAGCGAACGGCATCGTTGCTGCGGGCTTCGTTCATCGCCTCGAGCAGCTGTACCCACGCTTCGTAGTCGAGAGCGTTCTTCTTCTCCGGACGAGCTAGACGCAGCAGAGCCACGCCGTCGTCGGTCTCCATCTGGACCCGGGGACTCGGCACAGCTCCATCCTCCACCTTCAAATTGCCGGCGGTATACTCGCCGATGAGCGCTTCGTTTGTCAAAACCAAATATCGAGACGGTACGGCGAGTCGGAGTGGGTTCCAGCCCGGGTCGAATCAGAATATGCTCGAATTTACCGATTAGTAACTCGTGCAATGATCAAATGGAGCCTGTGCGTGGATCCCGTGTCGGGCGGATGGAGAGCAATTGAGTGAGCATGCGATCCGAGGCAAGGTCACAATCACGGGCGTTGGCGAGACCACCTGCTACCGGCACGGTCAGGCGGACGCCCCCGAGACCGTGCTGGGTCTCAAGTCCATCCTGGCAGCCTGTTAGGATGCAGACATCGACCCGAGATCAGTCGATGGCTTCGCCCCCTAAGCGCAGTCTTCGAAGACCACGAAGCCAATCCCCGGTTCACGCGGGTACACTGGCGAAGAGTTTGAATGTTGGAATGGTTGTTCGAGATCCGATAGCAGATTCGCTTTTGGATCCCGCGCGGGTGGAATACGCGAACGCTCCGCAGGTCGTCGTCCGTCACGTCTCAGTCTGCGGGCCTGACAGTACGGAACGTAGGCACGCGGTAATTGCCGCCCGGAAGTTCCGTGATCTCGAGCTTCACCTGCTGACCGATTCGTGTTTCACCCGGCTTGCCGTCGAGCAGACGAGTAGGGAGAAGCAGCCCCTCCTGCTCGACGAGTTCGACCATTGCTACGACATAAGGAAGATCTTCGAGATATCCCGGTACGGCGGGGTGGTGGATCACCGTGAAGCTGCAAATCGTTCCGTCACCGGAGACCGCCTCGAACTCGGTGGCCTCACCGCAGAGTCGGCAATGCTCGAGCGGCGGCTGCATCCAGAGTCGGCACTCCTTGCAGCGACAGATCGCGAGCTCGCCCGCCGCGGTCGCTTCCCAGAAGCCCTGGGTATCCGCGTCCGGTACGGGCTGCGGAGGAACCGATACGTCCATTAGTTCGCCCCCGCCAGAACCATCGCGCCACCGACGGGACCCGCCCCGGCCGTCACCAGGGCCAGCTCTGCGTCCTCGACCTGGCGTTCGCCCGCCTGGTGGCGCAGCTGCAAGACCGCTTCGTAGGTGTGGTTCAGCCCGTGAATATATCCCTCGGAGATGAGCCCGCCGTGGGGATTCACGACGACATCTCCCCCGTAGGTCGCGCGCCCCGCGGAGAAATAGGCGCCTACCTGTCCCTTTTCGCAGAACCCGTAATCCTCCATGGTCGCCATGACCGTGTAGGTGAAACAGTCGTACATACAGGCCAGGTCGACGTCTTCGGGTCCGATGCCACTCCGATCCCAGAGCAGAGGAGCGGCTTCGCCCGAGTACATGGTGGTGTAGTCGGGCCAGTGATCGAAGGAACCACCGTGTCCCATAGCCTCCACATGACCCAGAATGCCGATCGGCTTCTGGCGCAGATCGCGTGCCCGCTCCTCCGTGGTGACGACCACTGCGACGGCACCATCGATCTCGAGAGCGCAGTCGAAGATTCGAAACGGCTCGTTGATCCATCGGCCTCTCAGATAGTCTTCCATGTCGATCTGCTTACGTTGAAGTGCGTGGGGATTGGGGCCGGCGTGCTTGCGTTGTGTAATGGCGATCTGACCCAGGTCCTCACAGCTGCTCCCGTAGACCTGTTGGTGCTTTTGCGCCCATAGTGCGATCCATTGCGGCGGAGTCAGGTAACCGTGCGGGCCAGCAAACTGGCGGCTCCCGCCTACGGAGAGCGCACCATCGGCGCGGCCGAAGCGATGACCCGATCGACCATTGAGCGAGCGAAAGACCAGAGCCGCCTCGCAGGCACCGGCTTCGACCGCCATCGCCGCATTGCTCACCACGCTCGTCGCGTAATTGCCACCTCCGAACAGGTCGATATTCCAGTGCAGCTGATCGATCCCAATGGCGTGGGCCACTGCGACGGCCTGGGCCGAATCGTTCGCGGCGAAGGTCGAAAAGCCATCCACGTCCTGGCGATCCATTCCGGCGTCCTCGAGCGCATCGCGCGCGGCAGACGCCGCCATCGCCAGGGTCGTACGCCCGGAATTCCTCGAATATTCGGTGCGCCCAATTCCAACGAGAACGGGTCGTCGACTCATCGCCCTGACTCCTTTCGCTGTCGTCGCTTGAAATATTCAACCTGGTACGGTCGTATTTCCACGATCAACTATCCCCAACTCGAGATTTCTGTGGTCGTTGGGCAGAAATGTACCACGACAGTGAGAACACCAGCCACGTCTCGCAACAGTCTGGACCGAGAGGATTGCGATGGCAACGCCCGCGGTCCAGAATGACGCGAGCCACGATTGGACTACGATCAGCACTCGTGGCGGGACACGCCGAGCTACGCCGAAGCGCCTGGACCTACAGGCTTTTGGGCCCGGGAGAGACTGTTCTTTGCTTGACAGGGCTTCAAGCATCCCACTATGAGTGGTGTCTTCGAGCGATCAGAATTTTCTTCAACCTGTTCCTTGATCATGTCTGCAATGGAGAGCGCCGTGAGAAGAAACACTTCCGAAGACTCCGTGGACCCGCGCGTGATGAGTGGAGAAATCTGGGAAGAATTCTGTGACACGCTTCGTGGTGCCGGCGATCTGATACGAGATCCCGACACCACTTCGAGCCCCTTGGAGCGTGCGACAGCCATTCGCTACTTAACCGAATTCCTCGCGGCCGGGATCGACGTCTGCGTGGCCCACTCCGATCCGGACTACCCGGAATTGACGCGCCTGGCGAACCCCAATATGCGCTGGGGCCTGAACTCCCCCGATTGCCTCTATCTGATTGCGCCATTGCGTGACGATGCCAGCTACCGGTTGTGGGGAGATCCGGGAACAGCCAACCACCTCGACCTTCAGGTCAATACCGGGCATCCCTCGGATGGAGACATCCAGTCGATGCGAACACTCGCCACGATCGCGGGAAGGGAACTGAAGCTCGAAGCCGACGGAAGCGTCGAGATCTTCATCGGTGGAGACGAACGCAATCGCAACTGGCTCCCGATTGGAGAGGGGGCCCGGCATCTACTGTTCCGCCAGAACTTTTCCGACTGGGAGAACGAGCGACCTGCAGAGTTGTTGATAGAACGCATCGGGGGAGCCGTCGGGAAGATGCGGGAGCGCACCGATGAAATCGCAGCGCGCATGGATCAGTTGCAGAGCTGGATCGCCAAGGGCGGGCCGCTTTGGGAGACACTGAGCCGCGGTATGCGCTCGTCCGGTTGGAATGCTCTACGCGTCTTTACGCCGGGAGCAGAGTCTGCGCCAGCCGGTGTACGTGGCCAGATTCACTGTCAAGGGAACTTTCGCTGCGCGGCCGACGAGGCGTTACTCATCCAGTTCGATCCTCCGCTTTGCCATCACTGGAACATCAGCCTGGTCAACCTTCACTGGCAATCGATCGACTTCGTCGGTCACCAGAGTTCCCTCAATGGACACCAGGCGCGACTCGATCCCAGCGGTACGTTCTGGGGGGTGCTCGCACACGAGGATCCGGGCGTCCATAACTGGCTCGATCCGGTTGGACACGAACGAGGGAGCCTGTTCGGTCGTTTTCTCCAGTGTGAAGCCGAGCTCGAGGAGCCCAAGGTCCGAGTCGTGAAGCTCGACAGATTATGGGACGAACTTTCACACGAAACACCGCGGGTAACGAAAGAAGAGCGTGAACACACCCTTCGCCGGCGGCGTAATGCTGCCTGGAAGCGCTATCGAGTCTAATTCCAAGAGAAGATCAGAACCCGGAACTTGAAAGATCAATCTGTCTGAATTCTGGAGCGAGGGCCCAGCTGCTGACCATCCAGAGGATCGACGGTTCAGAGCGGCTTCCGCTGCTCTCGGCTTTCTGCACGAACGCCCTGCATCGGGCTCTTTGCGTGGCCGCGACCGGCGTGCGACGATGGGCCGATCGGCAAGGTACACGACATACCGACACATACGCGAGTAGGGCGGAGCCGTGAATCACCAACACGAATATCGCGATACGAGTACGCGCCCGCGCGCTGCCTGGTCGCTTCGCCTCGCTGAGGAAAATTCTTCGTGAGCACGCACCCCTCGATCTGCCGCTTGTGCCCCGCCAACTGCGGAATTCTGGTGGAGGTGGAGAATGGCCGCCCCGTGCGCATCGAAGGCGACCGAGAGGATCCCATCTTCCAGGGCTACACCTGTGCGAAGGGCCGCCAACTGCCGGCCCAACATGCCCACCCAGAGCGCCTCTTGCATTCCATGAAGCGCTCTGACACGGGCGTTCACCAACCGATCGAGAGCCAGCGCGCCCTGGAAGAAGTCGCGGAAAAGATTGCGGTAATCGTCGAGCAGCATGGCCCGCGCAGCGTGGCTCTTTACATCGGAACCCTGGCAGGCAGCCATCCGACTGCGGGGGCGGCCGCCGTAGGCTGGCTGCTGGCCCTGGGCTCCCGGATGGTCTTCACCGCCGCCAGCATCGACCAGCCGGGCAAGAACATCGCGAACGCACTTCACGGCAGATGGCTCGGCGGTCCGTATCTATTCGACGAGTCCGACGCCTGGCTGATCGTCGGCGCCAACCCGGTCATCTCCGGGACCGGCGGCATTTCATCGGTGCATTCGGCGCGGCGAATTCGCGCTGCGAAGAAACGCGGAGCCCGGCTGGTGGTGATCGATCCACGGCGCTCCGAGTCGGCCCGCTTCGCCGACCTGCATTTGCAGCCCCGCCCGGGCGAGGATCCGGCCCTGTTGGCCGCCATGCTGCATGTAATCATGCGCGAGGAGCTCTTCGACCGCTCCTTCGTGACGCAAAATGCGGACGGCTTCGAAGCTCTCGCGCGCGCCGTGGAGCCCTTCGATCCCGCCACCTCTGCCCGACGCGCCGACGTTCCCGCCGCGGACATCGAAGCCGCGGCGCGCATCTTCGCTACCGGTTCGCGCGGCTGTGCCATGGCTGGAACCGGGCCCAACATGTCTGGTCACGGCAATCTCAGCGAGTATCTCGTTCTGTGTCTCAACACGGTGTGTGGCTATTGGCGATCCGCCGGCGAGGTCTTGCCGAACCCGGGCGTCCTGACGCCGCCCGCCACGCCGAAGGCTCAGGCGGCCCCGCCACGCCGGGCCTGGGGCTATGGCGAAAAGCTGCGCATTCGCGGCTTCACGAACGCCGCGTCCGGACTCCCGACTTCGGCGCTGGCGGACGAGATCCTGCTCGAGGGAGAGGGGCAGATCCGCGCGCTCGTGTGCGTGGGGGGCAATCCGGCAGTCGCGTGGCCCGACCAGCGCAAGGCGTTGAAGGCCCTCAACGAACTCGAGCTGTGCGTCACTCTCGACATCAAGATGTCGGCCACGGCGCGGCATGCCGACTACGTGATCGCTCCCAAGCTATCACTGGAAGTTCCGACCTTCTCGCTCCACTCCGAATCCTACGAGCAATCCTATATCGGAGTGGGCTATGCCAAACCCTACGGGCGCTACGCCCCTGCCCTGGTCGATCCACCGTCCGGCTCCGACCTGATCGAGGAATGGGAGTTCTTCTACGGACTGGCCCAGCGCATGGGACTCGCGTTGCGCTTCTTTCCTGTCCGCCCCGAGGTGGGCGCGCTGCGCGGGAGGCGCCAGCCGATCGATTTCGACATGCAGCGCAAGCCCAGTACCGACGAGCTCTACGAACAGATGGCCAAGGGCTCGCGGGTGTCGCTCGCCGAGGTGAAGAAGCATACACACGGTGCGCTCTTTCAGGACGAAACAGTCTGTGTGAAACCCCGCGATCCGGATTGCGACGCGAGGCTCGAACTGGGAGACAAGACGATGCTGGCCGAGCTCCGAAGCTTGCTCGACGATTCCCGAGCCGGGCAGGACGGAGGCGAACGCTTCCCTTTCCGACTGATCTCGCGCCGGATGCCCAATGTCTACAACTCCTCCGCACACGACCTGCCCGCCCTGCACCGCAGGCGCCGATACAACCCCGCCTTCCTTCATCCGGCAGACCTGGATGACCTGGGTATCACGGCAGGGGACGTCGTCACGATCTCGTCGGACCACGACTCGGTGCCGGCGATCGTGGAGGCCGCACCCGAGCTGCGGCGCGGCATGATCTCGATGGCGCACTGCTTCGGAGATGTCCCGGAGCGGGACGCCGAGCTCTTCGAAATCGGAAGCAACACCTCGCGGCTCGTCAGCGTGGAGCGCAACTACGATCCATATACCGGAATCCCGCTGATGAGCGGCTTGCCGGTCGCGGTGCACCGCACGTCAGGACCACTGCGCGACACATCCAACCCCATCACAGGGCCGGATCTGGCGAGCCAGGGAGTCCGAGATTGAGCGCCGCAGAACCCGCACCGGTCTCCTTTGGCCGCAGAATCAGCGATCTTGCCGGCGAAGAACCGCAGAAAACCGCGCTCGTTTTCTCGCCGCGCGAAGGCGCGGACCAATCTTTCACCCGTGCAGACATCGAAAGACGCTCACTCCAAATCGCTGCCTTACTGCGGGCACGCGGTGTGGTCCAGGGCTCGACCGTAATCGTGGGGCTTCCCAACTCCCCCGAGCATGTCTTCACGACGATCGCTGCCTGGAAGCTTGGCGCCTGTGTGCTGCCACTTCGTTTTGATCTACCAGCCTGGGAGCGGGATCGATTGATCGAGGTCGCGAAACCTCAGCTGACCGTCGGCGACTGGAGCGACTCTTCAGACATTGTCTCCAGTGTGGAACTCCGCGCCACGCAGGACGACGATGTGCCGGTTCTCGATGACCGTGTCGCGCTGCCCGCGGTCGCGATCGCCAGCAGCGGATCCACGGGCACGCCAAAGATCATCGTGAGTCCGGTGGCCGGCGAGCGGGTAGTCGGCGAGTACCTGGGGCCCGTCGATCGTGAGAGCGCCAGCGACGGAAACACCGAGCTCGTCCCCGCTCCGCTCTACCACACCAATGGCTTCATGATGACGCATTTCTCGCTATTCGATGGAGACCGCGTCGTCCTGATGGAGCGGTTCGATGGCGCGAAGGTCGTCGACCTGATCGAGTGCTACCGCGTCAACCTCGTCACGATGGTTCCTACGATGTTGCTGCGAGTCGCGCGCCTGCCAGATATCGCGCAGCGCGATTTCTCGAGCCTCACGGCCGTGCTGCAGGGCGGGGCATCGTTTCCGGATTGGCTCGTCCGTTTCTGGATCGACCTCGTCGGCCCTGAACGTCTGATCATGTCCTACGGCTCCTCCGAGAACGTGGGGATGGTATCGCTCAATGGCGCAGACTGGCTGGAACATCCCGGCAGCGTAGGAATCAGCGACGAAACCCAGGTTCGAATCCTCGATGACGCGGGGGTGGACCTTCCCCCCGGCGAATTGGGTGAAATCTTCATGCGCAAAGTCGACGACACCGAACCGACATTCTCGTACCGGGGCGCGCCGCCGCCAAAGAGGACCGAAGACGGATTTACGAGCATCGGCGATCTCGGCTGGCTCGACGAAGGCGGCTACCTCTATATCGCAGACCGCCGAGTCGACATGATCGTGTCGGGTGGAGCCAACATATTCCCTGCCGAAGTCGAGGCGGCACTGCTCGAACACACCGAGATCGTCGACGTGGCCGTCGTCGGCCTACCGGATTCCGAGTGGGGTCAGCGGGTCCACGCGGTGATCCAGCCCCGAGATTTCGGCCACGCGCCGTCAGTCGAAGCGCTCCGGGAGCATTGTCGCGAGCGAATCGTGGCCTACAAGGTGCCCAAAGGTTTTGAGTGTGTCGAAAAGCTGCCGCGTTCGGACGCCGGCAAGCTGAACCGATCGGCGCTCGTCGAGGAGCGCAGTCAGGGCGCGACCAATCACTGATCGGGACACCCTGGGATTCTCCCAGCTGAGCGATCTCCCAATGCCAGGCGGCGGAACGATGCACCGGCTCCTGTGCGGAGACAGTCTGCTCAAGATCATCGTCCCCGACGATGCGCCTCCCGCCGTGGCAGCTCCCGGTGGGATTCAGGGGGCCTCGGGTTATCGGTATTGGACACTCCACGTGAGCAACGTGGGTGAGATCATGCAGGCTTGCCGGGAAGGCGGCTACGCGATCGCGATCGAGGAGGTCGAGTTGTGCCCGGGCATCCGTATCGGAATGGTCGAGGACCCTGACGGCAACTGGGTCGAGTTCGTGAGCTCGAAGCCGCCCTGAAGCCACGGCGCGCACTCTCGCTTTTCGGTGCCGGTTCGATGCCGGTTCGATGCCGTCAGGCACCGTCGGCGGAGACGAGGCGCACGGCGATGAAGAGTCCTTCGGCCTCGGCGAGTAGCTCGTCACCGTCTTGGATGCGCGCTGCGGTCATAATCTTCCGACCCTCCACGCGTGACAGTTCGCCGTACAGGCTGAGTTCCCGCTCGAGGGGCGTCGGCTTACGGAAGGTCACACTCAGCTTTCCGGTCATGGCCTGCATTCCGCTCAACCCCGCGGAGAGGCCGAGCACCTCGTCGAGAGCGGCTGCTACATAGCCACCGTTCACGCACCCGGGAGGACCCTCGTAGCGGGCGGCGAAGCTGACGCTGCCGTGAATTCCTCGATCCGTTTGCCAGGTGCGAATCGGCGCCGCAACGGGATTGCAAAACCCGAGGCCCGGCCCGTAATCGAGCCGCCATGCGACGTCCGCCAGCTCCGGCTCGCTGCCGCCGCGCTGGACGCGATCGTAGGCCTGCTGCAGGCCCGTGTGGGGTCGGGCGGCCAGGTCTCGCGCGTAGTTTTTGAATCGGAGCGCTGCGTCGAGGAGTTCCGACTCCGTCATCTCCACGCCGATCATCTGGTCCAGCACCCCGCGAACGGCGTCGCCAAGCTGCCGGCGCGCACGCCACAGGGCATCCATCGGCTGGTCCCGAAAGTTGGCGTAGGCCGAGGGGACGACTTCATCGCCCGCTTTCGTCGTTGCATCGGTCGGTCCACCCTTCGTCGCCATCGCCTGCCATCCTCTCTGTGCTGCGAATGTCGGCTACCGTGGGACAACCATGGATGCCTCCCCGGACGTGCACAAAAGGTAAAGGGGATAAGTATTTTGTACCGCTTCATCGTCGGGACCGGCCGCTGCGGCTCGACCCTCTTGTCCAAGATGATCCGCGAGAACGACCGAGTTGCCAGTATATTCGAGTATTTCAGCGGGCTCGACAGGGAGCTCTGCTTCTCGCGGACTCCCATCGATGCCGAGACCTTTGCAGCGATGCACTGCGACGACGAGACCATCACCAATATGGTGCTCGCCCGCGACTACCCGATCGCGGAGGTCTGCTATCCCTTCGACGCGCCGGGGGCCCGATTTTCGCGCCAGAGTGGTCTGCCCTTCATCGCCGGGGCCACGCTCTCGACCCTGCCCGTGGACGACGTGGACGGCCTCTATGACGAGGTGCGCTCGCTGCTCCTCTCGCTGCCCACGCGTCCCGCGGCGCAACAACACATCGCGTTGTTCGATTGGCTCACGGAGCGTCTGGACAGGGAAGTCTGGGTCGAGCGCTCGGGCGGGTCGGTCGAGAACATCGCCGAGCTGAACGCCCTGTTTCCAGGTGCACGGTTCCTCCACATCCACCGCAGGGGGGAGGAGGCAGCGCTCTCCATGCGGGAGCACCACGTCTTCCGGCTCGGCATTTCGTTGATGTACGACCTGCCCCTCGACCCCGGTCCTGCCAGCTCCGAAGCGCAACCGGATCGGATCACCCAGCTGCTGGAATCGCGTCCGGCCAGCGAGTATTTCGGCCGCGCCTGGAGCGAGCAATTGCTCCGCGGCTTCCGGGGCATCACGGCGCTCGACGCCGACCAGTACAGGGAAGTCTCCTTCGAGGACCTGATCGCGTCACCCCTCCAGGTGTTGGCAGAAATCGCGGACTTCCTCGAGCTGCCCGATCGTAGCGGGTCCTGGCTCGACCGGGCGGCGCGGCTGGTGCAGGCGACCCCTGCGATGCGATTGGGCGGACTCGAAACGTCCGAGCGCGAGCTGCTCGAACAGGCTTGTCGGCCAGGCAACGCGTTACTTGGCCGCTGTTAGAAGTCAGAACCGACGCTTTGACTCCAGTCAGCTGTCGCGGTCGATGCTGAATACGGACAGACCGAGATGCTTGCGCTGGGCCCGACCGATCCGCGATCCTATCAGATGTCTGAAGCGCACGGACTCCAGCATCCAGCACAGCATGCGGGTCTGGAAATTCGAATACATCAGCGAGCGGGGTCGGCGCACGCAGTCTACGAGTTGGCCCGCCACATGCTCAGGCGAGAGCGCGGCGAGGGGCCCCGTGCCGCCGGAGGGGCGGTCCTCTCGTGAAGCCTGGGACGCGTCGCCTGACCTTCCGAACTCGGTGTCGATCAGGCCCGGCTCGTACTCCGTCACCGTGATCTCGGTCCCGAGCCACTCCGCCTGCAACGCCCTCGTCCATCCGATCATGGCGGCTTTGCTGGCGGTGTAGTCCGCGAGCATGGGAACGCCAAGCATACCCGACGGCGAGCAGACGTTGATGATATGACCGTGGCCCTGCCTGAGCATCGAAGGCAGTGCCCGACGGGTCGCGACCATGGCCGCGATCAGGTGTATCTCGATGCTGCGGCGCGTTTGCACGGGGTCGAGCGCGTCGGAGCCTATCGGTTTTGCGTAGCCCGCATTGTTGATGAGGACGTCGATACGACCGAAATGCTCCAAGGTTCGGTCCACCATCGCGGTCGCCTGGCTCTCGACCGCGAGGTCCGTGGGCACCACGAGGACTGAACGCATTTGTTTCGCAATCTCGTCCAGACGCTCCCGGCGACGAGCGGCCACGGCGACTCGGGCGCCCGCGGCATCGAAGGCGAGAGCTGTCGCCCGCCCGATTCCGCTCGACGCGCCTGTCACGAGAACGACGGCTTCGCGAACCTCCACGGCATATCCTCCCTGCCCCGCCATCGCAGAGGCGAATATCAGTCGGTCACGTCGTTCAGGACGGCCAGCCGCGTGCGCGCCGGCGCATCACCGGCACCGCGTGCTTCATCCAGGCCGCGGTCCCGAGAAAGTTGGTGCGCGTCATCTGCTCGATGTCGGCCAGGGCGTGATCCTTGAAGAGGGTATGTTTGACGTAGCCTGCGTTGTTCACGAGCAGATCGAAGCCGCCCCACTCCCGGTCGATGTCGCGAGCGACTGAGTCGATCGCTGCAAGGTCCGAGACGTCGCAGGGATGAACCACCGCGCGTCCCCCGGTGGCCTCGATCTCCTTGGCGAGGGCCTCGAGGCGGTCCACCCGGCGCGCCACCAACGCCACACGGGCACCGCGAGCAGCGAGGTCACGGGCCAGGGCGGCGCCGATACCGCCCGAGGCGCCCGTGATGACGGCATCGAGACCGGAGTAGTTGAGTTGCGCTGCGATCGTGAACCCCTTCGCATACTGGCGCCGTCGACATCTGGATGAATCTCGAGAGACATCGTCAGTAGCCAGCTCAAATCAGAGAATAAAGCCTGCCCGCGTTGTCGCAAGTCATCGCCCGGCGGTCCTCGTCGGGCAGATCCCCGAAGTGTTCCTCGATCGCCTTGCGAGAGTTTGGCCAGGTCGTATCCGAGTGGGGATAGTCCGACGACCACATGATATTCGCCGAACCGATCAGGTCATAGGTGCGCATGCCGGCGAGGTCTTCCTGGAAGGTGGCCAGGACCTGGCGCTTGAAATAATGGGACGGAAGCTCGGGCAGTGTCGATCCGGCCCAACGGCCCTGCTTCGCCATGACCGCATCCATTCGCTCGAGGAAGTAGGCCAACCAGCCAATGCCACCCTCCGCGATGACGATGCGCAGCGTCGGGTGTCGTTCCAGGGTGCCGCCGAAGATCAGCATCGCGATCGATTCCGAAATGCTCATGGGAGCCGTGCTGATCCACGCCTCGAGGGTGCCGGGCGCGGGACTCGCCTGGTAGGAGTTGCGCTTGTCAGTCTGACGGCTGGCACCGATGTGGAGCGCGACGGGTCGCCCCTGCTCGGCGGCGGTCGCCCAGAAGCGGTCGTAACTGGAATCAGTGATGGGGAAGTTGGCGCCCTCGATACCTAGAAAGAGCCCACGCAGTCCCGGCAACTCGGCGGTTCGCTCCGCTTCCTTGACCGCCTCCGCAGGATCGTGCGTCGGGACGACCGCGAGTCCGATATAACGTTCCGGTGCGACGGCGCAAAACTCCGCGAGCCAATCGTTGTACGCGCGCACCAGTACCGTGCCGAGTTCAGGATCGCGCGCGCCCATGGCGCCGTCGCCAAAGAGAACTTGGGCGTCGATCCCATCCGCGTCCAGGTCCGCCAGACGGGCCTTTGGGTCGTGGCAGCCGGGTCTCATCTCCTCGAAGTGAATCAGCTTGCGCGTGAGCTCTTCCGGAGTCTTTCCGGCCGCTGCGCTGAGCACGGTCAAGGGAACCGGCGCCGCGTCGTCGACGACCCAGGCGTCGCACTCGTCCAGCGAGACCATTTGGGGAGTGCGATCCCTGTATTTTCGCGGAACACGATCCTTGTACAGATCGCCGGGAGAGTTGACGTGGGAGTCGCCGTCAATGACTCGATACTGCATAGTGCCGGTTCCTTTCGATTGCGTAGATCTTCATCCTAACGCACTCTGCCAAGCGGTCGGAAACCCATACGGTTCGCGGGGGTATGATCATGCGTGCGTCCTCTAATTGATGAAGGGCGCGCGAACCATTGGGGCGGCGAGCGCTCACTTGTATATGATGCTGTCAGACAGGGGAGGATCGAGATGTCGAGCCCGCAGGAAAACGAGATGCCGATTGGATTCTGGAGGATTGCCGCGCGGGACCGCGACCGGCTCGCGATCGTGGAGCCCGGGGGTGCCGAGATCAATTACGGAGAGCTGGTCGACCTCGTCAACCGGATCAGCCGCGGCTTCGAGGCGATCGGACTCCAGAGGGGCGACCATGTCGCCATCGTGCTGCCCAACTGCGTCGAGCATCTGGCGCTGCTGCTCGCGGCCGTCCAGTCGGGCCTCTACATCACTTCGATCAACTGGCATCTGGTCGGCCCCGAGATCGCCTACATCCTGGGGGACGCCGACTCGAAGGTCTTCATATCCCACGAACGTTTTGCGACGGAAGCGTACCGCGCTGCCGAAGAGGCCGGTCTGCCTGCTGAGGCTCGCTTCGCGATCGGAGAGATCCAGGGCTTTCGTGCCTTCGCGGAACTCTTCGAAGGTCAGTCGACCAAAAGACCCGACAAGCCACAGACCGGATCAGTCATGTTCTACACCTCAGGCACGACGGGTCGTCCCAAGGGCGTTCGACGAGCGCTGCCGGATGCGCATCCCGACGAGGCCGCCGCCATGATCATGGGCCTGTTTTCCCTGTTCGGAATAGAGCCCCACGGCGGGCACGTCCACATCACCGTAGCGCCCCTGTATCACGGTGCTCCCAATAACTGGGCGACGACTTCGCTTCACTGCGGGCATCCGGTTGTCTTGATGGATCGCTTCACGCCCGAAGGAATGCTCGAGCGCATCGAGAAATACCGCGTGACCCAGAGCCACGTGGTACCCACGATCTTCCACCGGCTGCTCGCCTTACCCAAGGACGTTCGCGATCGCTACGACCTGTCTTCCCTTCGCACGATGATCCACGCGGCGGCGCCGTGTCCGGTGGAGACGAAGTGGAAGATGCTCGACTGGTGGGGAGACGTGATCTGGGAGTACTACTCCGCGACGGAGATCGGCGGGACTATCATCGATTCCCAGGGCTGGCGCCGCTATCCGGGGACCGTCGGCGTTCCCTTCCCGAGGGCAGAGGTGAAGATCTTCGACGACGACGGCAACGAGCTTCCGCCTGGTCAGAGCGGAACGATCTACATGCGCATGGAGGGCACCGAGTTCGAGTATTACAAGGACCGGGATAAAACCCGAAAGGCCACCTTGCGCGGCTTCTACACCGTGGGGGACGTCGGGTACTTCAACGAAGACGGCTACCTCTTCCTCAACGATCGCTCGAGCGACATGATCAACGTAGGGGGAGTCAACATCTACCCCGCAGAAATCGAAGGGGCCCTCCAACAGCACGACAAGATTGCGGACGTCGCTGTTT
>JAPYTP010000075.1 GCA_029941885.1 Myxococcota bacterium
CCTTGCCGACACCGTAGATCACACCCATCAGGTACTCGCGGGAGCCGTGGGAAGAAACGTTGACGATCAGGCCCCGGCCCTGCTCGATCATCATCGGGGCCGCGTGCCAGCTCGCGACGTAATGCGAGCGCAGGCCGACCCCGATGACGTCGTGCCACAGTTCGAGGGGTAACTCCCAGAAACGCTTGCCGACCATCGTGCCCATCTCCGCGGTCGCATTGTTGACCAGCAGGTCGAGTCGCTCGTCGTCCGAGCGAATTCGGGCGTAGAGCTCAGCCACCTGGGCGTCTTCGTGGTGATCGCAGCGGATGCCCACACCGCGGCCGCCGGCCCGGATGATTTCCTCCTCCGTGGCGGCGAGGGTTCCCGGGTTCTGCGGGTCATTGTCGGTGGAGCGTCCGGTGAAGTAGACCTTGGCTCCGGCGATGGCCAGTTCGATGGCGATCCCCTTTCCGATCCCACGCGTGGCGCCGGTGACGAGAGCGACTTGTCCCTCGAGCGGTTTCTCCTGGTTCATGCTGCAGCTCTCCTTCGGTCTGTTGCGCTGGTGTCCCACCCATTCTAAGGAACAGAACAGGAATTGGCTCTTGAAGACAGCCACAAGGAGAGACGCGCGCCGCAGGGCTCGCAGCGCGTCGCCGACCGAATGCGGGAAATCGGTCGGGCCCGCAAGACGCGGGCCGCCGTTCGGGCGCGCGACTGGTCTGCCTCGATGGATTTCGATGGTATCGTCATCGAGTGAAATCTTCGGCGCGAGGAGGGCGTCTTTGCACTCGGCTTCGTTTCCTGGGAGCATGCCTACGTCGTTCGGACTCGAGTGTGCTGAAACCTCCATCAACCTCCATCGCCGCTTGCGAGGAAATGAGTAGATGAAGACGAGCCAAGATTTCGATGCGTATCACCGGGAGTCCCTTCCCGCGCTCCTTGCAGGCGGGTGGGGCGCTGTCGCTGCGCGGGGCACTTCCGGCTTGTCGCCCCTCGCGATTCGTCTGACCGACGGGCGCGCCTACACCTATGTGCCCGGGGAGTCGGGCGTTGCGGTGCTTTCGGGGGACGGGACGGCGAAGACGGTCGTCGAGATTGACGAGGCACTCTGGCACGGGCTCAAGGACTCGAGCGAGACGCCATCGGGCCTCGTTCTCTTTCAGAAGGCCCAGGTCGTTGTGGGCGAGGCCGGTGACTTCATGAAATGGGAGCCCGCACTTCGCGTGCTCTACGAAGAACTCCCGCCCTACGATTCCCAGACACCGCTCGTCGGAAGCGACGGACGCGAGATCGATCCAACGGCCTCATTCTTTCCCGACGACGACCCGGATCGGATTGCCGATTTCCTGCGCACGACGGGCTACCTGCTCATCCGCGAGGTGCTGCCCACCCAGGAAGTCGCGGACCTGCTGGAGGCTTCGCTTGCCCTTCGCGCAGCCGCGCGAGAGGGCGAGCCCACTTCCTGGTGGGGAGAGCATCGGGACGGACGTACGATCCTCACGCGCGTGCTCAACGGGGGAACCGATCCACGCATTCGCTCGCTGCAGAATGACGAGCGGCTGCTTCGAATCGTCGCACTCTCGGATTTTGATCTCGTCGCCACGGATACGGAGGTGGTCCATGTCCTGTTCAAGCAATCGGGCATGGTGTTCGACGGGAAGACCGACAATCCGTGGCATCGGGATTGCGGCCTGGGCCTGCACAACGTCATGTGCCCGATCATGAACGGCAGCCTTTTCCTGGGCCCGGCGAACCGAGAGACGGGCGAGCTTCGGTTTCTTCCGGGCTCCTGGAAGACTGCGGGGTGTCTGCCCGAGGACGAGAATTTTGCTCTCGGTGTGGCGATCGAAGCCAATCCCGGGGATTTCGCGCTCCACTACGGTGATGGGATGCATGCCGGGCCACCGCCCACTGCGCCGCAGGGCCCCTTCAGAACGAGCATCGTATTCGAGTACGGCCCCCCCGGTCGACATCCGGAAGAGGGCCAGGAATTCTACGATATGCAGCTGCACGAGATCGATACGACCGGGCTTCGCTAGGCGGGTGGACGCCGCGCGTTCGCCTTCGGACGACTCAGCTCGAAGCGGTCACGCACCTGTCCAGTAGCCGCCTGCTCCGTTCGGGCGTCAGGGACCTGTGATTGGGATATTCTCGGGAACCCTGGAGGGTTCCCCGATCCCTCCGAATCGCGCAAAGGATGTGATCGCCCATGCCCGACCTTCTCTTCGAAAAATCCGCAGGAGTGGCAACGCTCACCCTCAATCGGCCCGATCGCAAGAATGCGATGAGTCCACAGATGCTCGTACTGCTGGCGGATGCGTGGCAGGAGATCGAGAGCGACGACGCCGTTCGCGCGGTTGTCCTGACCGCTGCCGGAAGTGACTTCTTTTGTCCGGGCGGGGATATGGATTCCCTGGTGCCCATCCTGATGGGGAAACAGGAGCCCGCAGACGAGTGGGAACGCCGCTTTCGCGATGAGCGAACCGAGGTGTCCCGGATCGCGTTCCTGAATCCCCATGCCTTCGACAAGCCGATCGTCGCGGCGGTCAACGGCGACGCAATCTCGGCCGGCTGCGAGCTGCTGCAGGCCACCGATATTCGCATCGCGTCGCGCGAGGCGCGCTTCGGGTTGTTCGAGGTCAAGCGCGGGTTGATCCCGGCCGGTGGTTCCCTGGCCAAGCTGCAGCAACAGATCCCCTATTGTCGAGCCGCCGAGCTGATTCTCCTGGCCGAGCGGATCTCGGCGGAGGAAGCCCAGGCGATCGGACTCGTGGGAGAACTCGTCGATCGCGACCGGGTCCTTGAGCGAGCGCAAGAGGTGGCAGAGCGACTCGCGGGTTTCGATCCCGCGGCGGTACAGAAATCGAAACAGGCTCTGCGGCGGACGCGGGGCCTTCCGGAGCATGAGGCATGCGAGGTACAGCAGGTGTGCTTCGATGAGTTCATGGCGGACAAGCGGTAGTTGCAGGCCGCGGGTGTCGTGATGAGCGGGCCTTTTCACCATCGACGACGCGTTCGTGTCGAGCCGCTTCGATCGGCGGAGGGCAGGGGCGGAATCGAAATCTTGGGGTGTCCGGCATTATCCCACATTTCGCATTGTGCAGAGCGTGGTAGATTGGAGGCTCGAGTGCGGACACCACACCCCGTCGAGCCAGCAGGGCAACCGAGCCCGACGAGCTGGAGACTCTGGAACAGGCCTCGAACCGGATCACAGGGAAACGGCGCTCTCGATCCGGAGCCTTGCTGCGCCCCCACGCAGCAGGGCGATTGCGCCGCGCTAGATCGCTCCGGATTCCCGGAATTTCGCGATCTCGTCCCAGTCGAGGCCGAGTTCGAGAAGGATCTCCTCGGTGTGGGCGCCCGCTTCGGGCGCGGGCCTGAGGTCGGGGACCTGCTCGTCGAACTGACAGGGATTGCCGATGAGATCGTAGTGGGTGCCGTCGGCCCCCTCGACTGATCGCAGATACTGATTCGCGCGGACCTGGGGATCCTCGTGAAGCTCGCGGACGCTCTGCACCGGAGCCCAGGCCGCGTCCAGGTGCTCGAACTGGCCGAGCCAATGGTCCAGGTCGTGTCTCTCGAAGGTGCTGCGGAGCTCGTCGATGCAGAGCTCGGCGTGCCGCGCGCGAGTCTCAGCATCGACGAAGCGGGGATCGTCGATCAGATCCGCGCGCGAGAGACAGCGACAGAACTCCGCCCAATGTCGATCGGCCTGGAGCATGACGAGGGCGATGTGGCGGCCATCACGCGTGCGATAGGTCATCGTGACTGGATTCGTCGGGGTCGCGGAGTACAGGGCGTGCGGGTCGTATTCGGGATTGCCCGCGTACGCCACGTCCGAGGAGAGCACCCACATGGCGGTCGACAAGAGCGATACATCCACCACGGACGATTCGCCCGTGCGCTCGCGGTGGAAAAGTGCCGAAGCGATCCCGAACGCGAGGTTCAGTGCGCTCGTGTGGTCGCCGAATCCCGGACGTTGTCCTACGAGACGCTCTGCACCCGGCATCGTGAGGGTATGGGCGACTCCACCGCGGGACCAGAAGGCCGACATGTCGTAACTGGCTCGATTGGCCTCGGGACCGCGTACGCCAAGACCATGTCCACGGGCGTAGATGAGCCTTGGATTCCGTTTCCGCAGCGTCTCGGCGTCGAGACCGAGCTTGTCCAGCGCCTTGGGTCGGAAGCTCGTCATGAGGACATCGCAGTGATCGACCAATCGCAGCAACAGATCGCGGCCGCCGGGTGCCTTGAGGTCGAGACCGAGGCTGCGCTTGCCGCGGTTGTTCTGCTCGACGGTCAGATTCACACTCCCGCCGAGCCCCTGGGTGCGCAGACCGCGAACCGGGTCGCCGAGCGTGGGATGTTCGATCTTCAGAACATCCGCGCCGAGGTCTGCGAGCAGCGCCGCGGTGGACGGAACGAAGATCCACTGAGCCAGCTCGAGGATCCGGATACCTGAGAAGATTCCAGTCATGGCTGCGGTCTACAGATTGTAGAGGCGTTCAGCATTTTCGAAGAGGATCTTTCTCCGCTCGTCCTCGGGGAAGGAGGTCATCCATTCGTCCGTGAGCGCTTTGCTATTAGGCCAGGTCGTCTCCGAATGCGGATAGTCGCTCGACCACATGATGTTGTCGATCCCGATATGCTCGCGCTCCCGTAGGCCGACAGGGTCCTCCATGAAGGTGGCGTAGACCTGACGTTGGAAGTAATAGCTGGGCGGGTTCGACAGTTGGTTTCGGGTCCAATGCCGATGCTTCTCCCAAAGGTGATCGAGGTAGTAGTTGACGAAGGGTAGCCAGCCGAGCTGCCCCTCCACAGACACGATCTTGAGCTCTGGGTATTTCTCCAGCAGACCCGAGAGCACGATGCGCGAACAGGCCTCCGCCATCGCGAATTTGCTCATCAGCAGATCGCTCATGAAGCCCGTCGGATCGGTCGAGGGAAGTGGTCGGACGCGGCCCGTACCGCCCACGTGGATTGCGCCGGGCCACCCGACCTCAATCAGAGTGCGCCAGAAGGGGTCCCAGTCCTCGTCGTACCACTCGCCGGCCGAGTCGGCGCCGGGAAAGCGGGGGAGGACGCAGCCACGCAGACCGCGCGTCGCGCAGCGCATCACCTCCGCGACGGCGATGTCCGGTTCGAGACAGGGGATATAGGCCATTCCCAGGAGCCGGTCGGGCGCCACCGAGCAGAAGTCTGCGAGCCAGTCGTTGTAGGCGGAATAGCTCGCGACGCGCATCTCCTCGTCTTGACAGTACAAGGGCCCGCCGCCGTAGAGAACCTCGGCCCTCAGGTGGTCGGCGTCCATGTCGACGAGGCGCGCGTTCGGATCGAAGCCGCCGGCGCGCTGGTCATCGAGACGACGGATATTCCAGCTGTACTCCTCGGGTTTCTTGCCCGCCATCGCGTTGATCCCCATGATCGGTGTGCGACGGCCCTCGAGGATCTGGAAGTCGCCTTCGTCAGTGGATTCGACACGAGGCGCCCGGTCCTTGTAGACCGCGGGCAGGTAGTCGGCCCACATCGTGGGCGACGGATTGACGTGAGAATCGGCGGAGATCAGTTCGGCGTTCATGGCGGGTTTCTCGATACTCCTCGTTGAGTGCAATTCTACGCCTCGGGGCGCGGACGGAAACAGGGGAGGGCCGGTCCGCCCTCCGATTGCTGAAAAACGAGTTCGACGGGCATGCCGACGCGGATGTCCTCGTTCGCGCAGTCGACGAGGTTCGAGTGGAACAGGGGCCCCTCCTCGAGCTCGACGACCACCACGTTGTAGGGGACACGCGCTGCCCACTCCTCGCGGTAGGCCTTATGCAAGATCGTGAACGTGTGGATCGTGCCTCGTCCGCTTGCGGGCACCCATTCGAGCCCGCTGCCGGTTTCCGGGTCTGCCCCGGCAGGCCAACGCCATCGCCCGCTCCGGGGACAGCGCTGAAGCAGGAACTCGCCCCGTGCACACCCTTCCCAGAACGGTCGGTCGATGTCGTCGGGTGCGAATGCCAGCGGGATTTCGAGTCGATCGTCGGGAGGGGGTTCGCTCATCGCGCCCTTCCGAGCACAGCCGTCCCGTGGGCCCAGGTGTTCTGGACGCCGCCATTTCCGCCATGTCCGCTCACCAGCGCGACCTCGGCGCCGGAAATCTGGGTCTCGCCTCCTGCGCCGCGCAATTGCCAGATCGCCTCGGCGAGTGGCGTGAATCCAGTCGCATACCAAGCGGACAACTGCCCCCCGCCCGTATTCGTCGGGATCGCGCCGCCCTGTCCCGTCGCGCCGGAGGCGACGAAGGGGCCGCCCTCTCCGGGCTCGCAGAAGCCGTAGTGCTCGAGCTGCATCAAGACGGAGATCGTGAACGGGTCGTAGAGTTCGGCGATATCCACGCTCTCGATCCCGATCCCGGCTTCGCCGAAAGCACGGGCCTTGGCAGGTTCGATGTCGTCGTGCTTGCCGTAGACTGAATTGTCGTTCCAGTTGCGCACGTTATGTCCGGTTCCCAGGCCGAGTACCTGAACGGCGGTCGACCGTAGGTCGCGTGCCCGCTCGAGGGAGGTGACGAGGACACAGACCCCGCCGTCGGTGTCGCGCGTGCAGTCGAGCAGACGCAGTGGCTCGGCCACCAAGCGAGATCGCTGGTGATCATCGAGTCCGAAGGGCTTCCCGAAACCGAGGGTGCCCGGACGCACACTCGCGTAGGCGCGCTGCGCAACGGCAACGGCCCCCAGGTGCTCTGAGGTCGTTCCGTAGAGGGCCTGATGGCGAGTCGCGTGCAGGGCATGGGACGCGGCTGGGCCGAACATGCCGAAGAGCTGGGGATAGCCGTAGGAGTGACCGCCGACGCCGCCTTGAAACAGGGACGGCGCGAAGCCGTAGTTGAGCGCTACGCAGGTGGCCTGGCCGGTTGCGATCACTCCGCGCGCGACGATCAACGCCGCGATGGCCGTGGCACCGCCACTCGCGAGGCTCCACGAGAAGGTTGGGCCCAACCCGAGGAAGCGAAGATCCTCGAAACCCGGGAGACCGTGGCAGGCGATGTATCCGTCTACGTCTGCCCGGCGAAGCCCGGCGTCATCGAGGGCAGCCTCGAGTGCCCGAAGACGCAGCAGCCGCTCGGGGACACCGAGTCGCACGCCCTGGGCCGTCACCCCGAGCCCGACGATCGCGACGTCGCCCGCACCGCTCACCCGCCCGACTCCTCGATCTCGATCGCGCGTGTCGGGCATCCCTCCGCGGCGTTGCGAATGGCGCGGTGCGGATCGCCCGCCGGGTCGATCACGACGGCTCGGCATTCGTCGTCCAGATCGAAGACCCGCGGCGCATGAGCCTGACAGCTCCCCGATCCCATGCAGCGATCTCGGTCGATCTTGATCCGGATCACGCGTTGAAGACGACCGGGACCGCGGTCGGCATCCGAAACAGCAAGCCCGTGATCCAGGGCTTCTTCTGGTCGGGATCGATCCGGAGACCCGGCAGGCGATCGAGGATGCCCGCCATCGCGGTGCGGATTTCCATCCGGGCGAGGTGCATCCCGATACACAGGTGCGGTCCGACGCCGAAAGTCGCGTGGGGTTGCTTCTCCCGATCGATGTCGAAGAGGTGGGGGTCGTGATAGCGAGCCGGATCGTGATTCGCCGCGGCGAGGCTGGCGTGTATGATGCTGCCCTCTGGAATCTTGACCCCAGAGAGTTCGGTGTCCCGGGTGACGAGCCGCATCACACTCGTGAGGGGTTGTTCCCAGCGCAGACATTCCTCGATCGCGGCGTCGAGCAAGTCGGCATCCCCGCGTACTCGATCGATCTGCCCGCTTTCGAGAAGTGCGAACAGAAGGCACCCCAGCATTCGATAGGTCGTGCCGGACCCGGCCGGCAACATCAGGCGAGCAAAGGCCAGAATTTCTGCGTCCGAGAGACGCTCGGGCGAGCCATCCTCGGGGTCCTCCATCTCGACGTTGCAGAGCACGCCGATCAGATCGTCCCCCCCCTCCTGGCGGCGCAAGTCGATCACGTCCTTCAGGTAATCCGCGATCTCCTCGGCGGCTCGCAGCCGGTCCTGGGGAGAGTTCGTCAGCCCCGTCTGGGTCACTGCGAGTTCATGAAATCGCCCCACGTCCTCCGGTGCAACGCCGAAGGAACTCGCGATCGTGTAGACCGGCAATTTCGCGCAGAGCTCCGTATAGAGGTCGACCGGTTCGCCCCGCGAAAGAATTTCGTCGAGGATTCGGTCGACGGCCGGCTGCACCCAGCGCTGTCTCCAGCCCTCCATGTCCTTTCGCGTAAAGAAGGGCTGGATCAACGCACGGGAGCGTCGGTGCTCGGGTCCGTCCATCTGGATCATGCTGCGCCCGATGACGGCTCCGAGGCTGAGCGCGTAGGATTCGGAGGAGTAGGTCTCCGCGTCTCGAAGGACCGTGTCGACGGTTTTCCAGTCGTAGCAGGAGAACTGGGTTCGCCCTTTCGCCCCGAAGTCCCCGGTCATGTTTCCGAGATCGAAGGCGTCCGAAAGGGATAGAGCGTGCACGGGGCCCGACGTCCGCAGTTCGTCGTACCGGGGGTAGGGGTCGTCGATCGTCCCGGCGCCGAGCGCCCGGTTTCGTGCGATGTCGGCCGGATTCGCTCCGACCTCGATGGGTGGGTTCTCCGACATCGCTTACCTCTCAATGTCCTGGTCGATCCACGATCCGAGCGTGTTTCGCTTCCAGGTTTCGACCCGGGCCAGCTGGGCCACATCGCTCGGTATGCACGCGCCCGCGCGTGTGAAGTGTCCGCCACGCCAGTCTTGATACTACCTGCTCGTGCAGCCGGCGCAGCCCGTCCGCTGCCAGTTTCGACGACCGCCTACGGTTCCGGATCGATGGTGAGCGACGACAGGATGTGAGGCACCGCGTCCGCGGCGAGACGTCGGATCTCGTCCGCGGTCTTGTCCTGCACGGGATGGGGGACCGTGGCCCGTCTCATCGCCGGCTGACCCAATCGTTCGGCCTGCATCGCCGCCCCGTCGCCGAACAGATCGGTGTGGACGAGTATCGCCGGCCGGCCTTGCGCTTCGAGGTTGGTCACGTCACGCAGACCGCATGACACGCAGCTCCCTCAATCCGCGAGCGCGACCACCGCGGCGTCGCAGGTTCCGACGATCTCCTTCACCAACTCGGGAACGGCGGGACGCGTCATGGTCGGCTTGCGATAGCGCGTCACCAAAAGCCCTTGCTCCCGCAGTCGTCTCTCGATCTCGTCCAGAAAGAGGTCGCCCTGAGGCTTGCTGATGTCGAGCAGGCCGATGTGTGTGCCGGAATGGCGCAAGAGTCTTGGCGCCAGAGGCCAATTCTCCGGTTCTTGCTCCGAGGTGGGGTCCAGAATCTCGAATTCGTTCATTGCCAGTCCTCCGCGCAGCGCAGGACCGGTGGGGACCCTCGCGTAAGGTTGGGGAAATACGCCATCACCATCGCCATCGAGCCCACGTCTCCCCCCGCGTGCACGATCACGATGTCGTCTGCGCTCGCGACCTTTGGGATACCGCTGCCGTCGTCGTCGAGGAGATCCTCGCCTTGTCCGACTTCGCAACCGCGTGCGCCGGGTAGGAGATCTTCGATCGGACGTTTCGAGCGCTCCAGGATCTCTCTTTTGACACGGGCCTTGCTCCAACCCTCGCGCCCGAAGACCCGCGCAATGGAGGGCGGCAGCACGAGCAGGGGCGCGAGTTGGTTGCGAATCTTCGGGTGGGCCATCGCATCCACGACCATGCCGAGGCTGGCCGCCAGGCTCCGCGCGGTGCGGCTCGTCGCATCGGACATGACGCGAGGTCCTTCAGCGGCGAAGACATGCACGCCGGTCCGGTCCGCCGACAGGCCGCGCTCGAGCGAAAGCGATGGCCAGGGAGAATCCTCTAGCCGTTCGGCAAAGCAGGCGCCGACCTTCCCCATCTGGCCCGTCGTGGCACGATCGTCCCGCCCCGGTCGTCCGCCCCCGATGTTGCGAAGTGTGAGCTGTAGGGCTCGCCCGATGCCGAGATTGGCGCGGTTGCCCTGACCGAGACAATTGCCGCCCGAATTCATCTCGACCTTCGCCGCCATCGGGCCGCTTACGACGACGAGTGGACCCATCGGGTTGGTCGTCGCGATCACACCTTGCAGCGAGAAGGATTCCTCGCAGGCGGCGGAGAGCGCGGCGAGCACGATGGGCAGCGCGGGGCCCGGACAACCCGCCATCACCGCATTGATCGCGACCTTCTCGACGGTGGCTTCGCCGGCATAGGGCGGGATCACGCCGACGACCTCTTGTGGATCTCGGCGGGTGTGATCGAGCATCGCAACGACCCGCTCTGGGGTGGGCGGAACCACCGGTAGCCCGTCGGTCCAACCCCGCCGGTACAGCGACTCGTGCACGTCCTCGACTCCACCGACCCGGAGGCTTCTCGAACGGATCCTGCCGTCGCGTCTCGCCCGTCGAGCGCGGAGTCTTGCCTCGACGTCTGCATCCCGCGTTCGACTCGCGCATCCGGGCTGCGTTGCGGGCAGTTCGAGGAGGTCGAGCTGGACATCCGCCGCCGCGGCGAGGACGTCGTAGCGCGCGCGATCGAAACCCTCGACGCGATCGAGTTCGGCGCCGTCGTCGATCAGCAGCAACGCGGGTACGGCCTCCGGGTCGAATCGCCCGGAGACTTCGTAGTCCGTGTCGATCTCGAGCGGTCGGAGACCGAGGCGGGCGGCCAGTACGTCACTCTCGTTGCGACCGGACTGTGACAGGATTCGAACGCGCTGACCCGCGCGGACGGCGGCGTCGAGCGCCGGGAGGACGAGGGCGCATGTTTCACAGTCGTGCTTGATCAGGATCAGCAACTCGCGTGCCACGGCCCCCTCCTCTTCGGATCATGCTAACCGGAGCCCAAGCGGTCGACCATGGCGCGCGTCGGCGTATTTTCCGAGCGGGGCGGGAACGATCCGGGCCGAATCGCACGCTCGCGAGTCGCCCGGAGCGCTCGTATACTTTACTTCATGCCCACACCCGCTCGTGTCGCCGTCGTCCCCGAAGAAGCAGGACTCATCCGGATCGAAGACGTCATTCTTCCCGATCCCGCGCCAGATCAGGTGGTTGTCAAACTCTTCTCGAGTGGCGTCTGTCATAGTCAGCTCCATGAGATCCACGGCCCGCGAGCGAGCGATATCGTGCTCGGCCACGAAGCGACTGGCGAGGTGGTGGAGATCGGCTCGTCGGTCGATCACGTGGCCCCCGGTGATCGGGTCCTGGTGACCTGGATTCCGCGAACGGTCGGGCCTCCGCCTCGCGTACCGAAAGCGGCCGTCCTGACTCTGGCCAATGGCCGGGTGGCGGCGAGTCAGGGGATCTTCACCTGGGCGGATCACACGATCGCGGACGAACTCTACGTCGTGAAGATTCCCGATGGGACTCGGACGGACGTGACCTGCATCATCGGGTGTGCCGTGATGACCGGTTCGGGGGCCGTCATCAACACAGCCGGAGTTCGCGCGGGGCAGAGCGTGGCCATCTTTGGTGCCGGAGGCGTCGGGTTGTGCGCGATCGCGGCGGCGCGGGTCGTCGGCGCGAATCCGATCATCGCGGTCGATCTAGATGAGGCGAAGCTCGAGACTGCGCGCCGCCACGGGGCGACCGACACGGTCGATGCGACGCGAGTCGACCCGGTCGAACGAATTCGTGAACTGACTCCGGTAGACGGCTTCGACATGATGGGTCAGCCGGTCGCCGGCGTGGACTTCGCCTTCGACTGCATCGGTGCTGCCGAGACGGCACGTCAGATCCTGCCTGCGGCACGCAACAAGATTCTGGGGAGCGATGAGCGCAGTACGGCCGTGCTGGTCGGCATCCCTCGGGAGGCGCTCTCGGTCGAGGCGCTCGACCTCCTCGCTCATGAGAAACACTTGACCGGAAGTATCGGGGGTTCGAGCAAGCCCGAGCGCGACGTACCGTTATACCTCGAGTGGTTCGCCCGCGGCGATCTCGATCTCGATTCGATGGTCACACGTCGGTATGCCCTCGACGAGATCAACGGTGCCGTCGCCGCCCTGGAGAAGGGTGAGATCGAGGGTCGCGCGATTCTCGAGTTCTGACGGCCTCGCTAATTCTCGAAGAGCGACACGAGCTTCCGCTTCAGAATCTTGCCCATCGAATTCCTCGGGAACGCGTCGACGATGACGATGCGTTCGGGGACTTTGTAGCGGGCGAGTTGGGAGGCGCAGAGTTCGCGGAGTTCCTCCTCACTGACTCGGGCCTCGGGTTCGAACTCGATGGCGGCGGCGACGCGCTGCCCGAGTCGCGGGTCCTCGATGCCGAGGACGGCACACGCGGCGATTCGCCGATCGGAGTGGAGGACGCGCTCGACTTCCGCGGGATAGACGTTGGCTCCACCTCGGATGATCAGGTCGGAGCGCCGATCACGCACGAACAGATTGCCGTCGGAATCCATCACGCCGATATCTCCCGTGTGGAGCCAGCCATCTCTTAGGGCATCCCGAGTCGCCTCGGGCTGCTTCCAGTAGCCCAACATCGGAATGTATACATTGGCCCAGGGTCCCTCGCGGCGCGGTCCCACGCAGATCTCGCCCTCGTCTCCGATAGCTACGTCACGACCCGAATCGTCCCGAATGCAGATCTCGACGTGGGGCAAGGCCGTCCCGGAACAGCCGGGGATCGCAGATTGCTTTGGATCGGTGTGGCTGATGGAGGTGGGGGCCTCGGTGAGGCCGTACCCGATCTGGACCTCCTGGCCGAAGCGCTCCCGGAACAGATCCCGGAATTCGTCGGGACAGGTTGCGCCGCCGACTCCCGGTTTCTCGAGAGAATCGAGGTCCGACTGGTCGATCTCGGGCCGCGTCAGCAGGTCGTGGTAGGTCGCGGGCACACTCGCGAATTGTCCCACGCGCTCGTCGCGGATCCACTCTGCGATTCCGACGGCGTCGTTGCGATCCATCAGGACACATTTAGCTCCGGCCTGGGCAGCGAGAATCGGGCCGAGGATGAAGACGTTCAGGATCGTCATCGGCAGCGCATAGCCGACGGTGAGATCGGGACGGCTTCGACCCACGGAGCGTGCGATGGCTCCGGGCATCAGCATGTTGTGTTGCGAGTGGACAGCGCCCTTCGGGCGGCCGGTGGTGCCGCTGGTGTAGGCGATGGCAGCGGGGTCGAAGGGATCGATGTCGATCTTCGGGACGTCTTCGCTGGGTGCGCGGGTCAGCCGTTCCGTCCACTCGCTCATTTCGATGCCGGGCTCTGCGTCGACCACCCATTGGAGGTCCGGAAGCCGAGATCGGATTTCCTGGACCTGGCGGAGCATCTCCCGATCCCCCAGAAAGAGGCGCACGCCCGAGTCGGCCAGCATGTGCGCCTTCTCGGCGGGAGCCAGCGCTCGATTGATTCCCACCCAGATCGCCCCGATCCGCATCGCGCCGAGCAGTGCCACGACGATTTCGCAGTAGTTGCCGATCGAAGCGGCGATTCGATCTCCTGGCTCGACGCCGAGGGAGAGAAGTGCATGGGCCGCGCGGTTCGCCGCGCGATCGAGTTCGTCGTATCGGTAGCGTCTGTGTCGACAGACGAGTGCTTCTGCGTCGGGAGTTCGCGCAACGATTGGGGCGAGCAGCGCAGCGACCGATTGCGGAGAGCCGGGGATCGTCGGTCGACGACTGGGTCGCAAGAGGCCCGTCTCGATCGGATTGGGGGCCCCCACGCTCAGGCCAGGCCCACGAGCCCGCGCGCGTTTTCGCGCATGATGTCGCGCACCTGATCCGCCGAGAGATGATCGAGGTGCCTCGTGAACTCGAGGGGCGTCGACATTCCCTCGGCGTGCGGAAAATCAGAGCCGAATAGCACCTGGCTATGTCCGAGCACCCGGATCAGCTCCGAGATGTCGTCGCCATGGTGGTGGGGTGCGATGAAGACGTGGCGACGAAAGATCTGACTGGGCTTCTCTTCGATTCGACCTCCGATCCAGGGCCCGTTGCGCGCCATGCCGCCCATCTTGTCCATCGACTGCATCAGGTAGGGGGCCCAGAGCGAACCGTTCTCGACGCTGACGACCCGGATATTCGGGTACCGACCGAAGAGATTCCCGAATGTCAACGCAGCCAGGGTGTCCATGATCGGTCGATCGCCGTAGAAACAGGTCCACTGCAGAGCCGACTGCCTATGAGAAGAGGGGTTGGGATCCTCTCCGTAATGCACGCTCATCATCTCGTTGTAGCCGGACTCCGTGATGTGGAATGCGACGCCGATCCCGGCCTCGTTGACCCGGGACCAGAAGGGATCGAAATAGGGATCCGCGGGATGTCGCCCGTAGAAGGGGCCCGGGCGCAGGCCGATCAGGCGGGCGCCCCTTTCGAGGGCCCAATCGAGTTGCTCGACTGCGCGATCGAGGTCGAGCATGGAGATGAGCGGGGGGGCGATGATCCGGTCGCGATAGTTGAATCCCCAGGTCTCCTCGAGCCAGCGATTGAACGAGTGCAGGTTCGCGTAGAGATTCTCCGGATTCTTGCTGAGTTGGTGCTCGACGGTGACTCCAATGGTCGGGAAAATGACGATGCCCTCGAGACCCTGGATATCCATGAGTGCGAGCCGGTCCTCACGATTCTGGTAGGCGGGTTGGATGGCCTCGATGAAATCCTCGTCGGTCGCGTTCTGTTTCGCGTAGGTCGCGCCGCGCAGCATGTCGCGCAGTCGGCCCGGCTTGACGACGCGCTCGAAGCTGCGGTGAGTGAGGAAGCCGAACGGTTCGTCGCCGATCCAGATTTCGTCTCCGCCATTCTCGGCCGGGCGGGTGTGGACGACGTGGTCTCGGTACTTGGGCTCGATGTAGCGGGTGAAACAGTCGCGAGGCTCGTAGAAGTGGTTGTCCGCGTCGAACGCCCGGTAGGGAAGAGCTTCCATGGGATCGTCTCCAAGCTTGTCTACTGGGATACACTTTGCGCGATGAATCAACGCCGAGCAAGGAGCGATCGAACATGATTCCGATGCCTCGAGAACTCGCTGATCCTGGGAGTGTCGGAATCGACCCCGATCGCTTGTCGATCTTCGTGAGGCGCGCACTGCACGAGGTCGAGAGTGGTCGGCTTCCCTCGTGCCAGGTCGCGCTCGCGAGGGAGGGGCGGCTGGTCGCCTTCGAGACCGCCGGGGAGGCGGCGCCGGACACGCGCTATGTGCTGCAATCGGCGGGTCGTCCGGTCCTCGCGGCGATCGCCTGGAAGGCGCTCGGCGACGGACTCTTCGATCTGGACGATCTCGTCTCCGACATTATCCCTGAATTCGCGACCAACGGGAAGGAGGCCGTTTCGATTCGGCACGTGCTCAGCCACACGGGAGGGTTCCCGATGGCGCCGCTGGGTTACCCACGGCATTTGGATCGCGACGCGCGGCTCGCGGCCTTCTCCAAATGGCGGCTCGACTGGAAGCCGGGCTCGAAGCTCGCCTTTCACGTCACCTCGTCGGCCTGGGTGATCCGCGAGCTTGTGGAGCGAACGGCGGGAATGGATCTTCGTGAGTTCTTGCGCGAACGGATCACGGGCCCCCTCGGGCTGGATCTGGACCTGGGCCCGCCCGTCTCGGAACAGGGCAACGTCGCACGTTATGTCTGCACGGACGGAAGCGAGGAGGACGTCGTGATCGATCCGTGGGGGGCCTGGTATCTCAGTCAGCCGGAGGTGCTCGCCGCGGGAGAACCCAGTCACACTGCGGTGTCCAGCGCCGCGGATATGGCGCTGCTGTTTCAGGCTCTCTATTGCTCGGGGGTGTGGAGCCCCGAGGCGGTGGCGGAGGGGACTCGTGCCCAGGTCGAGATGCCGCTCTCCGGCGATTTCGGGGGAACGGGACTCGACACGCGGATGGGACTCTTCGTGTTGGTTGGCACGGGTGGCGGCGCACCGGCCGGGGCGCCGGGCCCAACCGCCTCCGCGGCGACCTTTGGTCATACCGGTGCGCCCACGCAGATGTCGTTTTGCGATCCCGAGTCGGGGATCTCGTTCGCTTTCTTCACGAACGGATATCCGATGACCGGGTACGACCGATCCGTCGGCGGGGCGAATCAGGTCAGCGTACTGGGAACGCTCGCCTTCGACTGTCTGGCTCGCTGAATAGAGTCACAGGAGAGCCGACGTCACGGCCGGTATCGATGTGCGTCGGGCTGCGAGCCCACCTCGGTCCATCCTGCACAGGTCTGCGGCCGGCTTGCGAGAAATCGGGAATTCAGTCCGCTCGGCTTGGGAAGGCCGCGTGGTTCTGTTGACTAAAGAAGCCGACGGCCTCCTTGCGGGGCATCGCAAAGAGTCCGCGCGCGGCTTCTTCGACCTCCGGCAACGAGTACTGGGTGGGGCCCTGGTCGAGTACCTCGAAGAGGTTCGCGGCGACGATCTGCGGCGCGACGGCCGTCTCGAGGTGAGCTTCGGGTGCGCCAGAGCGCTCGAGATTGGGGGTGCGAGTGGAACCTACGACGAAGCTCAGGGCATCGACGCCGTGTGGCGCCATCTCGTCCCAGAGACATTCACCCAGGTTCCAGCCGAAAGCTTTTGTCGCGCCGTAGCTCGAGAAGACGGGCAACCCACAGAGGCCGCCGAGGGAAGTGACGATCACGATCGAACCGCGCTTGCGGGCGACCATCGGCTGTCCGAGATGGTGGGCGAGGGCAAGTGGCGCTCTGCAATTCACATCGATCGCGAAGAGGTGTTCGGCGAGCGGGAGATCGAGGAATGGTCCCTGAGGCTCGCTGGCTGCATTCGAGATGAACATCCCGATCTCGAGGTCAGCGACCGCGGCGGCGATCTGACCGGGCGCAGCCTCTTCGGAAAGATCCGCGACGAGCTGTCGGGTTTCGACGCCGTACTCATCACGAATTTCTTTCGCCACCCGATCGAGTGCGTCGGAGCGACGTGCGACGAGTGCGACATGGAGACCTCGGGCGGCGGCCGCATGTGCAAAGGCAGCTCCCAGTCCTTCTGAGGACCCCGCGACGAGTGCCCAGGGTCCGTACCGGGCTCGAATCGTTTCGCTGTTCATGTTGCGGCCCTTCCCTTTCGTGCGTTTCGAGTTGGTGGATTCACGCCGGGTCCCCCGGTCGAGAACGGGTGCGACCCGTAGCGGAATCTCGCCCGACCTGTGCGATCATCTCCGCAGGTCATCGACAGGGGTTCGGAATGTATCTCACCCGTCTGGTCGTAGTCATCGCCCTGTATTTCGCTCTCATCGCTCCTGTTGCTCTGGCAGCGGGGGGCGGGGGTGGAGGGGGAGGCGGCATCGATTCTGGCGGCGGCGGCGGTCCGGACCTGAACCGCGTTTTTCGCGAGGGCGTCGAACTGCTGGGCGACGGCGACTGCAAGAAGGCCGAACGGAAATTCCGAACGATCTTGAAGGCCGTTCCACGAAACCCCGAGGCGAATTATCTGCGGGGGAGGGCGCTGCAATGTCAGGGTAGGCACAAGACTGCCGCGCGGTATTTCAAGAAGGCCGCGCGCTACGACGAGCAGATGTATGCGGCCTACGAGAAGCTGGGGATTTCCTATCTCGCCCTTGGCAAAGACGAGGAGGCACGAAGTCAGCTCGGTCACCTGGAATCCCTCAAGCAAGATTGCGGCGAGGCCTGTCCTGCGAAGCTGGTTCAGGCCCATGCCATGCTCGCTTCGGCGATCGCAGGTCCGGAGGAAGAAGGTCCGGAGCCTGCCACTGAAGATCAGCACGGCCTCCTTTTCGAGCCCCGACCCGAACCTCGGGAGGCTTATCTCAGTGCGGTTCAGCTCATCAACTCCGAACTCTTCGAGCGGGCGATCGAAGCGCTTCGCGAGCTCACGGGCGAGATCGGACCGCACCCCGACGTGATGAACTATCTCGGGTATGCGCATCGACGGCTCAACCGCTTCGATCGTGCGCGCGCCTACTACGAGCAGGCGCTGACCCTTGATCCCCTCCATCGTGGGGCGAATGAATATCTCGGTGAAATGTGGGTCGAGCTCGGTCGCCTGGACGAGGCCCGACTCCATCTGGCCACCCTCGACGAGGCCTGTCCCTTTGGATGTGCCGAGTACGAGGATCTCAAGAGAGTCATCGAGCTGCGCATTGTGGCCGCCCAGTAGGTTCGCAGGTTTCGAAGCCGGGCTGGTCCTGCTTGCAACGCTCGGTCTCGGCTCCGCGAGGGCATCCGGGGAGGGGCCTCTCATCGCCGATCTCAAGTGGATTCATGCGGGGGCGGACGTCGTTGCAGAACTCACGACGAAGCCTGCCGAATGCCTGGCCCCGTCTGCCGACCCCGGTCGCGCGCAAAGCGTGCGGCTGGGACGCGTCGCGTTTCGCTCCCCCGCGCTACTCGGCGGGCTCGCCGCGCGAGTCGGAATGAGCTGTGACAGCTGCCATCGCAACGGCCATGACAATCCGGTCTTTCATTTTTCAGGCGTATCGGAGGAACCCGGAACCGCCGACGTGACGGGCAACGTGTTCAGCCGTAATCGCGACGACGGAAGACGCAATCCCGTGCGCATTCCGAGCCTGGTCGATGCCGGATCGGCCGCTCCGTTCGGGACGGTCCGGCCTGCGTCCGATCTGGCGACCTTTCTTCGAGCAGTCGTCATCGACGAGTTCCAGGGTGTGGCCCCAGCGCCCTCGGTTCTTCTGGGGATGGTGGCGTACCTCGAGAGCCTTCGATCCGCGGCGTGTCCCGAACGACGTCTTCTCGTCGTGAGTTTCGAGGCGGATGCGCGCGAACTGGTTGCGACCCTGGAGGTCGTGATCGAGACCCTCGACGGTAGCGACCTGCACGGGGGGCTCTTCGCTCTGGCCTCCTTGCGCGCCGCGCTCGGGCGCCTGTACCGAAGATTTCCCGAAAGCATCCCGGCTCGTGCAGACCTCATCGAACTGAGCCGATCACTCTCGAGAGTGCGCCATTCACTCGAGCGGGAGGAGATCGCGTCGGCCACGAGCCTCTGGACGGGCGTCCGAGAGCGACTCGAGCTCGCGCTCGAGAAGCTCGCTGCGCATGTCGAGGCGTCGTTCTATTCGCCGGATGTACTGCGCCGCACCCTCGACGGTCCTCGTGAGTGATTCGATCATTCGTCGTGCATCGCACTACTAGGGTGCTCTCGCCTGTCTCCAGACGCTATTCATCCCGCCATGCCGAGTTCCCGGATTCCTACGACCTCCTCGGCCGACCTGCGTCTGGGACTGGGATGGGGGTTGTCTTCCGCCGTCGGCGGCGCCTTGATGGTGATCCCGTGGAAGCTCGCGAACGAGGTCGGGGATCCTGCGAACAGCGTCCTGTTGCTGCTCGGGGTTGCGGCGATCGGGAACAGCTCGCTCGTGCTCGCTCAACGCCTCTCCTCCGGCACGACGCGCCTTCGGATCGGTCGGACCGAACTTCTTGTGGCTGCGCTCCTGGCGATCTTCACGCTGCTCGGAAATCTGGCCAGCGCGCATGCGATCCAGGATTTGTCGCCGGCCTTGCTCAACGTCCTGTTGCGCGCGGACGTGATCTTCGTTGCGATTTTCGGGTGGTTGCTCCTCGGCGAGCGAGTCGAGAAGAGATTCTGGCTCGGCGCGATGATCGCGACGGTCGGACTCGTCGTATTGCAAGGGCCGCTGGGCGACGCCGGACTTCTCGGGCTCTTCGACGGCGGCACGGGGCTGGCTGTGGCCGCCGCGGCCTGTTTCAGCTCACTCGCGATCGTGACTCGCCGCTACATCCACCGGATCGACCCGGTGGCGGTGAACGCCTTGCGACTCTGGTTGGCCGCCGCCCTCTGGTTCCCCTTCAATTCCGTTCCCCGTTTCTCGGAGATTCCGACCGAGCAGATCCTCTACGCATCGATGGCGGCGATCGCAGGCCCCTTTCTGGGCCGCATCGCCCTGATGCTCTCGGCGCGCCATGTGGAGGCGCGCGTCACGACGTTGGCGAACCTGACGACGCCAGTGCTGACCTTGATTCTTGCGTTCCTGCTGCTGTCGGACTGGCCCGAGCCCTACGAACTGACGGGTGGCGCGATCATGATCGCCGGGATCTCGATTCCACTCCTGCGCAGGGGTCGAGTACAGTCCGGAGATTGAGTGCAATCTGAGATGAGGTTCGAGACTCGATGAAGAGCCAACGATCGGGACATGGAGTGGGTCTGCTCTGTCCGGCGGGACCGGATGATGTTTCGCCTGGCGTTTTCTCGCGCAAGGCCGAGCGGCTCGGGTTCGAATCGCTCTGGGTCGGGGAACATCCCGCCGTTCCTCGCGAGATCAGTCGTCCCTACGAGCAACTGGTCGATGGGGAGGTGCCCCATTTCTATACGAATATCGCGGACCCCTGGATGACCCTGGCCCATATCGCAGGGGCCACTTCGGAAATTCGATTGGGGACAGCGGTCGGGCTCGTGACACTCCGCCATCCGCTCCTGCTCGCAAAGATCCTGGCGACCCTCGATCGACAGTCGGCGGGACGACTGACGATCGGGGCGGGCGCGGGCTGGCTGATCGAGGAACTGGACCTCTTCGAGATTCAATTCGCCTCACGCTTCGACCGGCTGCGTGAAATCATCGAGGCGATGCGTCGGGTCTGGGCGGAGGACGAACCGGAATATCACGGCGAACACGTCGACTTCCCGCCCATCCTCTCACGTTATCACCCGATCCAGAACCCGATTCCCGTGTTGTGCGGAGTGCATGGGCCAAGGGGGATGAGAATGGCTGCGAAATGGGCCGATGGATGGCTGCCTGTTTCGAGCGGGCCCGAGAATCTCGCGTCGGACCTCGCGACACTGGCGGAGCTCTGTGAGGCGGAGGGGCGCGATCCGGACGAACTCGATGTGACCGTCATGGCCGGAGTCGACGAAGAGACGCCAAAGGACGCCATCTCGAGTCTCTTTGAAGCAGGCGCGACCCACGTGATCCTGGCGGTCGGGACGGTGACGACGGGACGAACGGTTCTCGAAGGGAGCCGCGCGATGCATCCCCTCGCCGCCGAGTGCTTCGAAGCCACGCTCGAGGAGGTGGCTTCACGATTCCTTCCCTGATCGAGTGTGCGTGATTCTGCCGCCTCACGCGATAACGTTTCTCCATGCCGGAAACCCGCTCCGCCGAGATTCGCCGATCCCTCGATCATCCCATCCTCGACAGCGACGGCCATTTCGTCGAGATCTGGCCCTTGGCGCATGCCGAGATCGTCGACTACATCGAGCAGGAAGCGGGGCCCGCGCTGCGTGACCGCTTTCTGGAAGGTCATGCGAGGCCCTTCGACACGTCGTCGGCGTTGCGAACGGTCGTGGGAGATTCCGATCGATGGCGGTCGATGCCCTCGTGGTGGGGCTGGCCGACGGAGAACACGCTCGATCGCGCGACCTCTTACCTTCCGAAACTCCTCTACGATCGACTCGACGAGTTCGGCATCGATCTGACGATTCTCTATCCCTCGATGAGTCTCGCCTTCCTCGACCTGGCAGATCCAGAACTTGCCCCGGTCATCTGCCGCGCAGTCAACCGAATGCATGCTCGGCTCTTCGAACCGTTCAGGGATCGGATCGCCGTGGGTGCGCTGATTCCGATGAATACGCCGGAAGGCGCGATCGAAACGTTGGAGCACGCCGTGGGTCTCGGACTCAAGGCGGGGGCGATCTCGGGTTATGCGCGCCGCCCGATCGCGAAGATCGAGCGCGATCACGGTCCACTCGATCCACCGGTCGATCGATATGATCTCTTCGGGATGGATTCTGCATACGACTACGATCCCTTCTGGGGGCGATGTTGTGAGCTCCACTTCGCTCCGATCTCGCACAGCGGTGTCCAGTTTCACCACGTTGCCAGATCCCCGTCGAGCTACGTCTACAATCACGTCGGTGGCCTCGGCCGTGGCCACGAAGCGCTCTGCAAGGCCCTCTTTCTGGGTGGCGTGACGAATCGCTTTCCCGATCTGCGGATTGGATTTCTCGAGGGAGGGGTGGCCTGGGCGTGCAGCCTCTACGCCGACCTGATCGGTCACTGGCAAAAACGCAATGCCGGTGCGATCCGGGCGCTCGATCCCGATCGACTCGACGTGGGGACGCTCATGGAACTCTTCGTGGAGTTTGGGGGCGACGAGGTCGTCGCACAGCGCGAGCCGATCCGCGCTCATTTCGAACAGCCCGGGGCAAGACCGGAACGCCTCGATGAGTTCGATGCGGTGGGGTTGTCGCGGGCCGAGGAAATACGCGATCGCTTCGTCCCGAATTTCTTCTTCGGCTGCGAGGCGGACGACCCCCTGGTTCCCTGGGCCTTCTCGAGGGATGTGAACCCCTTTGGTGCGCGACTGCGCGCGATGCTCGGCTCGGATATCGCCCATTGGGACGTCTCCGACATGACCCATCCGATCGCGGAGGCCTACGAGAACGTCGAGCGGGGGACGCTCACACAGGCGGATTTCCGTGAGTTCGCCTTCGAGAATGGGGTTCGACTCCATGCGGGGATGAACCCCGACTTCTTCTCGGGCACCGTGGTCGAGCAAGCCGCGAAGGATGTACTCGCGAAGGACGGCTGCGGATGAGCTATGCGACGCGCCCCGCGATCGCTCGCCCCATCGCGCGGCCGTTGCGGAGCGTGCTCTTCGTACCGGGTTCCAATGAGAAGGCGGTCGCGAACGCCCCCTTTACCGGGGCCGATGCCGTCGTATTCGACATGGAAGAGCCGGAGACGCCGATGACCGACTCGGTTCGCGAGCGTGCCCATCGGATTGTTGGATCCTTCCTCGCCTCCCGGCCCGAGGCCGAAGGCGAGGGGGAGCCCGATTGGTTCGTTCGAGTACGGACGGCCTCATCGGGGATGGCATTTCGCGATCTGCGTGCCGCTCTTGCTCCGGCGCTCAGGGGCGTTCTCGTGCCGAAGATCCAGGGTCCGGAGGACGTGGTGGCGATGGACGCGTTGCTGTTGGCGGCCGAAGTCGAGGCGGGGCTGCCGCGCGAATCCGCTCTGCTCTATCCGATCCTGGAAACCGCGGAGGGGCTGCGAAGGAGCTATGAGATCGCGATGGCTTCGAAACGAGTCGCCTACATGGGCGGGGCGATCTCTCGCTTCGGAGATATCCATCAGGCGGTGGGGTATCGCTGGACACCGGAGGGGAAGGAGACTCTCTTCCTGCGGTCGAAGGTCCTGCTCGACGCCAAGGCAGCGGGGATCCGCTATCCGATCAGCGGGATGTGGGGGGGCGCGAGTGATGACCTGGCCGGTCTCCGAAGCTTCGCGACCGAGCTGCGCGAACTCGGCTACTACGGGATGATGCTCGGAAATCCCGATCATATCCCGCTGGTCCACGAATTATTCACGCCGAGTCGGGAAGAGGTCGCCTACTGGGCCGATCTCGTTCGACTCGGAGACGAAGGTGCCCGCACGGGCAAGGGCCCGATCCTCTACGGTGATCCGAATCAGGGCGAGGGACACGAGGTCCACCTCGCCCATGTCGAATCCGCCCGACGGAACCTCGAATGGGCGCGCGCGCTCGGGGTTGCCCCGTGAGCGCGACCGGTCGCCGAGATCGAGTTCGCTCAGGCGGCCTGCGGGTTCAGCAGGGCACAGGCTTCATGGATGAGCGCGACGGTCGACTGCTCGTCCTGCGCGATCGAGCGCAGTAGCCACTGGGTCTCCTGGTCGTGGTCGAGCCGGTCGGCCATGTCGTAGATCGGCTTGAGAAGCAGATCGGCATCGGGGGTGCGCTCGGCGAAGTCGAGCAGCTTCTGGGCATCGGTCTGCTCCGTCGAACCGAGACTCTTCATGGCTTTCTCGACTTCGGCAGTGGGAATCTCGACTTTCGGCTCCGCACCGAGGGCGCGCATGCGTTCTTCGAGGAGTACCGCGTGCATCGCCTCACGTTGATGAATCGTGCGCAGCGCGCCGCGAACACAATCGGTGGTGCAGACTTCGATCCATGCGCAGATCGAGGCGGCGCCGAGGGCCTCACCCGCCCGAAAGCCGTCCAGGAGTTGGATGACCTCGTCATGGGTTGCGGCCGATCCGCCAGCGGCGGTCGCAACGCGACCTTCGAGGGCGATCAGCCGCTCGCAGATGGCTTCCTGCTGTGTCGCCAGATTCGCGATTCCCTTTTCGATCCGCTTGAGTGCTGCTTCGGACATGTGGATTTCCTCCTGGGTGGGGAAAATCATCGTATCCGACACGTGTGGCCAAGAGCAAGGACCCTTTTCCGTTCCGATAGAGGCCCATGGAGCGGATGCGAAATATCTGTCCGATCGATCGAACTCGGCTGTCAGGGCCCGATTGGAACCCATTCCCGCCGTCTCCTCGTGATGCGATGGGTCGATCGGGTTCGCCGTGCGATGGATCGAACTTCTGTTCATGACTGCAGAAAGGTTCCCCTGCAGATTAGAAATTGGCGCTTCCTCTCGTTGCTAGTCGCCGTGTCCCCGGATGCGGCGAATGCCGCGCCACCGATCTATCGCGTGACGGAACTGGGCGATCTACCGGGTGGAACGCAGAGTGGGATCGCGCTCGACTTGAATCTTCTTGGCCGCGTGGTCGGACAGAGCGGTGGGGTACCGACCTCCCTGTCCACGCGTTTCGAGGGCGGAGCTGTCGTCGAACTCGGAATGCCTGGGGGCGTCTCGCCCTTCCCGACGGGATCCAGAGCGAACGGGGTCAACGAATCGGGCCTGATGGTCGGGCAGGGCGCGATCGGATCGGGCAGTGCCGTCAGGCCGCTGCTCTGGTTGGCGAATGGGTCCGTTTCGGATATCGGTGTGCTCTATCCCCTGCAGCAGGACTTGGGACAGGCCAACGCCATCAACAATCCCGGATCCATCGTCGGATGGACGGGCATCACCGGCTCGATCCGGGTGACCCGCTTTCGGCGGCGACGGAGATCGGCCCGGCGTACGACATCAATGCGTCCGGACAGATCGTCGGCGTGGCCCTGATCTCCGGGGCGTCCCATGCGTTCTTGCTGACCCCGGTCGCGCCGGTGCTCCTGTTCGGGGCGCCCCTGATTCTGCTGCCAATGCTGATCGCAGGCAGGGCGGCGCTGAAAGCCGCCTCCGATTCCTGAACCGACGTTCTCGTCGGCTCGAGCGGATGGAGGTGATCCCGGCACGTGAGGGCTTGCGCCCGGCTGGGTATCGCGGTTGCTTCTGCGCCGGCCGATCCGTTCATCGACCGACTCGATCCGACTCTTTTTCCGGAGTAGCCGCATGTCCGAGGTCATCCTCATCAATCTGACCGGCGCCGATCGCCCGGGGATCACGCGTGACCTGAGTGCGATCCTCGCGCTGCACGACGTGCGGGTTCTCGATATCGGCCAGGCGGTCATCCATGACACGCTCACGCTCGGGATCCTCGTCGAGCTGCCCCCCGAGTCCGAGTCGCACCCGGTCCTGAAGGACGTGCTTTTCAAGGCACACGAGTGGGATCTGCAGGCGCGATTCTCCCCGGTTGCGCTCGATGACTACGAGCGCTGGGTCTCGGCCCAGGGACAGCCTCGGCATATCATGACCCTGATCGGAAATCGGCTCACCGGGCGACATCTCGAGGGACTCGGCGATGTTGCGACACGACACGGGCTGAATATCGACCACATCACCCGGCTCTCGGGTCGCGTCTCACTCGCGGCAGTCAACGAAGAACTGCGCTCCTGCGTGGAACTCTCGCTGCGCGGGACGCCGGACGATGCGTCGGCGCTGCGAGGAGATCTCCTGGCCCTCGCTCAGGAACTCGAAGTCGACATCGCCTTTCAGGTCGACGACGTCTACCGCCGCAATCGTCGCCTGGTCGCGTTCGACATGGATTCGACGCTGATCCAGACGGAGGTGATCGACGAGCTCGCGGCCGAAGCCGGGGTGGGTGCGGAGGTTGCTGCGATTACCGAAGCGGCCATGAACGGCGAGCTCGACTTCCGCGAGAGTCTCGAGCGACGCGTTGCGCTCCTCGAAGGTCTCGACGCCGGTGTTCTCGAATCGGTTGCGGAGCGGCTCCCGATCACACCCGGCGCGGAACGTCTGATCCGCACCCTGCGTTCCCTCGATTACCGCACGGTGATCCTCTCGGGCGGGTTCACGTTCTTCGGCAAATATCTGCAGACGCGATTGGGGATCGATTACGTGTTTGCGAACGAACTCGAGATCGAGGCCGGCAAGCTGACCGGGCGAGTCGCTGGGGAGATCGTCGACGGTGCCCGCAAGGCCGAACTTCTGAAGGAACTGGCGGAGCGAGAGAACCTCCGCCTGGAGCAGACGATCGCGGTCGGTGACGGGGCAAATGATCTGCCGATGCTCGACGCGGCGGGGTTGGGAATCGCCTTCCACGCAAAGCCCAAGGTTCGCGCGTCCGCCGAGCAAGTGATTTCGAACCTCGGTCTAGACGGGATTCTCTACCTGATCGGAATGAGCGATCGGGAGGTTCAGCAGGCCTGAGTCGGATTTCTCCGACCGTGCAGGCGCAGCGGGTGTCCCAATCAGATGCGCCCGGGCGCGGAACCTGCGAGGATGGCGCGAACATGTCGATGTCGCCCCGACCGCAGTCCCGCCCCCACGCGATCCCATCCAGTGGACTGCGTCAGGCGACCGCATCTCTCGAGAACGAGGAATTCCGAAA
>JAPYTP010000076.1 GCA_029941885.1 Myxococcota bacterium
CCATCTCTGCGGTCGCCGCCTCCTCGAGCAAGCGCGACTCGGGCTGCGAGGATTCTGGAAAGAGCACACGGGCGAACCAGCTGAGCGTTTCGCCCATCGGGCCGCCGTTGCTCTCGAGGACCCAGAGACCCGGAACGACGTGGTGACCGCTCCAGAGCTTGCCCTCGTCGTCGACGATCGCCTCGGAGGTCACGACTTGAACCGGCGCGGTCGTGCCCGCGATCACGGCGACGTCACCCTCTACGATCGCGCCTGAGCCGAAGAGCCCGCACTGGGTATCACCGCCGCCGAGTCCCACCGGAGTTTGCGCGACCAGTCCGAGATCCGCGGCGGCCCCCGGCAGCAATTTGCCTAACATATGACCCGACGCCCTTGTTTCTGGAAAGATGTTGATCGGCAGCCCTAGTCCCTCGATTCGATCCCGGCTCCACTCGCGCCGGGCGAGATCGAAGAGTCCGGTGCAGCCCGCCTGGGAGTAGTCGCTCGCCTGCACACCGCATAATCGGAAATTGACCCAATCGCTCAGGCTCAAGACGCAGGCGGCCTTCGCAAGGACTTCGGAATGTTGATTCTTCAGCCAAAGCAAGCGCGCGGAGGCGTGGATCGGCAGGGGCCAGAGGCCCGTATCGCGCAGAACCGTGTCGCCTTCCGCAGCCGAAAGCTGGAAGCATTCTGCGGCGGCCCGCGCGTCGCGGTTTGGGACCGCGAAGAGCACATCGCCCTCGCGATCGAGCAACACACTGCCAAAACGCAAGGCGGTCACGCCAATGCCCGCGATATCGTCCGCGCGTGCTTGCGCGATCTGCATCGCCGAGCGGCTTGCCTCGCCAAGCTTCGTCCACATTTCGGCGAGGTCGAGGTCGAAGCCGAGCCCGAACGATCCCTCGGCGGTCGGGAACGTCCAGCTCCGCGTCCCTTGGAAAGTCGTGCCAGAAGCGGTGTCCACCAGCAGACAACGCACTCCGCCGCCGCCTAGATCGATACCCATCAGCCAACGCTTACTCTTCATTCCCCTCGCCTCACATGATGACACACAGCCCACTCATCAAGAGATCCCCTCGAGAATCTCTGGATTCACGATGAATTTCGGTCGCTCACCTGAAAGGAGTCTCACCAGGTCGTCGGCTATCATCCGGGAATGGTTGACCTCGGTGTCGTAGGTGGCGCCCCCGATATGAGGGGTCAGCACGACGTTGTCGAGTGCGAGAAGAGCGTGGCCCTTCGGGAGTCGCTCACCCTCGAAATGATCGAGCCCCGCCGCGAAGAGGTGGCCGCTAGTGAGTGCCTCGGTGAGCGCGTCGAGATCGTGGAGCGCGGCCCGCGCGGAATTGATGTAGATGGATCCTTCCTTCATCAACTCAAACTGCACGGCCCCGATCATTCCGAGGGTTTCCGGCGTGGGCGCCGCGTGCACCGACACGACGTCCGCCTCGGCGAGAAGGGCCTCAAGGCTATGGGTCGCATCGCTGTTGTAAGGATCGTAGGCGATCACCTTCATACCGAGACCCTCGAGTCGCCATCGCGTCGCACGCCCGACGGCACCCAGTCCGATGATCCCTGCGGTCCGCCCGGCCAGCTGCCAGCTACGAAAGCGCTGGTAGGACAGGCGTCCGTCCTTCACGACCTCGCCCGCTCGCAGATCCCGATCGGCGGAGATCAGCATTCGCGAGGCGGCGAAGAGCAAGGCCACAGTCATCTCCGCCACGGCATCTGCATTGCGCCCCGGCGTATGTAGAACCGGAATCCCGCGCGAAGTTGCGGCGACCACATCGACATTGGTCGGCGTCCCACGTGTCGACGCGATCGCGCGCAGCGGCAGATCGAGAACAATGCCCGTACAGAAATCGGCCTCGCAGATGAGAATATCGGCCCCTTCTTGAGAAACGCGCTCCGCCAGATCGTCGGGCCCGTAGATTCGGAGTGGGGACTGATCGATCCACGGATCGAGGACGACGCTCGCGATGGATTCGAGCGTCGCGAGGCCTTCACCCCGGAAAGGCGCCGTTACGAGCGCGTGGGGCCTTTTTTGGGTAGTCACCAGGACTCCTTCCTAACGAGCTCGCCTAGACGACGGGCTCAGCGCAGCCGGCCCACGACCTTGTAGATCGGCGCAAACTTTTCGAGTGTGGATTCCGGCAGCGGCACCGGCTCGCCCATCATCCTCGCCCCCCACACGAGCTGGGCCGTGCGTTCGACGAGTTGCGCAATCTTCAAGGTATGGCCGGAATCCTTGCCGACGCAGAGAAGGCCGTGATTCGCCATCAGCACGGCGGCACGATCTCCGAGCCACCTCGAGGCTTCCTCCGCAAGTTCATCCGATCCCGTCAAGCAATACTCGGCGACGGGTACCTCCCCGCCGACATAGATATCGAATTCCTCGATCACACAAGGAATCGGCTCATGGTTGACGGCGAACATGCTCGCGAAAAGTGCGTGGCAATGCATCACCGCACCGATGTCCTCGTGTTGTCGCAGACACGCGAGATGCAGCGCCTTCTCGGTCGTGGGCGGCCGTTCGCCTTCGAGGACCTTTCCCTCGGCGTCGGTCACGACCAGGTCGTCCAGCGTCATCGAATCGTAGTCGAGGGAAGACGGCGTCAGCACGACTCGTCCCCCGGGCAAGCGAGCCGAAACATTGCCGGCCGTTCCCTCCACCAGGCCACACTCCACCATCGCCTTGGCAGTATCGAGAACGGATTGTCTGATCTCTGGATCACTCGGCATCGTTCTGGCCCCCCATGCCAATCGCTTCGACAGGTTCTGACAGCGACGCGTCGGCGCGAGCCACCCCGCGAAAGCAACATGCGATATGAACGATGAGGCTCGCACCCAGGTTCAGGTACCGCAAGTCAGGGGCATCTCGGATAGACTCCCTGAACTAGATTCGGAGCCGATGCCTACTCATCCCTCCATTTGCCGTTTCTGCTCAGCGTATTGCGGGATCTCCGTCGAGGTGGAGGCGGAACAAGCGATCCGCGTTCATGGCGATCCCGAGGATCCCGTTTACGCCGGCTTTGCTGTCCAAAGGGACGCGCGCTTCCCGCCCAACACACCCACAGCGATCGACTCCTCCACTCACAGAGACGCTCCGCCAACGGCGCGCATCGTCCGATTGAGCACAAACAGGCGATTGACGAGATCGCAGCAAAGCTGGCCTCGATCGTCGAGCGGTACGGGCCGCGTTCAGTCGCAATTTATGTGGGCACCTATGGCGGTATTCATCCGACCGCATCGGCTTTTGGCGTGGGCTGGCTACTCGCCCTCGGCTCGCACATGGTCTTCACGGCTGCGACAATCGATCAACCCGGAAAGAATATCGCCAACGCGCTTCACGGACGTTGGATCAGGGGGCCCTATCTATTCGACGAGGCGGATACCTGGCTGATCGTTGGCGCCAATCCGATCGTCTCGCTCTCCGAGGGGATCTCCCCTGCCAATACGGCACGGCGCATTCGGGACGATCGGCGGCGAGGTCAGAAGCTCGTCGTGATCGATCCGCGTCGCACAGAGGTCACACGCTTCGCCGATCTCCATCTGCAACCTCGCCCCGGCCAGGATCCCGCGTTGTTGGCCGCGATGATTCACGTGATCCTCGAGGAGGAGCGTTACGATCGGGGCTTCGTGATCGCAAACGCGCACGGCTTCGAGGCACTCGAGGCCACCGTGGCCCCGTTCAGCCCGGAGATAGCTGCCCGACGAGCAAGCGTACCGGCACAGGACATCATCCGCGCGGCCCGCATTCTGTCGAGCGGATCTCGCGGCTGCGCCTTCGCCGGTACTGGACCTAACATATCGGGATACGGAAACCTCACCGAATACCTCCTGCTTTGTCTCAACACGCTTTGCGGTCATTGGCGAAGGCAGGGCGAAACGCTGCCCAACCCGGGTGTGCTCCTGCCCTCGGCGACTCCGGTAGCCCAACCGTCGCCCCCGCGGCAAGCGTGGGGTTATGGCGAGAAGCTGCGCGTTCGTGGGCTCACCAATACCGCGGGTGGTCTTCCGACGGCCGCATTGGCGGACGAGATCCTGCTCGAAGGAGAAGGGCAGATCCGGGCGCTCCTGTGCATCGGCGGCAATCCGGCCGTCGCATGGCCGGACCAGCTGAAGACGCTCGAAGCGCTGGACAAGCTCGAACTCTGCGTAACGCTCGACATCAAGATGTCTGCGACAGCACGACTGGCGGACTACGTGATCGCTGTCTGTTCTCCTTATTCATCCGCGGGGCTCGGTCGCGACTTCGGCGTTGATGAACCACGCCGATCATGCTGCTTCCTGCCACACGTAGCGATGATGAAGCCCACCGACTCGGGGGTGTGAAATTACAGATCGAGCCGGACATCCTGCCATCATCTGCCTAGATGATGGCCAAGGAGGTCCAAATGACCAAAGATCAACGAGAAATTCATCGAAAGAAGCGGGTTCTCGAATACGCGAAGCGAATCGGAAACATCAACAAGGCATGCTAGATAGACAGAGACGATTTGATCGAAAGAGCCTTGGAGTTTGAAGCAACTGGAAAGTGGGTTGCTTTCGAAGCGTGTGCGTAGCACACGTTCGCTCCAGATTTCTTCCCTTGCCTAAGTGGCCACAAGGCAATGTAGGCATACCATTCCGGGAGTAGAGACAATCTCCTAGCGCTACCCGAAGACGACCACGAGATCGCGATCTGCTTTACCGGCGCTGCACCAGTCGACTTCGCCGGGGGAATAGGCAGTTCAAGCGGGGTTTTCCGCACCACCGATACTAGTCATTCTGACAAGTAGGCCCGAAGGGGCCTGTTCCGGGAAGATCAAATATCCCGGCGCCACTGATACCGTGCCCGTTCCGGACAAGAAAGGATGGAAGCATGAGCCAGAGCCTGCAGGGACGAATCGCCTGGGTCACCGGGGGAGCTTCGGGGATGGGGCGCGCGATCGCTCTCGCCCTGGCAAAGGCCGGCGCCGACGTGGCTATCGGCTCGCTGCTCTCGAACCGCGGAGACGGGGTCAGCGGCGAACTCTCGTACCTCCCGGGCGAGCGCGAGCTCGAGGAAGTGCACGCGATGCTCGAGGCCGAGGGCGTCCGCGCGCACGCGGCGAATCTCGACGTCACCTCGGAAAAATCGGTCGAGGCCTTCCACGCGTCAGCGACCAAAACACTCGGGCCCATCGACATCCTCGCGAATGCCGCCGGCATCACCGCCGAACAGACCGTCATCGGACATTCCTTCGGCCTCTGGCAGAAGGTGATCGACGTAAACCTGAACGGTGTCTTTCGCACCACCCACCGGTGCCTGCCGGGGATGATCGAACGCGGCTGGGGTCGCGTGATCAACATCGCTTCGACGGCGGCCGCGGTGGGGGCGACGACCTCGGGGGCCTACTGCGCTTCGAAAGCCGGAGTCGTCGGGTTCTCGCGCTGCGTTGCGCTGGAGGGTGCGGAGCATGGCGTCACCTGCAACGCCATCAGCCCGACCTGGGTCGAGACGAAATTTGGATCGAGTTGGATGACGAACATTGCCGAGGTCCAGGAGAAACGGGGGGGCGACGAGTACATCGCCGAAGCCCGCGAAGCGAACCCGCAGAAACGATTGATTCAGCCCGACGAGATCGGCGCGCTCGCGGCCTTCCTGTGCAGCGAAGGTGCGCGCGGGATCACCATGCAGGATCTCACCGTTTCCGGCGGATCGCTCTGGTAGCCCCACACCTCAGCGCTTGAAACGTTCGTCTTCCGCATAGCGCTCATCGGCGCCGATGAAACGATTGAAGGCCTCGAACTCGGTGACAGCCACTACCCGCCGCGCGACGTCGAGCACCTGGGTCTGCGTGAGGATCCCGAAATCCGGCTCTCCCAGGTGGGCGGCGGACACGCCGTAGCCCGTAAGCACCGCCGAGGGGAAGCCCACCGCGTCCGCGACCTTCGCCGAGAGCACATCGAAGACCCCGGGCACCACCATCAGCTTCTTCTCCGCCACCAACGGGGTGCGGGGTCGCCGCCGGGAAGGCTTCGTTCGAATCGGTCATCGGGCTCTCCCTTCGTGCTGTCGAATTCTAACGCGGGTCCTGGCTGCGCAAACTCACTCCCGCGTGGGGTCCTTCATCGCGCCGCCAACGTGGCGCTCCGCCGACCCCGACGGTCTACCGATCGCGGTTCGGGATCGAGCGGCATGCCCACCAGCCACGTGCTGTGGGCCGGGATTTTCCCGATGCGCACGCGGCCGACCTCGAAGCGATACTGCTCCGGGTCGAAGTCGATTTCTGACACGAGCCCCTCGAGCTCGCGCACCGAGTAGACCCGCAAGCACGAAACGAAGCCGTCAAAAGCGACCAGCAGGGGAATCAGCGGAATCAGGTAGGTGAAGAGAAGCCTGCTCCAGTGCAGGGGAAGGATCGTCGGCATGAGCAGCAGCACCGCGATCGCGGCGAAGGGCATCGAGAGGATCACCGCGGGTTCTCGCCCCACCCTTTCTACGACGGCGATCGGGCGGCGCGCAGCCACCGTCGACGCCAGCACCCGGCGGGCATCGGCCGGCCGCAGGTGGTGGAAGGCGTTGAAGATCGTGCGGAACCCCGGAATCGTCGGCGGCACGGCGGTGGCGTCTACCGGCTCGGCGATGAAGTCGATGCGGCCGCCAGACGCCTTCGCGGCGCGTTCGAAATATGCGACGTTCGGGAAGAGGTCGGTCAGGGTGGCGTGCACCTCGACACCGCGCTGGCGAAGGGCCTCGACCACCGGGGGCATCGGCCCCGCGCCCCCGGAACACAGGTCGAGGAGCTGATCGGTTCGCGCCTCTTCAATCGCCGGGGTGAGCGTCTCGACGATGGGTTCGATCTGGTTCGCGATTTCAAAGGACCGGAAGAGGTAGGCGGTCATCGCGTCCCGCAGGAAGGTTGGGAACCACGGCTGGTCCTCGAATTCGAAGAGATGGAGTCGCGAAATCGTCGAGGACGTAGTGCTGCGCGCAGCGGTTGTCCCACATCGCCACCGTGCCCTCGCTCCAGCGGTAGCGCACCGTGAAGCGCGGGTTCGACACCCAGCGCGTGAGGTAGCCGAGAGGGAATAGGCAGTTCAAGCGGGGTTTTCCGCACCACCGATACTAGGTCTTCTGACAAGTAGGCCCGAAGGGGCCCGTTCCGGGAAGATCAAATACCCCGGCGCCACTATGCCGTGCCCGTTCCGGGCCCATTGGATCTCCGTCAACGTCCACGACGAGGACGTCGTTCGAACCACGACGACCGACGTGGAGCGATGGGAAGATCTCCCCTCACAGCGCTGGATCTCGGATCCCCCGGCGCGCGCCATGGTTTCTTTTTGGATCCAGTGTGCGGAGGAGCGAGCCACCTGTGAAAGAGCGCTCACGGCCCACACGGTTCGGATCAACGGCTACCTCGTGTCCGAGTCCATCCCGTTGGTCAACACGGCCCAGCGCCCCCCGATTGGCGAACGCACCCCGGGCTTCAACCAGGTATGCAGCCCCATCTAGCGAAGAGACGTCAGTGGCGACGAATTCCGCGACATCTGGCTCAACGATCAGAAGTTAGTGGCCATCGAATGCCAGTCTTCTTTCGGATATAAGCGCAACTCGATCGTCCGGCCGATGACCGCCGGGGCGAGAAACTACCTCGGGATCGTCGAGGAGAATTTCCCGATCGAGGCGCTCACCGACCCCATGGCGTTCTACGACGCGAGTCCCGAAGTGCAATTGCGCGAAAGGGTCGAGCGCATGATCCGAAACGTCGAGCGGTTTCTGCAGATGGACGAAGTGGAACTCACGCCCATGTCGGAGTATCTGCTCGGATGATCGTGGGTCGTGCCGACGAAAACTGAAGGTCCAGCGCAGCGGCGTCGCCGAACTCCAACCGGAGGGTGCAGGCTCAGCTGTCCTTGTACTCCACGAGGACCTCGCGGTAGGTCTTTTCGCCCACGTTGAACGCCCACTCGAGGCCACCCTTGGGAATCATCACGGTATTGCCTGCCTCTGGGATCTTTGCCAGAAACGGGTCGATGCCGGTACTCTTCGGCGGAATACCAGCGACCAGATCGCCCGCGGAGATCAAGAGATAGTAGTCGCATTCGTGATGATGCAGGTCGCTGGCTTGACCGGGCTCGAGGATCAGCTCCCAGATCCTCAGGCGGTCGTCCTCGAAGATGACCCGGCTGCCGACGTTTCCGATGGGGTCGTCCGCATGCTCTTCGAAGAAGCGGTCGATGCGTTCCTGCATCTCGAGGGGGACGGGCATGAACTCGGGTTCGATCGCGAGCATCTGGGTCTCCACTTAGCTGTGTGGGCCGAGCGTTTGGGTGCACGTCCCGTCGCACAAAGCGACACCCTAAGCTAGCCCATTCCCGCTCGGAGACGCCCTCCAGCGCCACGTTTCTAGCCGGGCGGCAGGCGGCGGAGACCTATCCGAAAATGCGCGAAGAGCGGGTCCGACCGCGGGCCTGTGGGGTAGGATTTCAATTCGACGCGCAAAGGCGCCGGCGGGCGCGAACTCGAGCAGGGAGATCAGATGAGCAAGAGCGAATACGCGGTGATCGAAGCAGGAGACGTCGCGAGCTGGTCGGCGGAAACGGCCGAAGCGGACGTCGTGATCGTCGGTCTCGGATGCGCGGGGGTCTGCGCCGCGATCGCAGCGCGCGAGGCGGGCGCCGACGTCCTCGTCTTCGAGCGCGCGAGCGGGGGCGGCGGCGTAACGGGCTTGGCAGCCGGCCACCTCTACCTGGGCGGCGGCACGCGGGTCCAGAAAGCGGTGGGAATCGAGGACACGCCGGACGACATGTTCACCTATCTCATGATGAACACCCCCGAGCCCGACGAGACGAAGATCCGGCTCTATTGCGACGAGAGCGTCGAACACTTCGACTGGCTCGTCGAGCGGGGCGTCCCCTTCAACGACACCATGTACAAGGGTAAACACGTGCTCCAGATGACGGACGAATGCCTCATCTGGTCGGGGAACGAAGAAGTCTACCCTTTCCGGGAGAAGGCGAAGCCCGCCCCCCGCGGCCATAAGGTTGCGCAGGTCGGCGAGCTCGGTGGCGCAAAAATGATGGAGTGCTTGCAGGCGCAAGCGGAATCCCTCGGTGTGCGCTTCGTCTATGACGCTCAGGTCCATGGCCTCGTCCGCGAAGACGGCAGGATCGTTGGCGCCAGCTATCGCGTCTATGGGGAAGAGAAGGGCAGCGTACGCGCACGCAAGGGCGTGATCCTCGCGGCAGGCCAGTTCACGGCGAACGACGACATGTTGAAGGAATACCTGCCCGAGATGCTCGACGAGGCGTACACGAGACAATTCTCCACCTACGACGATGGCGCCGGACATCAGCTCGGCAAGGCCGCCGGAGGGGCACTCAAACACATGGACGGCGCACTGGTAACGGCCTCCTTCTATCCCCCAGAAAGGCACATCAAGGGCATTCTCGTGAACAAGGAAGGCAAGCGTTACGTCGCAGAGGACTCCTATCACTCGCGCTCCAGCCTCTTCACCACGCAACAGACGGATCGCGCCGGCTGGCTGATCCTCGATGAGAAGACCTATGCGGCGGACCCTCCGATGTGGGGGGCGTACCCGCTGGTCGACGCTTTCGAGACCGTCGAGGAAATGGAAAAAGCCTTGGAATTTCCGACAGGCTCGCTCCAGGAGACGATGTCGAAGTACAACGAGCACGCCGCGAAGGGAGAGGATCCCGACTTTCACAAGGGTCCAAAGTGGCTCACGCCCCTGGATAATCCGCCCTATGCGGCCCTCGACGGGTCGGTCGGACAGGCGGTCTACATGGCCTTCACGCTCGGAGGGCTGGACGTGACGATCGATGGCGAGGTCAGGGACGCCGAGGGCACGCAGATCCCCGGGCTGTACGCGATCGGAGGCTGTGCCTCGAATATCGCGCAGGATGGCACGGGCTACTCGAGCGGCACGTGCATCGGAGAGTCGACCTTCTTCGGACGAAGGGCAGGCCGACACTCCGCAGCCTCATAGCCCGATATCGGGACGAGGACGCCTAATCCGTCCGAACTCGACCCCGTCATGGAGAGCAGACCCGTGAGCGAGAGCAAAGTAGGCCGCACTGTCTCCGGAGAGTTCTGGCGTGACTTCTGTCGCGCTCGAGGGGATCGGAGAAACGATTCTCCGTCCCGAGACCTCCCCGACCCGCTCGATCGCGCGGAGGGCTTTCGCGACCTGACTCGGGTCCTGCGCATGACGCTCGAAATGCAGGTCGAGGCGTCCGAACCCCTGACACCGCGGTTCCAACTCGGCTGCCGACCCGATATCAAGCTCGGCTGTGACAATCCGGATTCCTACGACCTGACCTCGACCCTGGACAGCCGGCACGAATATCGGGTCCACGGGCGCCTCGGGACGATTCCCTATTTCAGCATCGGGGGCGCAGAGGCGCTCGGAGAGGCCTACTCCCGCTTCGGCATCGAGATGACCTCGAGCTTCGAAGCCTTCCTCGAGCAGGAGCGCGAGAAGGCCAAGGTCTTCGTCTCCGGTCACGACTACGACCCCGAAAATCAGGGACCGGCGCGAGAGCGCCTTTTCGAAGAGCTCGGCGAGCTCTACCCTCGCTTCGGCTAGGAGCCCTGAGCGTCTCTACCTGACGCTGCGACGGCGCCACCCGGCTCACATCTCACCTCTACACGACTCGGCAACAAGGACACATCCCATGCCCGACTACTCACCCTTCTCCGCGGAAGCCAAGGCGGATCCCCACTCGATCTACGCGCAGCTTCGCGCTGAGGCCCCGGTCTACTACCTCGAGGAATACGACGCCTGGGCCCTCTCGACCTTCGAAGACGTCTGGGCGGCCTCGATGGACACGGAGCATTACACCGCGACCGAGGGAACCATCGGGGATCAACTCCTCTCGAAGAGTTTCCCCGTCGTCCCCATGCTGAACGTCCTGGACCCGCCGGACCACACGCGAATCCGCTCGGTCCTGCGACCCTTCTTCGGGCCCGGACGGATGCGGAAGATGGCCGACCGTGTCCAGGCGGTCGTGGATGAACTGCTCGACGGACTCGCCGACCGGGACGCCTTCGACGCCGTCCGCGACCTCGGAGATCCTCTGGCGGGTCGGGTCGGCGCCATGGCCGCGGGATTTCCGCTCGAAGATGTCGACCTGCTGATCTCCCTGGTGCGGCGCTTCTTCGCGCGGGAGCCGGGTATCGAAGGCATGACGCCGGACGGGACCGCAGCCTTCCAGGAGGTCGGCGCCTACCTCGTCGAGCTGGTCGCGAGCCGACGCGCACGCGCGACCGACGACGAAGATCCGCTCAACACGCTCCTGGCGCTCGACCTCGACGGGCGGCGCCTGGCGGACCAAGAAATCGGAACGCATCTCCTTCTACTCTTGCTCGGCGGCTTCGAGACCCTGCCCAAGGTTTTGGCCGCGACCCTACGACGACTCTGGGAGCATCCGGACCAACGAGCGCAGGTCGCCCGCGACAGCGCGATGGCGCCCGGGGCGTTCGCGGAGGCCGTCCGCTACGACATGCCGACCCAATTCCTCGGCAGAACGGTCGCGAGCGAGGTCCAGATCCGCGATCAGACCCTGCGCCCAGGGCAACCCGTGCTCTTCCTCTACGCCTCCGCCAACCGAGACGAGGCGGAGTTCCCCGAGGCCGACCGCTTCGACATCACCCGAGCCGCGCCGCGCATCCTCTCCTTTGGCCATGGCCAGCACAGCTGCCTGGGGATTCACGTCGCGAAGCTCGAGGGCCGCATCGCCCTGGAGTCGATCCTCGCCCGATTTCCAGACTACGAGATCGATCTCGACCTCTCCGAGCGTTACGTGACCGAGTTCATCCACGGTTTTTCGAGTCTCCACCTTCGCGTCTCCACTTGAAACGAGCCGGGGAGAGCCGCGCCGCGATCGCGCGAGACGCGTCTCAATCGAACTCTCGTGCGGGCGTGGCGGAGGGGTTCGTCACTCGCCCGGCAAGCCCTCCAGCAGGACGAACTCGATCTCGCTATTGGCCTGCCGCAATTCGATCATGGGTGCATAGTCCGGGTCGGCGTACCAGGCCCGCGCATGTTCCATGCTCGGGAACTCCAGCATCACATAGGCGTCTGGAACCTCCTCTTCGCCCTCGAGGCGCTGGACTTCCCCTCCGCGCGCGAGATAGCGACCGCCGTGCTTCTCGATCAGCGCCGCGGTGACCGGCGCATATTCCTTGAGCCAGCTCCAGTTCTTGGATCGAAGTCTTCCGATTGCATAAGCGGGCATGAGCGTTCTCCTTCCTCGCGCGTTTGGGGCTATGATGCCCTGCCGAGAAGGAGATCGCATGCAGCCTCTGAAGGATCCCGAACACATCCTCATCCTGCGAGAGACGCTCCAGCGGTTCATCGAAGACCAAATGCCTCGGCACCTGGCGCGCGAGTGGGACGAGAAGAACGAGTTCCCCCGTGAGGTCTTCGACAAACTCGCCGCGCTCGGCGTCACGGGGCTCACCGTCCCCGAGGAATACGGGGGCTCGGGGCCCGATGTGCTCGCGACAATGGTCACTATCGAAGAGCTCTCGACCCGTAGCATGGCCGTCTGTTCTCCCTACATCCAGTCGGCTTGTTATGCCGGGATGAACCTTGTCGAAGTCGGGAGCGAAGAGCAGAAGCGTGAGATGCTCCCGAAGGTGGCGACGGGGGAGATGATCTTTGCCTACGGCATCAGCGAGCCCGACGTCGGCGCAGACGTCGCCAGCGTAAAGACGACGGCGCGCCGAGACGGGGACTCCATCGTCGTGAACGGCGCCAAGAGATTCTGCTCCGGCGCCAGCTTCTCAGACTACATCTATACCCTCGTCCGCAGCGGCGACGGGGATAACCGCCATGGTAATCTCTCCATCCTCCTGATCCCGCCGGATCTGCCAGGAATCACGATCGAGCTCCAGAAATCGATGGGCCTCAAGGGCTCCGCGACCGCGGATGTCACCTTTCAGGACGTACGAATCCCCGCGAGCAACATCATGGGCGGAGAAGCAGGCTGGAACGCGGGTTGGGGCCAACTCGTGGGACCGGGGCTCGACGTAGAGAAGATCGAGGTCGCCGCGATGGCGCTCGGGCTGGCCCGAGCTGCCGTCGAAGACGCCTGGCGCTACGCGCAGGAGCGCGAGCAGGGTGGCAAACCGATCTGCACGCTCCAGTCCATCCGCCACATGCTGGCCGAAGTGAAGACCCAACTCGAGGCCTGCCGCCTGATGACCTACCACACGGCGGCGCTCCTCGACGCCGGAGAGGACGCGGGCGTCGCGACGTCGATGGCGAAGCTCTTCGTCTCGGATACGGCGGTCGAGATCGTGCTGACCTGCCAGCGCGTACTGGGCGCCTACGGCTACGTCCGGGAGTATGACATGGAGCGCTACGTACGAGACGTGCTGGTCATGCCGATCATCGGGGGATCCTCGGCCGTCCAGAAGAACAACATCGCGAACCAGCTCCGGCTCCCGCGCTAACGCGCCTCCCTACATAACCGCGGAGGAACGACGAGAGATGACTACACCCTCCCGCATGGCTCCTCGACCTCGACACTCCGTCCACTACCCGGAGATCCCCTTCCACGGACTCCTCGAGCGCGCCGCCGACCAGTTCGGTGAGACCGTCGCGCTCCTCTACGACGACGAGCGCTTCACCTTCCGGGAGCTCGATGGCCTCGCGAACTCCTTCGCCAGGGCGCTTCGCGAACGCTCCATCGGCGTCGGCGACCGAGTCCTCCTCTACCTGTCGAACCGACCTGAGTGGATCATCGCGGCCTTCGCAATCCAGAAAGCGGGCGCGAGCGCGGTCCTCGTCAGCTCCGCACTGAAGCTCGCCGAGGTGCGACACGCCGTGTCGCTCACGGAGCCTCGCGTCGCGATCACTTCGGCCGACGGCGCAGCGGTCGCGATCGAGGCGGGTCTCAGCGACGGCCTCATCGTCGTCGACGGCCCGGAGGCTGGGAGCGACGGCGGCGGGCGGGCCCTGGGAGCCGACTTCTGGCAGCTGATCCGCTCTCATCCGGGACAGCGTCTCGAGCTCGAACTCGATCCGACGAGCTGCGAGGCCGCACTCTGTCTCAGCTCGGGCACGACGGGACTTCCCAAGGCGGTCCGACACAATCACCACTCGCTGCTCGTGGGCGCCTTGCAGTGGAAGATGGCGCTCGGTCTCGGCCCCGAGGACCGACTCCAGACCTTCACACCCCTTTCTCATATCCTGGGCATCGCCAACGTCGCAGCCGGGCTGGCAAGCGGCTCCGCCCACCGGCTCTTCGCGCGCTTCGACCTCGACGAGATGCTCCGCAGCATCGAGCAGGACCGGATCACCCTCGGTATCGCCGTCGCGCCGGTCGCCATCGCGATGGCGAATCATCCCGAGCTCGAGTCCTTCGATCTCTCTTCGCTGCGCTATTTCAACTGGTGTGCCACGCCCGTCACAGTGTCGGTGGCCGAACGTTTCACGCGACGCACGGGCGTCCGGTGGCTCACCGCCTACGGCGCGACCGAGGCGCCGGTCCTGACCGCCAACCCGGTCGAACAGCCCGGCCACTGGCGTCTCGACACGCCCGGCATTCCCGCGCCGGACGTCGAGATGCGCATCGTCGATCTCGAGAGTCACGAGCCCGTGGCCCCCGGCGAGAGCGGAGAGGTCATCGTCCGTGGCCCGAACGTCATGCTGGGCTACCTCCCGGAGGAGGCCAACGTCGACGCCTTTCTCCCTGGCGGCTGGTATCGGACCGGCGACGTTGGATGGATGGAAGAAGAGGGATGGCTCCACCTCACGGATCGAGTGAAGGAGATGATCAAGGTCTCGGGCTTTCAAGTCGCCCCCGCCGAAATCGAGGGCCTCCTCCTCGCGCATGAAGCGGTCGCCGACTGCGCCGTCTACGGTGTCCCCGACGAGGTCAAGGGACAGCTTCCTCACGCCGCCGTCGTGAAGGCCGACGGGGCTCGTGTCGCGGACGAGGAGCTGATCACGTGGGCCGGCGACCAGCTCGCTTCCTACAAGCGACTCCGAGCCATCGAATTCGTCACGGAGATTCCGCGCACCGCGTCGGGCAAGACCTTGCGGCGCGTCTTGCTCGATCGCTTCGAAGCGCGCATGCGGGAGTGAAGAACAGGGCGCAGCATTCGGGATCCGCTCCCGCAATGAGCTCCGAAACGGACCGAAGCGGGACCTCTCTCAGAGCTGCTTCTTGAATTTGTCGATGGTCTTCTTGATGTCTTCGGTCCCGAACGACTCTCCCTCCGCCGCGAGAGCGAAGGGCGCGACCGCGGTGATCGCTCGTTGCATGTGGAGATTGACCGCGCGCTTCGTCTCCTGAAGCGCCTGTTGGGGCTGCTCGGCCAATCGATTCGCGAGCGCGATCGCTCGATCTAGCAGCTCGTCCTTCGGAACGGCGAAGTTGGCGAGGCCAAGATCGACGCAATCCGTCGCGGGGATCCGGTCGCCCGTCAGCAGGTAGTACTTGGCCTTGAGGATACTGGTCATCAGTGGCCAGGTCGCAGCACCGCCGTCGCCGGCCACGAGCCCAATACTCACGTGGGTATCCGCCATGAAGGTGTCGTCCGCGATGAAGACAACGTCGCAGCTGACGGCAACGCTACATCCGAGGCCAACCGCCGGCCCGTTGACCGCAGCGATGATCGGCTTTGGGCACTCGATCATCGCCTCGAGCAGCCGTTTCGCACCTCGCAGGCTCGCGGCGCGCGCGAGCGGATCTTCGTAATCCCGAATGAAACCCGGAATATTCCCACCCGCGCTGAAGGCTCGGCCCGCGCCGGTCAGAACGATCGTGCTAACCTCGCGGTCGAGCGCGAGGTGCTCCCAGATTTCGCGCATCCCCACGTGCATATTGTCGACGAACGCGTTCATCATCTCCGGATTGTTCAGAGTCAGAATCGCGACGGGGCCACGCTTCTCGATCAGAAGTTCCGGTACGGGACTGAAGGGCAAGGAGATTCTCCGTTCGGGTTCGCTCAGACTTCAGTATGAGCGAACGACCTGCGTGGTACAAGCTGAAGAAAGAGTCCCGGACAGGTAGATTTGCTGAGCCGCGAAGCGCCCTCTATCGTCAGATGGGTGATGATCATCCTTAGCTCGGAGAGAACGGCTATGAACCCTCCCCCCTATCCCATCTTCGACGCCGACAATCATCTCTACGAGTCGCCCGAAGTCGTCACCGACTACATTCCGAAAGAATATTCGAGAGACATCCAGTTCGTGGAGGCCAGAGGTCGCAAACGGATCGCAATCAAGGGGCAGATCGCCACCTATATGCCCAATCCGACCTTCGAGCAGATCGCCGCACCCGGAACGCACGTTCCCTACTACGCGGGGACGAACACGGAGGGATTGTCGCTGCGTGAGCTCAGCGGTGTGCCCATCGACTGCCCGCCCGAATTCCGTGAGCCGGGACCTCGGGTCGTTCGATTGGACGAGCTCGGGATCAGCCGCGCTCTGATGTTTCCCACCCTCGCGAATCTCCTCGAGTACTCACTCGAAGGCGACCCCGACCTGACCCACGTCTCGGTCCACGCCGTCAATCATTGGCTCCACGACGTCTGGGGATTCGACTACCAGAATCGAATCTACACGGTCCCCGTGATCACCCTTCCGGTCGTGGAGAAGGCGGTCGAGGAGCTGGAGTGGGTCCTCGAGCGCGGCGCGCGTGCGATCCTGATCCGCCCCGGACCGGTGACCGGCTATCAGGGCCCGCGCTCCTTTGGTCTGCCGGAGTTCGACCCCTTCTGGGCGCGGGTCGAAGAGGCGGGCATCCCCGTATGCATGCATGCGTCGTTCCCCCCACTGAATCGATATTACGAGCAATGGGAGCCTGGACGGACGAGCAGCGCGTTCGAGCCCACACCCCTGAAGCGTCTGCTGCTCCGTCATCGCGAGATCGAGGACGCCATCGCGGCGCTGATCTGCCAGGGAACGCTCTCGAGGTTCCCCAAGCTGCGCGTGATGAGCGTGGAGAACGGAGCGACCTGGGTCGGACCGCTGCTCGACGAGCTCGAGCTGACCCATCGGCAGCTGCCACAGGACTTCGCCGAGAATCCCGTCGAGACCTTCCAGCGCTGCGTCTACGTGAACCCCTTCTGGGAGGACGACGTGATGAAGCTCGTCGGCCGGATCGGTGAAGACCATATTCTCTTCGGGTCCGACTATCCGCATCCCGAGGGTCTCGCGCAGCCGCTCGAGTTCTTCGAACACATGACCGAGGCGGACGTCCCTTCCGGAATCCAGCGCAAGGTAATGAGCGAGAACGCAGAAGCGCTCTTCGGCGCGTTCGCCTCCTAACGCACGATGGACCATACCGAGGGGCCGACAGATCCGGAGCGAAGGCCTGTCGCCGTCGTGACGGCCGGAGCGGGTGCGGGGCTGGGCGGCACGATCGTCCGCCGCCTGCACGCGGACGGGCTTCGGGTCATCGCCTCGGACGCTCATGCCGGACGGCTCGAGAAGCTCCGCGCCGAACTGGAGATCGAGACGGAGCGCGTCGACGTGAGCGATCGCGAGGCCCTCGCGTCCCACCTCGCAGGCGTGGAGGAGCGTCACGAGAGGATCGATCTGCTCGTCAACTGTGCCGGAATCAACATCCTTCGGCCGACCTGGCAGGTCAGCGACGAGGAGTGGGACACGATCGTCGAGGTAAACCTGAACGCCGCCTTCCGGGCGGCGCGCGCGGTCCTCCCCGGAATGATCGCTCGCGGGGCGGGCTCCATCATCAACATCGCGTCCATCGCGGCGTGGAAGCCCGGCCGGGACGAAGTGCCCTACGGTACGACCAAAGCAGCGCTAGTCGGGTTTACCCGATCCCTCGCCATGGAAGTGGCCGGGATGGGCGTGCGCGTCAACGCGGTCGCCCCAGGCTTCGTCGAAAACCCGTTTCTCGAGAAGACGTATGGCATCGAGCGCATGAACGAGTTGCGCGCCGCGTCGCCCATGGGCCGGGGGGTGCTGCCGAGTGAGGTCGCCAGCGCGGTCGCGTGGCTCGCGTCGGACGAGTCGAGCTACGTGACAGGCGAAATAGTCACGGTCGCCGGCGGTCAATATATCCGTGGCTGAGCGACGCCCGCTCGACTCGACCGCGGCTCGACGGGGTCTGTGGCCGGACCCTTGGGCCGAACTCGAGCGATCAGGGGGTCTGGCGACATGAATCCGGCGATCGTCGAGGCCGAAACGCTCTGGGCGCTCCTCGAAGCGCGGGCCGAACGCACTCCGGACCGGCTCATGTACGTCGAACCGGGCGGTCGTCGGCTCTCCTTCGCGGAGTTCAAGGCGACCTGCGAACGCGTGGCGGCCGGACTCCAGGCGCTCGGCGTCGACGACCAGACGCCTTTCAGCTGGCAGCTCCCGACCCAGATCGACACCGTCGTGCTCTCCATGGCACTGTCACGGCTCGGGGCGATCCAGAACCCGATCATCGCGCTCTACCGCGAGCGGGAGGTCGGCTCGCTCCTCGATCAGACGCGGGCCGGGTGGTTCGCCGTGCTCGGCGAGTGGCGAGGCTTCTCCTACGCCGAGATGGCCGCGGCGCTCTCGTCCCGCTCCGCCCATCCCTTCTCGATCCTCAGGGTCGACGAAGGCTTGCCCGAAGGCGATCCCTCGACCCTTCCGCCGCCCCCCTCCGACCCCGGCGTCACGCGCTGGCTCTATTCGACCTCAGGGACGACCTCCGCCCCGAAAGTGGTCCAGCACACCGACGAAACGCTGATCGCGGGTGGGATCGGCATCGCGGATTCGATCTCACCCCGGGAAGACGACGTCGGCTCCATCGTCTTTCCCTACGCCCATATCGGCGGCCCCGACTATCTGGTGATGCAGCTCCGCTACGGCATGCCCGCTCTGCTGCTCGACACCTTCTCGATCCCGGACTCGCTCGAGACCCTGCGGCGCAACCAGGTGACGATCACCGGCGGCAGCACCGCTCACTACCTCATGCTGCTCGAGGAGCAGCGCAAGACCCCGAAAGATCCGATCCTGCCTCTACTCCAGGTTCTCACGGGAGGAGGCGCTCCCCTGGCAGGCGACACCTACTACCACGTCCTCGAAGAGGTCGGCGGCATGATCTGTCACGGATATGGGATGACCGAATCCCCGATGATCTCCAACGGAAAACGCACGGATACCGACGAGCAGCGGGCGGAAACCGAAGGGGCGCCCATCCCAGCAATCGAGATCCTCGTCGTCGACGCCGACGAACGAGCGGTTCCGCGGGGCGTCGACGGGGACGTGCTCGTGCGCGGGCCGATGGTCGCCAAGGGCTATCTCGACCCGGTCGCGACGCGGCTCGCGTTCCGTGATGACGGCTATTTCAGGACGGGCGACCGAGGCCATCTGCGCGAGGACGGCCAGATGGTCCTGACCGGGCGAAGCAAGGACATGATCATTCGCAAGGGAGAGAATATCGGCCCGGGCGAGATCGAAGAGCTGCTCATGACCCACCCGAAGGTGGCGGCCGTAGCGGTGATCGGATTGCCCGACGCGGAGCGGGGAGAGCGCGTCTGCGCCGTCGTCGAGACGCCGTCGGGAGAAGAGCCTCTCTCGTTCCCGGAGCTCCAGCAGCTCTGCCGGACCGCGCAGCTGATGCCCCAGAAGATCCCCGAGCAGCTCGAACACGTGGAGGCGCTCCCGCGGAATCCCACGATGAAGATTCTCAAGCGAGAACTCGTCGCGCAATTCAGCTGAGGCCCGATCGCGTCGGGTCCGCTCTCTCTCGAGCTGGCTTCCAACCGGGCGTGGGCGAGCGCCTAGGACTTTTTGAGTTCGCTCTTCATCTCGTCGAGCTCCATCAGGATCGGATGTCCGGTGTAACTCATGGCGTTGCCGTGTCCGGTGTGATGAATATCGAATGCTGACTGCAGCGCCGCATAGTAGCCCTGGACGTCGAGGGTCTGGTTGATCGCTCGCTTCGCCTGAGCGAGGCCGAAGGCATTCTGCGTGGCGATGTCCTTGGCGAGCGCGTCCGTCTTTTCCCAGAGCTCGTCGGGTGCGACCACCTCGCGAACGAGACCGATATGCAGCGCCTCTTGCGCGTCGATCGCGCGTCGGGTGAAGAGCATGTCCTTCGCTCGCCGCGCGCCGAGCTCCCAGGCGTGCCCATGGTATTCGACGCCCCCGATCGCCATCAAGACGACCGGATCCTGGAAGGTCGCGTTCTCCGCGGCCACGATCAGGTCCATCGGCCAGATCAGGTTCAGCGCACCGGCGATGGCCTTGCCCTGGACGGCGGCGATGGTGGGTTTCGGGATATTCCGCCAGTGCCAGGAATAGCCAAAATATTTGCGCGCCTCCCATCGGTACATCGTGTCGAGCCGATAGGTGCCGTCGGGCTCCCTGATCTGGACGGCGTCGGGATCCGACGTATCGAGGTCGTGTCCGGCCGAGAAATGTTTCCCCGTGGCGCGCAGCACGATGACCCGGACCGCGTCGTCCATCTCCGCCCGCGTGAAACACTCCTCGATCTCGTCGAGCATCTTCTCGTTCTGAGCGTTGGCTTTCTGGGGGCGATCGAGCGTGATCGAGGCGACGGCCTCTTCGACCTCGTAGCGGACGTATTTCACGGGGATTCTCCTATCGGATTAGATGGGTTGAGGGGCTCTTTGAACTGAGTCGTCGCGGCGCAGAATAGGCGGGGGGCAACGGACTTCCGTCTCTTCATCGGGTGCGGGGAAGCCCCAGGTGGCGCTCCGCGATGTTATTGCGGTTGATCTCGCTCGTCCCGCCCTGGAAGGTCTGGGGGATCGAGTGGCGCGCGTCGTGATCGATCCAGCCTCCCGCCGCGGCGTCGGGCTCGCCAAAGCCGAGCGTGCCGGCGGGCCCTGCGGCCGCCTGGAAGGTTCGCGCGGCGCGCTGGTAGGCTTCCGTTGCGAAGACCTTGGCGATCGAACCCTCGACTCCGGCCAGCTCGCCCTGGGCCGCTCGCCAGACCGTACGCTGGGTCAGGAGTCGGCTGACCTCGTTATCGATCGCGACCCGCGCCATCTCGTCCCGAACCAGAGGGTCGTCGATCGCGCCTGACTGCTTGGCCCAATCGGCGAATCGTCGCAGCAGAGGGATCCCCCCCGCGGTATTACCCATGCCGCGCTCGAAAGAGAGCATGACCGAGAGGGTCTTCCAACCTTGGTCCACCTCGCCGAGCACATAGCGCGCCGGGACCCGGACGTCGTCGAAGAATGTCGTGTTCGAACGCTCGGTGCTCATCGTCCAGATTGGCTCGATGCGAATGCCGGGCGTATCCATCGGGATGAAGAAGGTCGTGTAGCCCGCGCGTCCGTCGCCCCGCTCACCCGAGCGGGTGAACATGAAGGCCCACTCGGCCACGTGGGCCATCGTCGTCCATACCTTGGATCCGTTGATGATCCAATCGTCCCCGTCGCGCTCGGCGCGGGTCTGCACGGCCGCCAGGTCGCTCCCGGCATCGGCTTCGGTCATGCCAAAACAGACGAGCGACTCCCCCGTCATCAGGCGCGGCAGGACTTCGTCCTGGAGTTGCTGGGAACCCACGCGGGAGATCACGGCCGAGAGCTGGATCACCATCGAGATCGCATCGAAGGGCGCGGCGGCCTTCTCGAGCTCGTTCGTGATCGTAAAGAGCTCGAGCGGATCTCCCTTTCCGACGCCCGGCACGGCGCGGCGGATCAGGCCCGCTTCGCCCATCGCCCGGTAGAGCGGAAGGCAGATATTGGTTCCCGTCTCGTGCGCCTTCTCGAGCTCGCTGGGGGTCACGTGGGCCGCGATCAGCTCCCGCATCTGCCTGCGCAACGCGACGATCTCGTCGGTCATCCCGAATTCCATCTCGTGTGAATCCTCAATCGTGTCAGTGCGGGCTGGATTGCGAATGACCTCGTCCGCCGCAGTCCGGGCACCCGTCAACATAGAGTAGCGACCCCGAGGAGCCAGCCAGCTCCCGGGCCCAGCCCAGTCGATTCACCAAGGGGCGCCGCTCCTTCGCGAAGCACGAGCGTAGCGGAAACCCTGAGCCGCCCTGTGCGCGCCGCGAGGGTCGCTCCGGGGCTGAGTGGACGGGTTCGCACGTCTCTGCTCTACTGAGCAGCTGATGAGGCAAGGGACATCAGCACCCAGTCCCGCGGCGCCCTTCGGCTCCGTGACCCTGGAGGGCAGGAAAAGCATGAGCAAGAACGAAGCGGACCGACCCCCTGAGCTCGTCCCCGAACAGATCGGAGACGACCGCTACCGAGCACAAAACGTGGGGAACCCGGAGGAGGGCGACGTCGTCTTCGGCGGCCAGCTGATGTCCCAACTCATCGTCATCGCCGCCGATCGCAACCCCGGCAAGAACGTCAAGACGCTCCACACCATCTTCGCCCGCGGCGCCCGAGTCAGCCAGACGACCGAAATCGAGGCGAGCTCGATGCACGATGGCCGATCCTTCGGCAGCGAAACGCTGACGGTCTGGCAGGGGGATCGCTTGTGTGCTCGCGCGCTCGTGCTGCTCTCCGCCGACGAGCCGGATTTAATTCAGCACACGAGCGAGATGCCCAGCGTGGCAGGTCCCGAGACCTGTAGCCTCGCTGGACCGGCCGGCCTGGCCTTCCCGGGTGCAGAGTTTCGGATCGTCGGAGATGTCGACACGTGGAACCCGGAGGCGCCGACGGGCCCCCCGGAGCTCTACGTATGGATGCGCCATCCGACGTCTTCCGACGAGCAATGCGTCAATCAGGCAATCCTCGCCTACGCCACCGATGGATTTCTCATCGGCGCCGCAATGCGCCCCCACGCGGGCTACGGACAGGACCGCGCCCACGTCGACCTCGCGACCGGCGTCGTGTCACACACGATGACCTTTCACGAGCCCTTCAGTGTCGGCTCCTGGTCGCTGCTGGCCCAGGAAGTGGTCTACACGGGACGCGGCCGCGTATACGGTCGATCCAACGTATTCTGCGAAGACGGCACGCTCGCAGCCTCGTTCGTGCAGGACAGCATCATTCGCAAGTGACTCGAGAGCGCATCGTTCGAAAAGGCCCTCGACCGTCCTTAGCTCGCTTCCCGTGGCCAGATTAGGTCGGCGATTCGACTCCGCTCGGACGCGGGATCCCCCAGCTGAAGCGGCCAACCCCGGGCTCTTCGATGGTAGAGCTGAATGTCGTACTCCAGCGAGAAGCCATAGCTCCCGTGATAGTGGAGCGCGCGGTCGGTCACCTCTCGCGCCGACTCCGCCGCAAAGCTGAAGGCCATGCTTGTGAGTACACGAGGGTCCTGGATCTCGAAATCGTGGTCGTCGATCGCCAGAGTCGAGTCCTCTCTCGTCCCTCCCCGAGCCTCTTCGTCGTCACGCTGATCGGTCGCCCAGGCGGCCTTGTGGACCAGAGTACGCGCCCCGTCGATCCAGCCGGGGAAATCGGCCAGCCCGTGCTGGATCGCCTGAAACGCGCCGATCGGCCGCCCGAAGGCCTTGCGCTCCATCACGTAGTTGAGCGCGATCTGCTCGGCGCGCGCTGAAATCCCGACGAGCGACGCAGCCAGCAAAAGCTTCCAGTGATCCACGGCACGTTCGAAATCGGCGCGCGTCCCCACCACGACGCGATCGCCCGCGAGCGCCGAGCGATCCGCCATGGGTGCGCTCGCCAGATTGGATGGGGCCCGATGAGGCGGAGGCGAGGTCACCGCGACGAGCTCTTCGCCGTCCAGTCCGATCACGGTATCCGCCACGGCGCCCGCCGGGACGAAGCGCCACAGGCCATCGCCGTCCGCGGAGCGCAGCGCGATCGTCGCGATCCGCGAGCCATCTCGAAGATCGTCGGAGGGAGAGAGTCGAGAAGCCACGAGATGCTCGACCAGAGGCACGGGCGCGACACAGCGTCCGAGCGCCTCACAAGCGAGGACGAGATTGCAGAAACGACCCGCGTCGCCCTCCGCCTCGCGCATGCCCATCTCGGCCGCACCGATCTCACAGACCTTGTGCCAGAGCGGCAAATCGAAGCCCAGCGGTTCTGCTTGCCGGACGACGGCGCTGCTCGACTCCTTCTCGAAGAAGCCCTTGAAGAGATCTTCGATCTCTCGTTGATCCGCGTCCAATCCGAGGTCGAGCGCCATGGGCGTCATTCTGTCAGAGAAGGCACGACCGTGGCAACCCCGCCCCGTTCGGGGGCGCGAAGCGCCTCATGAAACGTACCGGGTCCGACGAGAGCCCCCGGGCCCCGGCCGCGGTGGACAGGACGCGAAAGGGGCGGAGCACCGCAGGGGGCCGCCGCGGCGCCCGCGACGCGACGCCTCATGATAGAGTGGCGACTCGCACAGCCCTTCCCTTCCCGGGGTCGCCCGCCCACTCGAAAGGGGCTACGAGGACGTAGGCGGGCATTCCGAATCCACTGCGCCCTCCCAAAAATTGAAAGGGCACACCATGAAGTTCTGGCTCGCGTTGTCGCATACGGCGACGGAACATGTGGTTCCGCTCGCGCGGAGAGCCGAGGCGGCCGGCTTCGAAGGCGTCTCTCTCGCGGACCACATGTTCGTCCCCGAAGAGGTCGAATCGAAATACCTCTACTCACCCGACGGCTCTCCGCCCTTCGAGAAGACGGTCGACCACGCCGACGTCTGGGCGCTGGTCTCAGCGATGGCGACGGCGACCGAGACCCTCCGCTTCACGCTCTCGACCTATATCCTGCCGCTCCACGACGTCTTCGACAGCGCTCGGGGCGCGGCGACCGCCTCCGTGCTCTCCCAGGGCCGCATGCATATCTCGGTCGGCGTCGGTTGGATGAAGGAAGAGTTCGACATCATCGGCGTCGAATGGAAGAGTCGCGGCCGGCGGATGGACGAGATGATCGAGGTGATGCGCAAGCTCTGGTGCGAGGGGCCAGCAGAGCACCACGGCGAATTTTACGACTTCCCGCCCATCCACATGAACCCCGCCCCGCGCACGCCGATCCCGATCCTGATCGGAGGCTCGAGCCCGCCGGCCCTTCGCCGCTCGGCCAGATTGGGGGACGGCTGGATCGGCCACGGCCACACGCCGGACGAGACGGTGGTTCTACTCGACGAGATGGCCCGTCTGCGTGCCGAAGCGGGGCGAGGCGACGCGCCCTTCGAGTGCATCGCGCCCCTCGTCACGCCTCCCGACGCCGGCGACTACGCGCGTCTCACCCAGAAAGGCCTCGACGCCGTCATCAGCTTCCCCCCGAGCGTGATGCTGGGCAATTGGAACTCCACGCTCGAGGAAGAGCTCGCCTTCATCGACGACTATGCAGAGAACGTGATCCGTCCCTTCGGCGACATCGGGGCGTGAACCCACTCTCCATCAGGAGCGAGCCTCTCCATGACGACCATCCAACGACCGCTGCAGGAATCCGAGGTTCCCGACTGGTCTCATCGCAGCGATGTCCTGCTCGGAGAATAGGAATTTCAAGCCGCGTTTTCGGCACCGCCGATACGAGGCATTCTGACAAGTAGACTTCGACGAGGCTACTGGGCCCGTTCCCGGGTACTGCCCAAGAGCGGTGCCGCGACACTGAAGACGCCTGTCAATCCAGTCAGATCCCCCTGGACAACGAGGGGGGCGGCAGGGTCCGTCAGGAATCTGCCGGCACCGGTCAGAGTACTGGAGGACGTGGTCGCCGCGAGCACCGTCGTGAGATTCAGCGTCGCGCCGGCATCGATGTCGTAGACACGCCCCAACGCAAACTCGCTCGAGCCCGTAATGATCGTCCCCTGCTCGATGCGAATTCCGATCGTCGCGTCGATCGAGGCGGCGGAGATGTCCAGGGATCCCACTCCCCGTTTCGAAAACAGCACGACTCCGCCATTCGTGCTGCTATTCGTGATCGCGGGGCCCATCGCCGAGATGGCGTCGAATCCGGAGAGATCGTAGACGAGAGCCGCGGTCCTCGACGCCGCGTCCGGGGCCAGATCGATCGTCGACGTTCCGAGCGACAGGACGTCGCCCACGACTTCACCGTCGAGAATCGTGAGACCGCCGGTGAATGTGTTGATCCCGAAGAGTTCGAGAGTCGCGGTACCCTCCTTGATGACGGATCCACTCCCGACGATGTCGACGAAAACGGTCTGATCGGCTCGCTCGAGATCGAAGGTCAGAGTGCTCATGGCCCCCTGAAGATTGATGTCGTCGTCCCGGTTGGCTTGATCGTTCCTGATTCCGACGTCGCGAAGAATGACGTCGACGTCGTTCTCGATCTCGAAAAGGCTGTTTTCTCCCGGTGCATCGATGTCGACGGCCGAGAACGCCGGATTCGAGTTGTCGATCGTGACATCGTTGTCGAATCTGATCGTGGTCCTCAAATCGATCCGACCGGTCGCCTCGCCCGTGTCGATCTGAACGGCGAGCGTGTCTCCTGCTCCTGAGGCCTCGATCTCCGCG
>JAPYTP010000077.1:0-7917 GCA_029941885.1 Myxococcota bacterium
TTCGCGGCTCCGCCAACGAGGGGTCGAAGCCGTTTCAATCTACGGGGGGGGCCGGAAACTGTCAACCCTGCCGCGGGATTGTCGGAGAGACGCTGATGAAGTGCCTCAAGCGTCCCGCGGCGGCACCCTCCCGTCGATAGGACTCGAATCGGACCGGATCGCAGATCGTGCAGACCCGATTCTCGTTTCCGATCCACGCGGACTCGATTCCGATCGTCTCGAGTATTCTCGTCGCCAGGAGAGGCAGATCCAGCAGATAGTGACCCGGCCCCCCCGGCACGAGGACCTCGTCCAGATATTGCGCGTAGTGGGTGCTGAGCCCGTCGAGAACGGGCTCGTCCACCTCATAACAACAGCCGCGCGCCGCGGGTCCAATGGCGCAGATCAGGTCCGAACCGCCTGATATCGCCCGGAGAGCGCCGATCCCGGCCTCGATCACCCCTGCCGCCAGCCCACGCCAGCCCGCGTGGATGGCGGCGACCGCCCCGGCATCGCGGGCGGCGGCCAGGATCGGGACGCAGTCGGCGGTCACGATACCCACACTGACCCCGGCTGCCGCACTCACGATCGCATCGGCTTCGCGCTTCGCGGCGTCTCCCGAGGCGCTGACCTCGCACACCTCCGTCCCGTGAACCTGCATAGAAAACTCTGTAAAATCAGGTACTTGGGTCTCGCGCTGACCAAATCCATGCCGGATTCCGGCCGATACGAGAACAGGGTCGCAAAGTGGAGTCACGAAGCCGCTCGTCACGGGCCGGCCCGGATGTCGGTCGGCACGTCAGCGGGCCCGAAATCCGCCATCAGCTCCATCAGATCGGCGGGCACCGGAGCATCGAAACTCATCCGCTCCCCAGCACGGGGATGCTCGAAACCGAGGTGCTCCGCATGCAGTGCCGGTCGGCCGAGCACCGCGTCCCTGCCCCGTGCGCGTCCGTAGACAACGTCCCCGACCACAGGAAGCCCGGCGGAGGAGAGGTGGACGCGAATCTGGTGCGTCCGGCCAGTCTCGGGTCGGATCTCGAGTTCGCTCGCGCCGACCTCACGAAATCGCCGCAAGACGCGCCAGTTCGTGATCGAATCCCGACCCACCTTCGTCTCGACGGACATCCGCTTGCGGTCCCGCGGATGGCGCCCGATCGGGCGATCGATCCGGCCCGCGTCGGCTCGTGGCACCCCGCGGACCAACGTCCGGTAGATACGGTCGATCGAATGCTCGGCGAATTGCCGAGAGAGATGCTGGTGGCTTGCATCGTTCTTCGCCGCGACGAGAACGCCGGAGGTCCCGCGATCGAGACGATGAACGATTCCCGGACGCAGCACCCCTCCGATTCCGGCCAGATCCCCGCAGTGGTGGAGCAACGCGTTCACGAGCGTGCCATTCGGATGACCGGGCGCGGGGTGGACGACGAGTCCGGCGGGCTTGTCCACGACGATCAGATCCTCATCTTCGTGCAACACCACCAATTCGATCGGCTCGGGCCGCAATTCCATTTCGATCGGCTCGAGGGGGTGCGCTTCGATCGGCTCGCCGAGTGCGACCTTTCGGCTGGCGCGAACGACGTCGCCCGAGACCCGAACCCGACCCGCATCGATCCATCGTCGGATCTGGGCCCGAGAGACGCCAGAGAGTTGCGCGAGAAGCGTGTCCACCCGAGTCCCGACGCTCGTCTCATCGACGCTGAATACGAGCGCTCCCGTCGAGTTCTCGACTTCCGCCGAATTCGACTGCAACGCCTCCTCATCGATCATGTCATCTCATTCAGGGCGCCGGAGCGTTCCATCCGTCGCGCCCCGGGCGACTTTGCCCGAAGCTCTTCGGATGAGGCTGTCCGGCGACTAGTGCCGTCCGAGAAATCGGCTTGGCTGGTTGTCGCAGCGTGATTCCTGAACGCGTGCCATGTAGCTAGGCACGACGATCTTCGGATCGAGCCCGATGGTCTGGGCGTAGGCTGTTACGAATCCGCGAACGTAGACGTCCGCCGGTAGGTCTCTGAAGTTCTCGTCCTCGATATTGCGAAGATGGGCGCCGCTCACCTTTGTGACATCGGAAATGTCCTCGATCTCGTATCCGCGAAAGAGCCGATTCCGACGCAGGCGCACGCCGTCGAATTCTCCCCGCCCGTCGTCCTCGAGCGCGTCATATTCCTCGACGAAATCGTCTTGGGAATCGGCGGCGGACGTCGCACCCGCGGCCTCGTATGCGGGAACCGCAGAAGATTCGACGAATCCATCAGGCCCAAAGAACGCTGCCTCGCTCGAAGGCATGCCCGTCTCCGCCATCGAAGCAGGCGACGTTTCGGCAATCAGGACCGCGTCGTATTCGGCGCGAAGCTCTGGATCCGCGAGAACGCGATAGGCGTCATCGATCTGTTCTCGGATCGCTCTCGCGTCGAGGTTCTCGAAAATCGAATAGAGAGCAAGCGATCCCTCCGCGTAGGTCTGCTGTGCAGTCCGATAGGCCCGGTCGATCTCGGCCGGCCTGGCGTTCCGTGCGATCTCGAGCAGATCGTAGTGATCGAGTTCTCCGATTCCCCTCATGGGTACCCTCCGGGCGGACCAGGCCGCGCTTCGACCGACGGCGCCGCTTGGGCGGTCGCGGCCACGCTGGCCGAGGGGAGGCCGAGCAGTTTGCGTGCGATTCGTTGAAGATAGATGGTCACGTCGGTGTCCTGACGCAGGTCCACGATGGGTCGACGCATCGAAACCGACTGTCTCGCCTCGTCGTCGTAGTTCACATAGCCAAGGTACTCCGCCTCGACACCGAAATATTTCCTGCAGACGCTGCTGATAGCGAAGCCGAGCTTGACATCTTCGGCGGTTCGCACGCCATTGACGATCACGCGCGGGCGGAAAACACGCATCGTCTCGACGAAGCGCCGCGCTTCTGCGGTATCGGTTGCTTCGACCTCGCGCAGCAGATCGAGGGGCGTCCGTATGCCGCGCTCATTGCGTTGGTCCATGGCGAGCGTCACGAGCTGACGCACACCGTGGCCTACCATCGCGAGTCGCATTCGGCGGTAGAAGGCTGCCCGCAGAAACGTGTACGCGTTCTCGACGGATGTCGGTTCGGGCTGAAGCACCAGAATTCCATCATCGGAGACGAGGAAATAATCGAGAACCGAGGCATGGGAACCCGCGCCGAGATCGAGCATCACGATGTCCGCGTCGAGTTGACGCAGACCACGGAGAAGCCGGACTCGGCGCAAATGACTCGGCTGCGCATCGGCGAGATTGCCGTGGGTCGCACCGATCAGTCGAAGGTTGTGGATCGGCGTGTCCACGACCAGCTTCCGGAGATCCTCTTCGCGCTCGGAGACGAAATCAGCCAGGCTGCGCTGGGGCGACTGCACGCCCAGACAGGTATGCAGGTTCGCCCCTTCTAGATCGACATCCACGACGACGACGCGCTTGCCGAGCCGGGCGAGTGCGGTCGCCAGATTCACGGTGACAAAGGTCTTGCCAACGCCACCCTTTCCGCCGCCCACGGCGAGGAGTCGCGCACCGCCGTTCGTTGGGGCACCCGTTTCGGACGAGACACGCGGCCTACCGGTTGTCGAGTTCACGTTCGCCTCACTATTCGATCGTCATGACACCCGCGATCGGATCTGACCTTCACGCCCTGCGACGCGACGAGGGTCATCACGAAAAGAACTCACCGAAGCGGCCGCGTGGGCGACCGACCCGAATGACGAACGGGGGGCTCTTGGGGGGTCCCCCTAAACTACCAAACCCCCTGGGCCGATCAATGAAGCGTGAACGGAGATACGCGGCTTCGACCGGATCAATGGTCCAGGGCGAACGCGAGGGCGTCGGCAACGCGCGGAAGATCGACGTCTCGCAGCGTCCGGACATCGAACCAGAGCGCGTCATCGCGGACGCGCACCAGGACCGGCGTCGGTGCGTCCCGCATTCGTGCCGAAATCTTCGGCACACGGAGCCCCTCGACCACGACGGCGAAGCCCGGCAACCGATGTTCGGGAAGCGAACCGCCTCCGATCGCGGCCTCACTCTCGACGATACGGGCCTTGCCCAGACCCTCGAGCACCGGCGACAGGGTTTCCAGCAGTCGGGTTGCACGCGGTTCGAGCTCGGCGGCGGTGGCGCGCAGGCCGGCCACGACGGGAATCTCGTTCGAACGTTTCTCGTCGAGCATGAGATCGAGAGTCGCATCGAGGGCGGCCACAGTCATCTTGTCCACGCGAAGCGCCCGGGCCAGAGGATTTCGACGCATCGCGTCGATCAGCTCACGACTCCCGAGCAGGATCCCCGCTTGCGGACCTCCCAGCAGCTTGTCGCCGGAAAAGCAGATCACGTCGACGCCCTGCTGAAGGCGTCCCGGTGCGAAGGCTTCGTCGGGTAGCCCTGCGGCCGAGAGATCGAGCAGCGTGCCGCTGCCCAGGTCCTCGACCAGGGGGATCCCCCGCTCGTGGGCCAGTTCGGCGAGTTCGCGAATATCTGCTTCCGCGATGAAGCCGCGCTGTTCGAAATTGCTTCTGTGGACCTTGAGCAGGAGCGCCGTCTCAGCGTCGATCGCATCGGCGTAATCCGCGAGATGGGTCCGGTTCGTGGTACCGATCTCACACAGGGACACGCCGGCACGCTCCATGATCGAAGGCACCCTGAAGGAACCCCCGATCTCGACCAACTCGCCTCGTGAAACGACCACGGATCGACCGAGAGCCAGCGTGTTGAGTGCGAGCAGCACCGCCGCAGCGTTGTTGTTGACGACATGGGCCGATTCGGCGCCAGAGAGGGCAAGCAACTTCGCCTCGAGCGAGCCCAGACGCGATCCCCGCCGCCCGGTCTCGAGATCCAGCTCGAGATTCGAGTAGCCCTCGAGCGATCGTTCGACCGCGGCCAGCGCGGCCTCCGCGAGCGGTGCACGGCCCAGATTGGTGTGTAGAACCACGCCGGTCGCATTGATGACCGTGCGTGGGTGGGCGGCCCCATAGCGGCTTGCGGCCTCACCCACCCGGAGGGCAAGTGCCTCCAGATCGCTCTCGATCCCATTGAAGTTGGAATCCCCGCTGGAAATTTCTCCCCGAAGGGCCTCCAGAACGTCTCTAGCGGCTCTCCGAATCGCCCAGGCGGCCAATCTCGGTGCATCCCTCGCCACCCGACGAATCAGGCGGTCCACCGACGGAAGAATCCGGCGGGGATCCGAGTTGACCTTTCGCTCTAGATCCATGACTCTCAACCCCAGATTTCTACACGGCCATGCCGGTTCGTGGTCTGGATCGAATTCGCTGATGCGTCGAGGAAGCAGCGGTTATGCCCGGAATGGGCGCCCAGAGAGGGTGGCCGAATGGGAGGACGGGGTCGAAAAAGGGACCCCAGCAGCCGCACTTCGATTGATTACCTCGATGCATCAAGGCTGATCACAATTTTCCGCTCCATTCGCCTGTTCGGAAACGACCGACAGTTGGATGCAACGAGAGGGTAGTGAGTGGTAGCAGCGCCCGCCGCAGACCGGTGGTGCGTAAGCGGCTTTGGCTCAGATCACCCGGGGGGTTCGGACAGCGGCGGGGTGCTGCTGACCACTCGAGGATCCTCCAACCAGACCAAGCCGGCACGACCGCATTCGGAACGAACAACAACGATAAGAATCGATCAAGATCGATCAACCGACGGCCAACGGACCGTCAACCGACCTCAAGCGTTTTCGGCCCCCACAAGGGCCATGAAGGTTCAGACTCAGAACAGATCTTTCTGGACCAAGCAAGAGACTAACCAGAGTGCGAGTCATCGAGTTGATTCTCAATGTCGACACCCACGCAAGCCGCCGGCGAGAAGCCCGGCTAGAGAAAAAGAGGGAGTAAGAGAGAGTCGAAGTCCGCGCGCCCGGTTTAGTCGACCGCGCGCGTCTCGAGTAGCGCCTCTCCGGAGAACCCTCCGGAGAACAAGAAGGTGCAAGTCCAACCCAGCAGCACCCACCCGCGCGATGATCGGGGCGCCTCTAACGAGGCCGCCAAGGCGATCGGAGGCGCAGGCCAAGCCGGCCGACATCTCACGACAACGAGAATCATCCTCGATCGAACTCGCCAGCCCAGGCGGACCGAATCGGTTCTGCTCATCCTTCGCCCCGGACGGAATCCGGGCGAGGGACATGACGAACCGACGGACCGCCGAGTAGGCGGAACGATGCAGAACGAGATCATTATCAACGCGGAGCTCGGGGAGACCCGGATCGGCTTATTGGAGGACGGCCAGTTCGCCGAACTCCACATCGAACGCAAGCGAGACAAGAGCGTCGTCGGGAACGTCGTGAAGGGAAAGGTGAGCCGCGTGCTCCCCGGCATGCAAGCCGCCTTTGTCGACATCGGCCTCGACAAGGCCGCCTTCCTGTACGTCGGAGACTACTTCGAGAGCGTTCTCGAAACGGGCAAGACCGAGGGCGAGCCCGGCTCGGGTGGACGCGGGCGAAACTCCGGTCGCGGGCGAGGCCGATCGGCCCCCCCGAGGATCGACACCATCCTGCGCGAGGGTCAGGAGATCGTCGTCCAGATCGCCAAGGAGCCGATCGGAACGAAAGGGGCTCGCATCACCTCGAGCTTGTCGATCCCCGGCCGCCATCTCGTGCTGACCCCCTGGTCGCGCCGAGTGGGTGTGAGCCGCCGTATCGGTTCGGACAGAGAGCGGCGGCGCCTGCGTGAAATCGTCGAACGCCTGCGTCCCAAGAATCTCGGATTCATCATTCGCACAGCGGGTGACGGTGTGCGCGAAGCCGACCTCCAGGCCGATATCCGCTACCTCGCGACGGTCTGGGCCGCAATCCAGCAGCGCCACGCCGAGCAGGTTGCGCCCGCGATTCTCTACTCGGAGCACGACTTGCCGCTCCGCATCGTCAGGGATCTCGCCGGTCACGAGACGAAGCGAATCGTCTCGGACAACAAGGAGGTCTTCGAGAGCATCCAGGGCTTCGTCGATCGCTTCGTCGCGGACCCGAAGCCCTCGGTCGAGCACTACGAGGAAGGCCATCCGATCTTCGAGCGCTTCGGCCTCGAGAGCCAGATCCACGCCAACCTCGAACGCAAGGTCTGGTTGAAGAGCGGCGGCTCACTCGTAATCGACAAGAGCGAGGCACTCACTGCGATCGACGTCAACACGGGCCGCTTTGTCGGGAAACGCGATCTGGAGGAGACCGTATTCAAGACCAACCTCGAAGCGGTCCAGGAGGTCGTGCACCAGTTGCGCTTCCGCAATCTGGGCGGTCTGATCATCATCGATCTCATCGACATGGAATCCGCGGGAAACCGCGAAAAGGTCTATCGCGTGCTCCAGGAGGCGCTTCGCGCTGACAAAGCCAGGACGAACATCCTGAAGATCTCGGAACTGGGCCTGGTCGAGATGACGCGCAAGCGAACACGTGAAAATCTCGTCCAGACGCTGTGCGAACCCTGCAGCTACTGTGAGGGGCGGAGCTACGTCCTTTCGCGCGAGAGCGTCGCATTTCGGGTCTTGCGCGAAGTTCGCAAACACCTCCCGAAGCTACGTGGCCGAACGATCGCGATTACCGTCAACCCCCACGTCGGCGAGGAACTGCTGGGGCAATCAAAGGTTGCCCTCTCGAAACTCGGAGAAGAGATCGGTCGCGAGATCGAAGTCCGCGCCCGACCTGGCGTCCACCAGGAGCAATACGAACTGACCGTCCTCGACTCCGGCCCCCCGGCCGAACTCGAACTGTCCTGGCTGAACGACACCCATCCCGATGCACGATCCGAGAGCGAGGAAACGGCCCCCAAACGAGGCGGTCGACGTCGCGGGCGGGGAGAACGCGCGCGCGGCCAGTCGGAGGATTCTACGGATTCGGAGCGGGTCGTCGAGGCGAGCGCGGTCGAACCGCTGGTAGAGGAAGACAGCGACACCCTTTCCGCTGCCGAGGAAGCGATCGCCGTCGACACCAAGGACAACACCAAG
>JAPYTP010000077.1:8017-9294 GCA_029941885.1 Myxococcota bacterium
ACACCAAGGACAACACCAAGCACAACACCAAGGACAAGGAGCTCACGATCGCCGATCCGGCGGTGCCTGACGGCGCCGATGACAGCCCCAGGCCGCCCAGTGGGCCGCGGGGATCGGTGCGACCCGCCGATCGAGCGCGCGAGGAGCGGGCCCCCAGCCGCAAGATCGATTGGTCCGGAGATCGCTCTCCAATGAGCCTGAGCGATGCCGATGCTGCGGCCGCGATCTACGAGAGACTCGACTCGGCCGAGCCAGAACCGTCTGTAGCTCCGATCCCCGAGCCGGAGGGGGAACCCGTCGAGAGCCGTGGCGAAGCGCCAGTTGAAGCCGTCTCAGAGACCGTGGGAGAAGAGCTCGTCGATGCTCCCGAGGGTGATTCCGAGGCCCAGGAGCCGGTCGAAGCCGCAGCGGACGAAGAATCTTCGCCCGAGATCACCCAAGAGGCTCCGGAACCCCCCCACACCGTTGACGCGGAAGAGGAATCGCGCATAATCCCGCGCTCCGAATAAACCGCCCGCGAGGTTCGCAAGAGCCTCCGAGAGGCCAGAGGTCCTATATGTACGCCGTAGTTCGTAGCGGTGGAAAACAGTATCGCGTCAGCCAAGGCGGCTCGATTCGTGTCGAGAAGCTAGACGGTGACGTCGGCTCTTCGATCACGCTCGGCGACGTCCTCATGATCGGCGGCGACGGCGAAGTCAAGATCGGTACGCCGACCGTCGATGGAGCCCAGGTGACCGGCACGATCGTCGATCAGGGGCGCGGCAAGAAGATCCGCGTGTTCAAGATGAAGCGCCGAAAGGGCTATCGACGAACCCACGGACACCGCCAGGATTACACCGAGATCCGCGTCGACGCGATTTCGTCCTAGCTCAGTCTCGGGTTGTCGTTCGGTGGGCTCCGCAGCCGACCGACGACAGACCGGACCGAGCGATCCAGCTGAATTCCGGCGCCTCTCGAGTCGCCTCGCAAGGACAAAGAAATGTCACATAAGAAGGGCCAGGGCAGCTCACGAAACGGTCGCGACAGCAATGGTCAGCGGCGCGGGATGAAGGTCTTCGGTGGTCAGGCGATCAACGCAGGCACCATTCTCGTTCGACAGGTCGGGACGAAGATCCACCCGGGACAGAACGTCGGTCTCGGCAGGGACTTCACGCTCTTCGCTCTGAAGACGGGCACCGTCCGGTACGGAACGTCCCGCGGCCGCACGATGGCCCACGTGGACTGTTCCTAGCGCCTGCTGCGCAGGCTTGGGCCACGGGCGTGTTCCTAGCGCCTGC
>JAPYTP010000077.1:9394-25947 GCA_029941885.1 Myxococcota bacterium
AGCGCCTGCTGCGCAGGCTTGGGCCACGGGCGTGTTCCTAGCGCCTGCTGCGCAGGCTTGGGCCACGGGCGTGTTCCTAGCGCCTGCTGCGCAGTCAGGCATGGGCCACTGGCGCTTTGCCCGCGGATCTGCGGATGATCGAATAGAACGCGCTCCTGATCCTCTTCTTGAAGAGAGACGGGGGCGCGTCTTTTTTTGGGCCTGACGAGGCCGCAACCAACTCTGTGTGTCTCCCTCCGAGGCGATCGCCATGAAAAACGCAAACCTCTTCGTCGACGAAGCCGAGATCGAGGTCCACTCGGGAACGGGTGGTAACGGCGTCGTGCGATTCCGGCGAGAAAAGTTTGTTTCGAGCGGCGGTCCGAATGGCGGAGACGGGGGTCGGGGGGGCGACGTCATTCTCGTCGCGGATACGAATATCGGAACACTGCTCGACTTCAAATCCGCGCGAACGATCAAGGCGCCGAGCGGCGCGCATGGAGGCAGTTCAAACCGGAAGGGGGCCTCCGGCGAGCACATCGAGATCAGGGTTCCGATCGGGACACTCGTCTTCGAAGTCGGCGATACCGCCGATGTCGTTGAGCTCGAAGAGTCGACGGCAATTGTGGACCTCGTCGAAGACGGCCAGCGCGTCGTCGTCGCGCGCGGAGGCGAGGGCGGACTCGGAAATGCCCGCTTCAAGACCTCCACACGACAGGCACCGGATTTCGCCAAGCCCGGAAAGCCCGGCCAATCCCGCCAACTTCGACTATCACTGAAGCTGATGGCGGACGTTGGACTCGTCGGATTTCCGAACGCGGGCAAGTCCACACTTCTCCGGCGAATCTCCGCGGCTCGACCCAGGGTCGCGAATTACCCCTTTACGACCCTCGTCCCCTCCCTTGGCGTCGTCGAGCGGGACGACCGTCGGATCGTCGTCGCCGATATTCCGGGCCTGATCGAAGGAGCGAGTGATGGGGCCGGACTCGGCCATCAATTCCTCCGGCACGTCGAACGCACCCGTGTACTCATCCACCTGCTCGATCTCGAGGCGATGATCGTCGAAGGACGCGATCTGCTCGCGGACTACGATGCCATTCGTCGTGAGCTCGGCCGCTATCGACCGGAGTTGCTGACGCGACGGGAAATCGTCGTGCTGAGCAAAGGCGACCTGATTCATGACGAGTCGGTCGTCGCAGATCTCGAAGCTTCTCTCGCCGCGCGAGAAATCACGGTTCGGCGCATCTCGGCGGCGGCATCCCTCGGTCTCGACACGTTGCTCCTCGAGACCTTCGACGCGGTCTATGATGCGCGTCAAGAAGAAGAGAAAAGAGCAAGCGAAGAAGCGCGGCACCACGAACGCGTCGGCCGGCCGGGGAAGATTTGATGGGCGATGAAGACAGCTGGGGGCTGATTCCCCGCGCCAAGCGGATCGTGCTCAAGATCGGGTCGAGCACGATCACACACGATGGACGGCTCCGCCCCAGGAAATTCACTGCAATCGCGCGCGACGTTGCGGCACTCATGGAGGACGGCCTCCAGATCGTCGTCGTCTCTTCTGGTGCGATCGCGGTGGGCGCACATCGACTCGGTTGGACTCATGTCGGCCGAACCGTGCGTGAGAAGCAAGCCGCCGCGGCCGTGGGTCAGATCGGTCTGGTCGAACTCTACCAGCGTCGCTTCGCGCGTCTCGATCGGACGGTCGGCCAGATACTGCTGACTCGAACCGGACTCGAGGAGCGTGAACGCTTCTTGAACGCCCGGCACACCATGCTCGAATTGCTACGCCTCGGGGTCATTCCCATCGTGAACGAGAACGACACCGTCGCGACCGAGGAGATTCGCTTCGGCGACAACGACAACCTTGCCGCCACGATCGTGAACGTCGTCGAAGCCGATCTGCTCGTGATCCTGACAGACGTCGATGGCTTGTACGAATGCGCCCCGGAGCCGGGTGAACCCCGACCGCCGCTGATTCGCACGGTCGAGAAGATCACACCCGCGATCGAAGCCAGTGCGAGCGGGTCCGGCTCTCGCTTCGGAAGCGGTGGCATGGTCACGAAGCTGGAGGCTGCCCAGAACGCCGCACGTTCGGGCGCCGCCACCATTTTGTGTAATGGAAAGATCGACGGACTGCTTCAGAAGATCATGAAGGGCGAACGACACGGCACTCTATTCAGCCCCGGCGACCGTCTGCGAGGCCGCAAACATTGGCTCACGTTCACCGCCAAACCCCGAGGTCAGATTGTCATCGACGATGGCGCGGTTCGCGCCCTCAAGGAACGCGGCCGAAGCCTCCTGCCCGCCGGGATCCTGCGAGTGAGGGGCAGCTTCGAAATCGGAGATTCAGTGCGTCTCGTGAACGAGAGGGGCGAAGAGGTCGCACGCGGACTGGTCGGCTATTCGTCCGGTGATGTCGCGAAGCTCACCGGACAGGCCACGAAGGAAATCAACCGAGTGCTAGGATATTCGAACGGCGATGAAGTGATCCATCGCGATGATCTGGTGCTGATCGGAGAAAGCTGACCGAGGCCCCCGATCAGCGAGCCACACGTCAGCAAGAGTCGGCGAAACCCCCAACCCCCGCACGAGAAATCCCTGCGATGACTGCTTCCTCAGATACTCTCCACCAATCAGGCGAAAAGCCCGCGGACCTGGAAGCCGAGATCCGGGATCTCGCGAGCCGTGCGCAGACTGCGAGCGCGGCGATGGGTGAGATCTCCGCCGAAACCAAGAATGCGTGGCTGGCCTGCGTCGCCGAACGCCTCGACAGTGCTCGGGACCTCATCATGGCGGCGAATGCCCGGGACGTCGAAGCCGCCGCGGACAAGGGTGTCCCCGAGCCGATGCGGAACCGACTCGGAATCTCCGACGCAAAGTGGGCCGACATGATCGAGGGCCTAAACGACGTGATCGCGCTTCCGGACCCCGTCGGTCGAATAACGAATCACAGCGTGCGACCGAACGGGCTGCGCATCGGGCAGATGGCGATTCCGCTCGGCGTGATCGCGATGATCTACGAAGCGCGCCCCAATGTGACGGTCGACGCCGCAGCGCTCTGCCTCAAGGCGGGAAACTCGGTGATTCTGCGGGGTGGGTCCGAGGCCTTCCATTCGAACCAGGCGCTCGGCGCCGAGCTTCGAGCCGCGGCTCGGGACACGGGAATTCCAGAAGATGCGATCACGATCCTCCCGACGACCGATCGCGCGGCGATCGACGTCATGCTCAAACTGAGCGAGTCGATCGATCTGATCATTCCGCGTGGAGGCACCGGCCTGATTCGGAAAGTCATGGCCGAGTCGACGATCCCGGTCATCGCCCATGACGCGGGCGTGTGTCATGTATTCATCGACGAGAGTGCGGATACCGAGATGGCCGTCGCGATCGTGCATGAGTCGAAGATGAGGCAGATGCCCGTGTGCAACGGCCTCGAAACACTGCTGTGCCATCGTGGTGCGATCCAGACGGTTCTTTCGAGTGTTCTCAAGGACCTTCACGAGAGCGGTGTGGAAATCCGCGGCTGCGAGACGACGTGTGAAATGTTCGGCGAGGCCGTCCCAGCGGTCGCGGCGGATTGGTCCGAGGAATTCCTTGCACCGATCCTAGCCGTACGGGTCGTCGATTCGATGGACCGAGCGATCGATCACATCCGCACCTACGGCTCCAACCATACCGAGATCATCGTCACGAACGACTACGCCAACAGCCAGGAATGGCTGCGCCGCGTGAATTCGTCGACCGTGGGCGTCAACTGCTCAACAGGCTTCTCAGACGGATTCGAACTCGGGCTGGGGGCGGAGATCGGAATCTCGACCTCGAAGCTTCACGCCTACGGACCGATGGGTCTCGAAGGCCTGACGACTCGGAAATTCATCTTGATGGGGGAGGGACAGCTCAGAGGATGAGCGACCGGTCGAGCGGAACGCGTGTCCCGATCTCCACGGGCGAATCAGCCACCGGATCTCCTGCAGCCGTTCGCATCGGATTGTTCGGGGGCACATTCAACCCGATTCATCTCGGCCATCTGCGTGCCGCGGAAGAGGTGCGAGAGACTCTTGGGCTCGAACGCGTTCTCTTCATTCCGAGCGCGATCCCACCACACAAGCAGCCTGACACCGAAAATCCGATCGCGAATAGCGAGGAGCGACTCGATTGGGTCGAGCGAGCGATCGGAGAGCACAAGGCGTTCTCCGTCGATCGGATCGAGATCGACCGGAAGGGGCCTTCGTTCCTCGCCGATACGCTCCGGGCAATTCGTGAGCGGGAGATGGATCGGCGCAGGACGGTCTTCATTCTCGGCGAGGATGCCTTTTCCGAGATGGGAGAATGGCGCGAGCCCGAGGCACTCTTCGCGCTGACGGATCTCGCTGTCATGACGCGGCCGCCGGGGCAGCTGGGAAATCTCGCTGAACGAATTCCAGGCGTCGTGAGGGACGCATTCGAGTTCAGCGAGGACGGGAAACTCGCGATTCACCGGAAGGCCGGAACGAGGATCGAACTCGTTCCGATCTCGGCGATCGATATCTCGTCGAGCAAGGTACGAGAGCAATGTCGCGAAGGACGATCGATCCGCTTCCTGGTCCCGGAGACGATTCGGGAATCAATCGAGGTGAGCGGACGATACGGTCCGCGTCCGATTGGCGAAGACTGATGCCAGGCGGCCAGAACGAGACGAACACGAGCGATCGCAGGGCGATCGGGTGCTTCGACTGGAGAGCGAAATGAGCGAGTTGAACGAGACTTCCGATCCGCGAGTCGAGCCGACGGTACCCGACCCCAAACAAAAAGCGCGTGCGATCGTAGAGGCCGCCCTCGAGCGAAAGGCGGAGCAACCGATCGTTCTCGACATGAGAGCGCTCACGGCGTATGCGGATTCCTTCATCATCCTGACCGCAAGGTCGGATCGACAGGTGCGCGCCGTCGCGGAGTCGATCATCCATGCCCTGAAAGCAAGCGGTGACGCGCCACTCGGCGTCGAGGGACTCGAAGATGGCAACTGGGTCCTGATCGACTGCAATGACGCGGTCGTGCACGTCTTCGATCCCGAAACACGGGTGCAATACGATCTCGAGCGGCTGTGGCGGGATGCACCGCGTCTCGATCTCGGGATCGAGGGTGTCGACCCCAATCCCGGGCCCCTGATGGAATCCCTGACTGAGAAGAATCTCGCCGACCCGGCGGCCTGATCACGTTCGAAGAACCCGTCCCGAGTAGAGCACTTCCCGAACGTGCAGATCGAGAACACGAGCGTGGCGCTCGAATGGCCGGCGATGATCTCGAAATGGCAGGTGGTGCTCGAGGCTCTCGCGCCCACACGTTGCGCTGCGTGTGGTGACCACGTCCCCCCTCGACCCGATCGCGCGCTGCGCTCGCCGCCACTGTGCCGCGGCTGCAATCTCGCTCTGCCATGGTGGCGGCGCATCGACGGATGTCCACGATGCGGGAGTCTGATGCCGATCCCGAACTCGATCGCATTCGCTGAGGATCCCTTCGCAAGCGAGGGCGGCGCCTGTCCCGGCTGTCTTTCCCGAGGTAGCGCGCTGCACCGCTGTCAGGCGCTGCTCCGCTACGAGGGACCGATCCGGCGCTGGATCCCCGCCTTCAAGAATCCGGTTGGCATCTTCGGGCCGGCTGTTTCAGTCTCTCTCGTGATCGAGTACCTCGCGGAGGAACTCGCCGAGCGCTCGCAGGAGCGGACGGGGGCCGGACTCGATCTGCTCGTGAGCGTCCCGCTGCACCCGCGACGGCGACGCCAGCGCAGATTCAATCACGTGGATCCCATCACCCGGCGGGTCGCGGCGCGTCTGCACCTGCCCTGGTCCCCCGTCCTCCTCGAGCGCATCCACGAGACACGTGCCCAGGCCTCCCTCTCCGGCGCATCACGAATCGATAATGTGCGGGGCGCGTTTCGTGCGAAGGACCCCATCGATTCAGGTTGCCGGATCGGCCTCGTCGATGACGTCCTGACGACCGGGAGCACCCTCGAGGCCGCCGCGGAAGCACTCCTCGAGGCCGGGGCCCTCGAAGTCCATGGGCTGACCCTCGCGGCCACCCTTCCGACACCCGCTCTGCGACCGCCAAGGGCAAGCACGACCCGGTCCCGCCGTCTATCCTCCGGCCGCCTCGCACCAGCCACGGCGTCTCCCGCTCACGCTTCGCCACGGAGACTGATTCTTCCATCCCGACTCGCCGCGGACGCGGCCACCGAGGAGTTCGACGAAATGTCCAAGCGCCCGAATTCGATTCCCCACCCGTTCGGAGTGGCACTGGCCCTGTGCGCCGGAATCGTGTCCATCGCCCTTCTGGCAGCGCCGATAGGGGCCGAGGAAGAGGCGGTCGATCCCAAATTCCGCGCGGCCATCCGCCAATACCTCATGCTCCAGGGATCCGTTGAGCAGATGGGGTTGTCCGTCGCCAACGGCGCGGCCTACGAGGCGCTGATGACGATCGCGCAATCCGGTCAGGAGGTGACCGAGCCAATGCAGAACATCGTCCTCGAGCAGGCCATGGAGACCTACGGCAAGAAATTTGGGGACGTCGAATTCTTGACCGATCTGTGGACGCCAATCTACGCCAAGCACTACACCGTCGAAGAGATCCACACGTTGATCGACTTCTACGAGTCCCCGATCGGCAAGAAGAACATCGAACTCTTCGGCCCGATCAACGAGGCCCGCACGGCAGCCATTCAGGAATCCGCCTTCGCGATCACGGAGGGCTTCCGGGAAGGTCTGAAAGGCAAGCTCGAGGCCGCCGGTATCGCCGTCACCCTCGGCCCCTGATCACGGGGAGGTTTCCCTCGGCGCCGGGGCGCCGGGGTGCGATCCCTCGTCCCTCGAGCCCCTAGCCCCGTGTCTTCTTGGCGCGGGCCGCCAGGTAGCTTCGTCTGACCTGTCTGCATTCCTCGTCTTGAAACGCGGTCACCATCCCGTCGGCGTCAGCCCAGCTCCGGGTGGTGCCGACCATCTGGTCCGTGATGGCGTTGACGTGTCGCTTCGTCGAAAAGAGCGCATGGGCGGCCTTCTTCGAAAGTTGAGTGGCGAGCTCCTCGACCTCGTCCTCGAGCGACTCCGCGGACACCACGCGATTCAAGAACCCGATCGAGCGAGCCTCTTCGGCGTCGAAGGGGCGGCAGGTCAGAACCAGCTCCTTCGTGAGCGCGGGGCCGATCTCGCGAACCATCCGAGGAATCCCACCCCAAGTGAGTGGAATTCCAAGATCCACTTCGGGAATCGAGAAGCGCGCGTCTTCACTCGCGACTCGCAGGTCGCACGCGGAAGCGAGTACGAAGCCGCCTCCGATGCACCAGCCATGGATCCGCGCGATCGAGAGCGCCCGCATCGCTTCCAGCGAATCGGCCATGCGACGCCCGATTTCGGCAATTTCGTGGGTCGTCTTGTCGAGCGCCCCCGAGAAGCTGCCGAGGTCTGCGCCGGCAGAGAAGGCGCGGCCGGCGCCCGAGACGATGACAACCTTGATCTCCGGTTGCTCGTCGAAATAACGAGACGCAGCGGCCACCTCTTCCAACGCCAGAATCGAAAGTGGATTCAGCTTCTCGGGGCGATCGAGCCGCAGCTCGCCGATGGCGCCCCGAAGTTCCACGCTCAGCGTTTCGAACAATGCGGTCTCCTGACTCCGTCCACGCTTTCACAAAGCAATCGGAACGGGTTCGGGTCATCCTTCTTTCGTCATCAGTCCAAAAAATCACCTGCCGCCGCAATCAACGGTGTATTCACCGCGATCATGTCGCGATCATCGAGCCGATCGGGATGAAAATCTCGTCGATACCAGGCTCGGTATTCGCGGTCGACGCCGCGCAGAAATCCGCCGCGCCCGAAGAGAAATCGCCAGCCCCGCATCCAGGTCGATCCACTGAAGAGCAGCCCGTCCTTCCAGAACATGTAGATCATGCGCACGCAGACCTCGAGGGTCAGTCCACCCGTATTGAGAGTCATGGCGAAATTCCGCCGAAAAAGATTGGGCTCCACTCTCATCAGGACATCGAAGGCGACGGATTTGTGCTCCGCCTCCTCGAGCGCGTGCCAACGCCAGAGACTCGCCATCCGCGGGTCCATGTCCGCGACCCAGCCGCCTCGATCGTGCAGGAGTTGGCGGGCGAGGATCGCTGTCAGGTGTTCGAGCGCCGCGGTCACCGCGAGGGCGAGTGCGGGCGTGCGGCGATTGTGCCAGCGAAGGATGCCATCGAGCACCCGATTTCGCGTCTCGAGAAAGGTGTACCCGTGATCGATCAGAAGCTTCACATGCTCGTCGTGGAGACGGCTGTGATGTCCTTCCTGTGCCGCAAAGAGACGCATGTCGGCACTGAGGACCGGGTCGTCGACCCGGTCTGCGTAGTACCCGACGGAGCGAACGAAAAACGATTCACCAAAGGGAAAGGTCGACGAGAGGGCGTCGAAAAAGTGCGTCTTGAACGGGTCTCCACCCCACCAGTGACGCGGGATCTCGGACGCGCTTGGCACGGAGGGCGAGAGATCGATCCGAGGTCGGCGAACGACGATCGAACGAGGCCGGGCGAGGCCCGGTGGAACATGGAACTCGGCCATCTTCGACTCATCCTCGGGCGCGAATCGTCGGATTCGGGAGCAACCGCCAACAGTTCCCCACCACATCCGGCCAGGGCAAGGTAGCCTACACGCTCTCCGAATCCCGATCGATCCCAGGATGAGTGTCTCTGGGTCAGTCCGGCCCTTGCCCCAGAATTGGCGACTTGCAGGAAGGGACCATGCCGGAACTCACAGACCTCAGTTGGATTGCGATTCTCGTTTCGACGATCGGAGCGGGCGGCCTCAGCGCCGCCTGGTATTCGCCTGCGCTATTCGGAAACGCTTGGAGGGCCGCTCTCGGAAAATCCGACGACGAACTCGGATCCCCCGGCCTCGCCATCGCGGGAAGCGTCTTCTCCTGCTTCGTCGCCTCGATCAGCCTGGCGATTCTACTCTCCTGGTTCGGCCTCGATTCAGTGACGACCGGTCTCGGCGTGGGGACCTTGATCGGGTTCGGCGTCGTCGCGATGACGATGCTCTCGGACGCTCTCTTTTCGGGTTGGGGCGTGCGGCTCTACTCGATTCAGACGAGCTACCGAGTGACCTATCTGATGTTGATCGGCGGGATCCAGGGCGGCTGGCCCGCATGATATTCGCCGCTCCCCACCGTCGAAGTCTCTCGCTATCAACGCAACTTCTGATCTTTCTGTTAGTCGGTCTTCTGTCGGTAGCATGCAACGACGGCGATCTTCGTGGTACCTACCGAGTCGAGATCGACCTCGATCGATCCCGCGCTCCGATCGACGCGATTCTCGTACTGACTTCGACTCAACTCGACACCGATTCGCTCCCTTACGAGGCGCGTCACGGATACAGCGAGGACTCGAGTACAGACGGCGACTACGCCGAGAATCAGGCGGGGCCCAATTCCTGTCTGATCCTACCGTCAGGGGATCCAGACGACGACGCGCCGCGCAGCGTCAGCTTTTTCGAGACTCGAATTCGGGGCGGTGAAGCAATCGTGCCCTTTTCGATCTTCAAGACCCAGGATCAGCGGATGGAAGTCGTCGATCTACAGTTCTTCGCAAACGCGCTCGGCGGTGAGATCTCCTTTCACGAGGCGGACGGAGAGAGAAGCGGACGCCTGATCGGGGACCGCCTCTCTGGACCCCGCGGCAGCCAATGCATCGAGGCGATGCGGAAATTTCACGCCCGCATCGAGGAACTCACGGGGTCGAGATAGGCGATCGACCCGAAGGGCCGGCCCGATCCGCGGCCGACGGCGCGTAAAGTCGCGCGATCAACGCTTCCGAACGGACTCGGCGATCGTACGACGAAGCCGATCCGGGTCGACGGGCTTCTTGAAGATCACGCCCTCGAGACCCTCCATCCGGCTCCGCTTGATGATGTGATCCTTGTCGTAATGGAAGGCCGTCATCATCAACACCGGCAGATCGGGGTAGGACTCGCGCACACGTAGATAGAGTTCGTGGCCGTCCATGCGGGGCATCACTACATCGGAGAGCAGCAAATCGAAACGGGCCGTCGCGAGCGTCTCGAGTGCTTGCTCGCCGTTTTCGGCCGTCTCGACCTCACAACCATCGGCCTCGAGCATCTCCTGAAGCGTGCGGCTGATCCCTGCGTCGTCGTCCGCGACGAGGATTCGCAGGCCCTTCAGCCGGTCGTCCGGCTCGTAGCGTTTCCGATCCTCGCTGCGTAGATCGACCATTCGCGCAGGACCCACGTAGTGGATGGTCTCGTACCTGTCACTCTTGACCATCTCGCCGAGGCGCTCGACGATGTCGGAGATCCGGGCGACTTCTCGGCGAATCGCATCGAGGCGCTCGTTCTCGACGGAGCAGTCTCCTTCTCCGACGGTCCGGGCGATATCGTTTTCGAGCAGCGTGGCCTGGTTGACGATGACGGCAAGAGGGTTGTTGATCTCGTGCGAGAGACCGATCGCGACTTCGCCGAGGGTGGCGAGTTGGTCCTTGTGCAGGATCTCCCGAAGGTCCTTGGCAAAGCCGATCGTCCCGTCTTCTTCACCCTTCTCGTCATAGAGGAGGGTCGCCGAGATCGCGACGGGGATCTCTTCTCCGGAGCGCGCGACGAACCGCGTCTCGAGGGTATTGCAGACTCCTACGCCGCCGTTGCCATTGTCGCGCATCGCGTCGCCGACGCGCCGAGCCTCTTCGACGCTCGGGTAGAAGATACCGACGAACTCTCCGATCACTTCGTCGCTGTCGTAGCCGAGGCAGTCGTGCGCACCGTCGTTGAAATAGACCACTCGGCCCTTGCGATCCGTCCCGACGATGATGTCGGGTGATCGCTTCGTCAGTTCTTCGAAGTGTTCCCGACTGAGACTCATTCGTCGGTGCTCCTCCGTGGCCCGTTCTCGGACGCTGCTAGCCCCGGCCCCGCTCGGCCGCGGCCGATCATTCCCTCGTCTCAACCAATACCCTGCTCGGCCAACCAGCGTTCGGCATCGATGGCGGCCATGCAGCCTGTTCCGGCCGCCGTCACGGCCTGGCGGTAAGTCGGATCCGCAACGTCACCCGATGCGAATACCCCCTGGACGGAGGTGTAGGTCGATCCCGCTCCAACCCACAAGTACCCCGCATCGTCCATGTCGAGCTGACCCCTGAACAAGGATGTGTTGGGCTGGTGTCCAATCGCCACGAAGAGCGCCTCGAGGTCGATCTCCCGAGTCGTCCCGTCGCGCGTGTCCTTGAGTCGAATACCGGTCACGAACTCGTCCCCGAGCACCTCGTCGACTTCCGAGTACCACTCGAAATCGATCTTCTCATTCTCGATCGCACGATTCTGCATGATCTTCGAAGCTCGCAGTTCGCCCCGGCGATGCACGAGCGTGACCTTCGTCGCGAAACGCGTCAGGAAGAGCGCTTCCTCCAGCGCGGTATCGCCACCACCGACGACCGCCATCGGCTTGTTCCGGAAGAGCGCGCCGTCGCAGGTCGCACAGGCGGAGACGCCGTTGTTGACCAATCGCTCCTCGGATTCGAGACCGAGCCAGCGCGCCGACGCGCCGGTCGCAATCACGACCGCATCGGCCGTGTAGGCCTTCTTGTCTGTCGTCACCCGAAAGGGTCTGGACTCGAAGGAAACGGAAACCGCGTCCTCGAAAAGGATTTCGGTGCCAAAGCGTTCCGCCTGCTTCTGGAACTCTTCCATCATGAGCGGCCCGGTTACGCCTTCCGGGTAGCCGGGATAGTTCTCCACATCGGTCGTGATCATCAGCTGACCGCCGAAGTTCAGACCCGCGAGCATCAGAGGCTCGAGTCCGGCGCGGGCCATGTAGATGGCGGCGGTGTAACCCGCCGGTCCGCTGCCGATGATGAGCACTCGGCGGTGCTCGGACTCCATGCAATCTCCTTTCAACTGACTCTACTTTCCAGCCCCATACGGCTGGGATGAGGGATCGGGGCACCGGACCCCCCAAGCATCGTCGGAGTCTACGGATCGGCCCTGCGACCCGCTACCCGGAATCGCTGTCTGAAGGCGTGCAGAGGAAGGCAAGAGTCTTCCCTCCACCGTCAGAGCGGCTCGGTGATCGGGAGTTCTTCCCACATCAGTTGTAGAAAGACACCAATGAAGAACGACAGAAACGTCATCAGGAGGATCGCGGAGGGAAAGACGTAGAGCGGCGCGACGCCCACGATATGGGGCAGCTCGCCAATCATCATCGGCATGCTCTCTCGGAGGGCCTCGACCGCGACCTCGCCCGAGGGCGGCGACCAGTTTCGGGCGACCATGAAGGGCCCTACCAGACTCGTCATCACGATGCCGACGCAGAAAGCCTCGACGATCCCCAGCAGAAAGATCGCACGCGCCCGCGCGAAGGCGACCGTCGTATCCGAAATCCGCCGCGCGATTTCGACGTAGACGTAGAGCAGCGTCACGAGGCCAAGAAAGACCGCCACGGAGTCGAGGGCGGCATTCGGACGGCTCGCTAGGTCCCAGACCTCGTCGATCAGGAAAACGGGTAGGTACCCGACGATGATTCCGGCGCCGATTCGCGGCACCGAGGCGTGGAAGAAGGAGAGATCCCGCTTCCAGCAGAAGCGGTAGAGGAGAAACCAGGCCGCCGCGGAATTCACCACGAAGACCTCGGCGGAGCAGAGGAGGTCGAAGAAGTGTGGTGCGCTGTCGTACGCAAAAATCGCAGTCCCGAAGGGCAAGAGCAGAAACACGAGCACGCCGGCATGGATCTTCGGTGTGTGCCAGCTCAGGTTGCGATCGGCGGTCTGATCACCGTCTCCCAGGCCCGCACGGTGATTGATGATCGCCGAAGAATGGCGGATGTCGTAGACGCGGAGGAACCACCGCTCGAGCTTGCCCAGGATTCGCTGGCAGTTGCGATCGGAGCGACGCAGGAAGGGCATCAGGTCGCTCCTGCGCTCGAAACCACCCGCACCCGCCACGGTGATCGCGGCCAGGACCTCCGCCTCACGATCGCCGAAGGGCGAATCTTCCTTCTCGAAGGCTTGATTCTCCTCATCGAGGCACACGCCTTCGAGCCAGAGATAGAAGGCGCGCTCGGCCATTCGCAGGATCATCCGGTTGGTCGCCTCGGCCCCTCCGGACTCGAGTACCTGGAAGAAGCCGCTCTCCGTCGGGTCATCTCCCGGATCGACGAGCTGCGCCTCTCCGTCGATATAGGCCTGGAGATAGTCGGGGTCGACGCGCTCCTCGACGAGCACCCGCAGCGACTCGTAGATTCGACGGCGAAGCGAGAACGCGGCCACTCGAAGCTGGCGGCCACCGTCGAGTTCGTGGGTCTCGACGAAACGGAGCAGAATCTGCGCGAGCAGCGCGACGTCCTGGTGAAAGCGCACCCGCGCATCCGCGCGCAGCCGGCCAGACTCCTCGAGATGCTGGCAGAGTCCGTCCAGATAGTGGGGCGCCTCCGAGAGCATCCGCGCCATCAGATTCCGCACGTCCCTCGCGCTCGCACCCGACCCGAGCAGGCGAGTCTTGGTCAGCAGATCGTCGAGCTGAAGGAAGAGCTCCGTCGGATCGTGGCGAGTGGCGTTGAATGAAAAGGTCTCCGGGAAGATCCGTTCGAAATCGGCATCTCCCTGGGCGATCTCGAAGCGAACTTCTCTTGCGTGGAAGGCGAAGGTGAATCGGAAGGTCAGCTGGAGCCGCTCGACGCGAAGTTCGAGTCTCGGTAGGGCCACCCCCGCTGCGGCATCCGGCGTGCCCGTCGACACCGGGGACGTTGACGCGGGGACCTCGGCGCCCGCCAATTACAGGATCCGTTGGCGAGGGTTCTCGCCGCTCTCGTAGTAGTCCTCGACCGCCCTTGTCAGCGCGACGATGCCCTCGGGCAGGCCCGGAGATCGCGGCCAGCGCTGGGCCGCCACGTTCAGCCGGTCCCGCAGTAATTGCGCGTCTGGAAAATCATCCCCCGCCATCGCATCGTCGATGTCGAGCCAATTTCCGATGGCGGTCTGAGTCCGGGACACGCGCTCGCCGAGTTCCGACATGTTCGCGGATTCGACCCCGACCCCGGAGACGCTCTCTCCCAGGCTCGCGAGTTCGCCGAGCCCTTTCTGGAGTGCGTCACGCAAGACACCGCGTTCACTCGACTTGGTGTCGAAGACCCGACCGATGATCCCTTCGAAATCCCGTGCGAGGGGCTCGTGAGAGATCTCCTTGAAGAGGATCACCCGTCCCATCGTCTCGCCCACCTCGTCCGCCAGAGCCTGGCTCGAGACCCTCACGCGATGGCCCGCACCGTCACCGATATCGACCTCCTCGAAGCGCCCACCGGATTCCTCCGCGAGCGCGCGAACGCGAATCGCCAACTCTTCGAGGTGATTGCTCGCGAGCACTTCTTCGATCGAACGGCCCCGGATATCCTCTTCGAGGCCGATGAAGGCGGTCGCGGGCTTGTTGACCGCACGCACGATCCCGTCTCGACCGAGTGCGATCGCGCCGGTTCGCAGCCGGTCCATCACCGCCTCGAGAAAGAGATTGGAATCGCGTAGATCGTCGAGCAGGCGGTGATTCTCGACGCTCAGCGCGTGGAACTCCGAGGCCCGCCGCACGATTGCCTTCAGCTCGTCCGGCTCCCAGGGTTTGTTCACATACCCGTAGATATGGCCGTCGTTGATCGCCTTGATCGTCGCTCCCGAGTCGGCAAACCCGGTCAGGATGATGCGAACCGTCTCGGGAAACCGCTCGTAGACTTCGCTGAGGAGCTCGACGCCGGTCATCCCGGGCATTCTCTGATCCGTGATCACGACCGCGATCGGCTCATTTTCCTCCATGATCTGAAGGGCCGTGGTGGGATCCGATGTTGTCAGGACATCGTAGAGGTCCATGAAGGTAAACGTCATCGTCTCGAGGATGGCTTCCTCGTCGTCGACGATCAGAATTCTCGGTCGGCTCTCTTCGCTCATCCGTTCTCTACCGGGTCGCAGCTGGGATCTGGTCCATCAATTCGGTCGTCCAATTCGAGGCCGCCGCCCCGAGCAGAGGGGTACGCGGTCGCCCCGAGACTATCAGTAGCGCGTCGCCTGGATCAAGCGCTCGCGATTTCGGCCCCACTCCCCGTGCCAGGACTCGACGATCTCCTGGCCGGGACTCTTGCCCTTCGCGACCTGCTCGTGGAGCGGGTCGAGGAAACCACGCTCATCGCTCCTGCTGTAACCGGCCTTCGCGATTCGGGCCAGACCCTCACTCGAGATCGCGACCAATTCCCGCGCCATGTCGAGCACCTTGCGATCGCCCATCTCCGCCCGGAGCCCGCGCTTCGCCACATCCAATTGACCGATATCGAGCTGCTCGGGCGTGGCGGCCCCGAGCAGTTCCCCGGTCGCAGCGAGGGCATCCGTGTCGTAGAGGATCCCCTTCCAGACCGCCGGCAGCGCGCAGATCAGCTCTCGCGGGACGGTGTCCGCGCCGCGCACCTCGATGATCTTCTTGAGACGTACGTCCGGAAAGAGTGTCGTTAGATGCGTATCCCAATCACTCAACAGCGGGCGCAGTCCCTCGAACCCCTTCGACATGAATTGCCGAAACGTCGTGCCATCCCCCGCGTGATAGGTGCCGTCGCGAATGACGAAGAAGAGTGGCACATCGAGCGCCCACTCCATGTAGCTCGCATACCCGAAGTCGGGGTCGAAGACGAAGGGGATCAGACCACAGCGATCGGGATCCGTATCCCGCCAGATGATCAGCCGCTTCGAGATGTAGCCATTCTCCTTTCCACCCGAGATGCTCGAGTTCGCAAAGAGGGCGGAGATGACGGGCGTTGCGACGAGCGCCGCGCGCATCTTCTGGATCATGTCCTCTTCGCTCCCGTAGTCGAGATTGGCCTGCACCGTCGCCGTGGCGTGCATCATGTCGAGCGCCAACCCACCACGGGTCGGCAGATAGGCGCGCATGATGTCGTAGCGCCGCTTCGGCATCGTCGGGATGTGATTGACTTCGTGGAAGGGATCGATCCCGAGCCCCAGCCAGGCAATCCCGAAATCGTCGGAGAGTCTCTTGACGAGATCGACATGGGTGTTGAACTCGGAACAGGTTTCACGACTCTCCGAGAGTGGGGCACCCGAGAGCTCGATCTGCCCGCCCGGCTCGAGGGTGATGCTCGCACCGTCCTTTGATAGGGCGATGATCCGGCCGCGCTCCTCGACGCGTTCCCAGCCGATCGCGCTCGCGATCTTCTCGAGCAGCGCGCCGATTCCATAGGGCCCTTCGTAGGGGACCCGGTCGCCGGTGTCCGCGTAGACGCCGACCTTTTCGTGCTCCGTCCCGACGGCCCAATCTGCGCGCGGCGTCTCCGCTCGACGGAAATACCCGAGCAAATCGGCCACGCCCTCGATGGGTTGGTCCTGGGGGTTCATGCGGGATACTCCTTGGTCCTGATCTGATCTGGTCGCTCTCTCGGGGACGATTCGATCGATGTCGTCCAGCGTGATTCGCGACGGGCGGGCGCGGGGCCTAATCGTAGAGGTCTGTGTGCAGAAAGCGAACCAGGGCGCAAACGACCGCGTGGGCGCCGTAGGCGCCACGCTCCAGACGACTCCCGGTCAGGAG